>NZ_JBOGDB010000073.1:0-71525 GCF_050701515.1 Mycobacterium sp. | reverse complement strand
CCTACCTCAAGCCTCCATGGTTCACCCGGACGATCTTCAACAAAATCGCGATGGCGACCGGCATCAGCAACAGCGAGACGCTGACCGTGACCAAGCGCGGCAGCATGGCACCGCAGCTGATCCCGGTGGTGGTGCCGGAGGTCGAGGGGGTCAAGTACCTGGTGTCGACGCGCGGCGAATCGCAGTGGGTGAAGAACGTCCGGGCCAACCCGAACGTCATGCTCGGCAGCACCAATTACATCGCCTCGGAAGTGCCGGTTGAGCAGCGGGGGCCGATCATTGCCGCCTACCGGCCCAAGGCGGGCAGGGTGGTGGAGGGCTACTGGCGCAAGCTGCCGAGCGACGCCGACCACCCGGTCTTCTGCCTGACTCCGGAATGACCACTACACCCTGTAGTTGACGCGCTGGGCCCGGCTGGGACACTGGTGGCCATGCGCAGTGCTGACCGGACGACAGCGGGCACCGACGCCTCCGCGCGCCTGTACGCCGACGCGTGCGCCGTCATCCCCGGCGGGGTGAACTCGCCGGTGCGGGCTTTCACGGCGGTGGGCGGCACCCCGCGGTTCATCACCTCCGCGCAGGGCTACTGGCTGACCGACGCCGATGGCAACCGCTACGTCGACCTGGTGTGCTCCTGGGGCCCGATGATCCTGGGCCACGCCCACCCGGCCGTCGTCGACGCCGTACAGCGCGCGGCGGCGGGCGGCCTGTCCTTCGGCGCGCCGACGCCGGCGGAGACCGAGCTTGCCGTAGAAATCATCGGACGGGTGGACGCCGTCGACCGGCTGCGGTTGGTCAACTCCGGCACCGAGGCCACCATGAGCGCGATCCGGCTGGCCCGCGGTTTCACCGGGCGCGCGAAGATCATCAAGTTCGCCGGCTGCTATCACGGTCACAGCGACGCGCTGCTTGCCGACGCGGGTTCAGGCGTTGCCACCCTGGGGCTGCCGTCCTCGCCGGGTGTCACCGGCGCCGCCGCGGCCGACACGATTGTGCTGCCCTACAACAACATCCCCGCGCTGGAAGATGTGTTCGGCCGATTCGGTGACGAGATCGCCTGTGTCATCACCGAGGCCAGCCCCGGCAACATGGGCACCGTCCCGCCGGAGCCCGGCTACAACGCGGCGTTGCGGCGCATCACCGCCGACCACGGCGCACTGCTGATCGTCGACGAGGTGATGACCGGTTTCCGGGTCAGCCGATCCGGTTGGTACGGCATGGATCCGGTCGACGCCGACCTGTTCACGTTCGGCAAGGTGATGAGCGGCGGCCTGCCCGCCGCGGCGTTCGGCGGGCGGGCCGAGGTGATGGAGCGGCTGGCCCCGCTCGGCCCGGTGTATCAGGCCGGCACGCTGTCCGGTAACCCGGTCGCGATGGCGGCGGGGCTGGCGACGCTGCGCGCGGCCGACGACGCGGTCTATGCGGCGCTTGACGCCAACGCCGATCGGCTGACCGGGCTGCTTTCCCACACTCTGACCGACGCCGGTGTGCCGCACCAGATTCCGCGGGCAGGCAACATGCTAAGCGTGTTCTTCACCGACAACTCGGTGACGGACTTCGCGGCGGCCAGGGCCAGCCAGACGTGGCGTTATCCGGCGTTCTTCCATGCGCTGCTGGACGGCGGCGTCTACCCCCCGCCCAGCGCGTTCGAAACCTGGTTCGTGTCGGCCGCATTGGACGACGACGCGTTCGACCGGATCGCCGCTGCCCTGCCCGCCGCCGCCCGCGCCGCCGCCGAGGCCAAGCCGTGAGCGAGAAGACAATCGTGCACGTGATGCGACACGGCGAGGTCCACAACCCCGACAAGATCCTCTACGGACGACTGCCCGACTACCACCTGTCGCAAAAGGGCCTCGCGCAGTCGCGACAGGTCGCCGACTGGCTGGCCGACCGCGACATCGTGTATGTGGTCGCGTCGCCGTTGGAGCGCGCACAGGAAACCGCGGCGCCGATCGCGGAACGGCACGGCCTGCCGGTCGACACCGACGACGACCTGATCGAATCGCTGAACCTCTTCCAGGGCGAGAAGACCTCGCCGGGCGACGGAGCCCTGCGCGACCCGCGCAACTGGTGGCATCTGCGGAACCCGCGCACGCCGTCATGGGGCGAGCCCTACAAGCAGGTTGCGGCGCGGATGACGGCGGCGCTGGAACGGGCCCGTATCAAGGCCGCCGGGCACGAGGCCGTGTGCGTCAGTCATCAGCTGCCCGTCGAAACGCTGCGCCGCGCGATGATGGGAAAGCCGTTGCATCACTTCCCGACCCGGCGGTTGTGCAACCTGGCCTCGCTGACGTCCTTCTACTTCCACGGAGACTCCTACGTCGGCTGGGGTTATGCGGAGCTGGCTGACCGGTGAGGCAGTGGGTCGTCATCGCGAGCGCGGCGCTGGCCGTGCTCGCCGGATGTTCCACCGGTGACGACGCCGTCGCGCAGGGCGGCACCTTCGAATTCGTCGCGCCCGGCGGCAAGACCGACATCTTCTACGACCCGCCCGAAAGCCGTGGCCGCCCAGGGCCATTGGCCGGGCCGGAGCTGATGGACCCCGCCAGGAGCGTCTCGCTTGACGACTTCGCCGGCAAGGTCGTGGTGATCAACGTGTGGGGACAGTGGTGCGGGCCGTGCCGCTCCGAGATCGGCCAGCTGCAGAAGGTGTACGACGCCACCAAGGCGCAGGGCGCCGCGTTCCTCGGCATCGACGTGCGCGACAACAACCGCGACGCCGCCCGCGACTTCGTCGTCGACCGGAAGGTAACGTTTCCCTCCATCTACGACCCGGCGATGCGCACCATGATCGCGTTCGGCGGCAAGTACCCGACCACGGTCATCCCGTCCACGATCGTGCTGGACCGCCAGCACCGGGTGGCGGCGGTGTTCTTGCGCGAACTGCTCGCCGAGGACCTGCAACCCGTGGTAGAGCGCCTGCTGGACGAACCGGTGTCGCAGACATGACCGGATTCACCGAGATCGCGGCCGCGGGACCGGTTCTGGTGGCGGTGGGCATCTCGGTGCTCGCCGGCCTGGTGTCGTTCGCGTCGCCGTGTGTGGTGCCGTTGGTACCGGGTTATGTGTCGTATCTCGCCGCGGTGGTCGGGGTGGAGGAGGAACCAGGACAACTCGCCGTCAGAACGGCCCGGCTTCGCATCGCGGGGGCCGCCGCGCTGTTCGTCGCCGGGTTCACCGCAGTCTTCTTGCTCGGTACCGTCGCGGTATTGGGCATGACCTCCACGCTGATCACCAATCAGCTACTGCTGCAACGTATCGGCGGCGTGATCACGATCGTGATGGGGCTGGTGTTCGTCGGTTTCATTCCGGTACTGCAGCGGGATACCCGGTTCGTGCCGCGGCAGCTATCGACGATCGGCGGTGCGCCGCTGCTGGGTGCGGTGTTCGCGCTCGGCTGGACGCCGTGTCTGGGCCCGACGCTGACCGGGGTGATAGCGGTTGCGTCGGCGACCGACGGTGCCAATGTGGCCCGTGGTGTCGTGCTGGTCATCGCCTACTGCCTCGGCTTGGGAATCCCTTTCGTGCTGTTGGCCTTTGGCTCGGCACGCGCCGTGCAGGGCCTTGGCTGGCTGCGTCGGCACACCCGCGGAATCCAGATCTTCGGCGGCGTGTTGCTGATCCTGGTCGGTGCTGCACTGGTGACCGGGGTGTGGAACGAGTTCGTCTCGTGGGTGCGCGACGCGTTCGTCAGCGACGTGAGATTGCCGGTATGAGGGGCGCTTTGGCGTTCGTGCGCAACACCTGGCGAACGCTGACCTCGATGGGCACGGCGCTGGTGCTGCTGTTCCTGCTGGCGCTGGCCGCGATCCCGGGTGCCCTGCTGCCGCAGCGCAGCCTCAACGAAAGCAAGGTCGAGCAGTACATCGCCGATCATCCGGCCATCGGGCCGTGGCTGGACCGCCTGCAGGCCTTCGAGGTGTTCTCCAGCTTCTGGTTCACCGCCGTCTACGTGCTGCTGTTCGTCTCGCTGGTGGGCTGCCTTGCCCCACGGCTGATCGAACACGTCCGCAGCCTGCGGGCCACGCCGGTGCCCGCCCCGCGCAATCTGGGCCGGCTGCCCAAACACCGCACCGCCGAGGCGGCCGGCGAGCCCGACGCCATCGCCGCAACGGTGTCGAACCGGCTACATGGCTGGCGCCGGGTCACCCGCACCGAGGGCGGAATCACCGAAGTCTCTGCCGAGAAGGGGTATCTGCGCGAGTTCGGCAACATCGTCTTCCACTTCTCGCTGCTGGGCCTGCTGGTGGCGGTGGCCGTCGGCAGGCTGTTC
Organism: Mycobacterium sp.; assembly: GCF_050701515.1. Classification (GTDB taxonomy): domain Bacteria; phylum Actinomycetota; class Actinomycetes; order Mycobacteriales; family Mycobacteriaceae; genus Mycobacterium. The sequence continues at coordinate 67,252 of NZ_JBOGDB010000073.1, read as the reverse complement.
GGTTACGAGGGCAATGTCATCGTCATCGCCGACGGCGGACCCGGCTTCTGCTCGGCGTCGCCGGCGGCATTCGACTCGTTCCGAGCCGGCAACATCGTCGACGGCACCTCGCTGCACCCGATGTGCGTGCGGGTCAACGACTTCGACGCACAGTATCTGCCGTCCGGGCAGGCCACGTCGTTCGCCGCGGACATCGATTACCAGGCCGGCGCCGACCTGACCACCAACACCTGGCGGCCCTACCGGCTCGAGGTCAACCATCCGCTGCGGGTCGGCGGCGACCGGGTGTACCTGCAGGGCCACGGCTATGCCCCGACGTTCACCGTCACCTTCCCCGACGGGCAGACCCGCACCCAGACCGTGCAGTGGCGGCCGGACGATCCGCTCACCCTGCTGTCGTCGGGGGTGATCCGGGTCGACCCACCCGGCGGCAGCTACCCCGATCCGGACGAACGCCGCAAGAATCAGATCGCCATTCAGGGCCTGTTCGCCCCGACGGAACTGCTCCACGGAACGCTGCTGTCGTCGAGCTTTCCCGCCCTGAACGACCCCGCCGTGGCCGTCGACATCTACCAGGGCGACAGCGGCCTGGACACCGGTCGGCCGCAGTCGCTGTTCAGCTTGGACCCGCGGCTCATCGAACAGGGCCGGCTGACCAAGATGGCGCGGGTCAACCTCCGTGCCGGCGAGGGGACCCGGCTCGACGACGGCACCGTCGTGCGGTTCGACGGCGCGGTGCCGTTCATCAACGTGCAGGTCTCCCACGACCCCGCCCAGGTGTGGGTGCTGGTGTTCGCTTTGACGATGATGGCCGGGCTGCTGGTGTCGCTGATCGTCCGGCGGCGCCGGGTATGGGTTCGGATCGCTCGTGCAGGGACGCCGGGTACGGTAAGCGTCGAGCTGGGCGGCCTGGCCCGCACCGACAACTCCGGGTGGGGCGACGAGTTCGAGCGGCTGTCGGAGCGCCTGTCCCCCTGCCCTCCGGGCGGGAGGTGCCCCCAGGACGGACTCGGCGCGGCGGACCGGCCGTCAAGGGAGAAGGTCTGATGAATACCGACCACATCGACATCGGGTTGGCCCGGTACTCGGACTGGGCCTTCACGTCGTCGGTGGTCGTGCTCGTCCTTGCGCTGCTGCTGCTCGCCGTCGAGCTGGCCTATAGCCGCAGCCGGAAAATCGCCGACCGTGAACTCGTCGGAGCCGCTCGGCCGGCGACATCCAGTACAGCCGCGGGCGGCGTGACCGCCGACAGCACCATCCCCGGCGCGGTCGCCGAAAAACCGCGGCGCCCGGTCGACGAGCGCATCGGCGGGGCGGGCCTGGCACTCGTCTACGTCGGCATCGGGTTGCTGCTCGCGTGCATCGTGCTGCGCGGCCTGGCCACCGCGCGGGTGCCGTGGGGCAACATGTACGAGTTCATCAACCTGACTTGCTTCTCCGGTCTGGTCGCGGCCGCGATCGTGCTGCGCCGACCGCAGTACCGCTCGCTGTGGGTCTTCGTGCTCGTTCCGGTGCTGATTCTGCTGACGGTGTCGGGCCGCTGGCTCTACACCAACGCCGCGCCGGTGATGCCCGCGCTGCAGTCCTACTGGCTGCCGATCCACGTGTCGGTGGTCAGCCTCGGTTCCGGGGTGTTTTTGGTCGCGGGTGTGGCCAGCATTCTGTTCTTGGTCAAGATGTCGCGGTGGGGCCAGCCCGACGCCGGGGGCGCTGTGGCCGGTATTGTCGCGCGGCTGCCCGATGCGCAGACGCTGGACCGCATTGCCTATCGCACAACGATTTTCGCGTTCCCGGTGTTCGGGTTCGGCGTCATCTTCGGCGCGATCTGGGCCGAGGAGGCCTGGGGCCGGTACTGGGGCTGGGACCCCAAGGAGACGGTGTCGTTCATCGCGTGGGTGATCTACGCCGCCTACCTGCACGCCCGCTCGACGGCGGGCTGGCGCGACAAGAAGGCGGCGTGGATCAACGTCGCCGGCTTCGTCGCGATGGTGTTCAACCTGTTCTTCATCAACCTGGTGACCGTCGGGCTGCATTCGTACGCCGGAGTCAGCTGACTCACCTGAACCGCTAACGAGAGGGGATTAGCCGTTGTCTGAGCATCCGTCGCCTGGCTTTCGGTCGCAGCAGCGGTTCACCGACCCAGCGGCCGAGGGGACGCCGCCGGCGGACTGGACCGCCCCGACGCCGCCGAACGGCTTGCCGCTGGGCCCGGGCACGCCGCTGGACCAGGGCACGCCGCAGGCCGGCCCGCCGCCCTACCCGGACCTGTCCACCGCGACGCTGCTGCGGTTGGCCAAGCGGCCGCCGTCGGCCGGCTGGCGCAAGTGGCTCTACCTCTCCTCGTTCAAGCAGATCAACCTGGGCGAAAGCCCGAAGGTCACCCACTACAACGACCTGCTCGCGCAGGTCAACCAGTCGCTGCAGGGCTGCTACCGCATCGCCCTGCTGTCGCTGAAGGGCGGGGTGGGCAAGACGACGATCACCGCGACGATGGGCGCAACGTTCGCCTCCATCCGCGGCGATCGGGTGGTGGCGGTCGACGCCAACCCCGACCGCGGCACGCTGAGCCAGAAGGTGCCGCTGGAGACCCCGGCCACGGTGCGCCACCTGCTGCGCGACGCCGAGGGCATCGGGCGCTACAGCGATGTCCGCAGTTATACGTCGCAGGGGCCGAGCCGGCTGGAGGTGCTGGCCTCGGAGAGCGACCCGGCGGTGTCCGAGGCGTTCAGCGCCGACGACTACGCCCGGACGCTGGAGGTGCTGGAGCGCTTCTACAGCCTGGTGCTCACCGACTGCGGCACCGGGTTGATGCATTCGGCCATGTCGGCGGTGCTGGCCAAGGCCGATGTGCTGGTCGTCATCAGCTCCGGCTCGGTCGACGGTGCCCGCAGCGCGGCGGCGACGTTGGACTGGCTCGACGCGCACGGCCACCAGGACATGGTCCGCAACTCGATCGCGGTGATCAACGCGGTGCGCCCGCGGTCGGGCAAGGTCGACCTGCAGAAGGTCGTCGACCACTTCTCCCGGCGCTGCCGGGCGGTGCGGTTGGTGCCGTTCGACCCGCATCTGGAGGAGGGCGCGGAGATCAGCCTGGAGCGGCTGAGGCGGGAGACGCGGGAGGCGCTGATCGAACTCGCGGCGGTGGTCGCCGACGGGTTCCCGGGTGCGAAGCGGACCGGCGACCTGTTCTAGGCCGAGGGACCGCTACGGGCGCGGGTTGTCCTCGTGGCCGAGCCGACGCAGGAAGTCCGGGTCGTCGTCCGGGCCGATCGAACGCGTCTTCGGCCGGCGCGCAGTATCGCGGGTAAGCCGCCAGCCGACGTACACCAGAACGGCCAAGACCAGCACGAGGAGTAGATAAGCCACGCAAAACCTCCTTGATTCAAATATACGCGCCGTCGGTAGGCTCGGGCCGTGTCGGAGGATCGCCCCGGAGCCCGCCTCGTGGTGGACGTCCTGCTCTACACGCTGGCCCGGCTGTTGCTGGTGCTCGTCTTGACCGCCGCCATCTTCGGGGCCGGCCGTCTGCTGGGCGTGCGGGACTTCCCACTGGTCATCGCCCTGCTGTTCGCGATCGTGATCGCGCTGCCGGTCGGCATCTGGCTGTTCGCCCCGCTGCGCCGACGCGCCACCGCCAGCATCGCCGCGTTCGACGCGCGCCGGCGCAAGGACCGCGAGCAGTTGCGGGCACGGTTGCGTGGCGAAGAGCCGCCGCAGCAATGACGGCAGTCTTGACGCGCGAGGCGTTCGGAGCCGAATTCGTTGGCGCCGAAGGTTTCCTTAATTCGCCCACCTATGGACTACCGCCGCAGTTCCTCGTCGAAGCGCTGCAGGACTGCCTGCGCGGGTGGCAGGCCGGGACGATGGAGGCCACGTCGTTCGACGAACCCGTGCGCGCGGGCCGGGCCGGCTACGCCTCGCTGGTCGGTGTCCCGGTCGACTCGGTGGCGATGGGCGGCAACGTGTCCGCGATGCTCGGCCTGGTCGCCGCCGCGATCCCGGACGGCAGCCGGGTGGCGACGCTGTCCGGCGAATTCACCAGTACCACCTTCCCGTTCGCAGCTCAGGCGGCACGCGGCGTCACCGTCACCGAGCTCAGCCCTGACGAGCTGGTGGCGACCGCGGCGGACTACGACGTGGTGACCGCGAGCCTGGTTCAGTCCGCCGATGGCGCGGTCCTGGACGTGGACGCGCTGCGCGCGAACGTGGCCCAAGCGGACACCTTGACCGTCATCGACGTCACCCAGGCGGTGGGCTGGAAGCGGGTCGACCTGCCGTGGGCCGACGTCACCGCCGCGGCGGTGTACAAGTGGCTGCTGGCGCCGCGCGGCACCGCGTGGATGTCGTTGAGCGACAGGGTCGCCAGCTTGATGATTCCGCACGCCGCCAACTGGTACGCGGGTGCGGAACCGTGGTCGACGATCTATGGGCTGCCGCTGCGGCTGGCCGACAGTGCGCGCCGGTTCGACGCGTCGCCGTCGTGGTTCAGCGCGCTGGGCTCCGGCCTGACGCTGCCATGGCTGGCCTCGCTGGACCGTCACGCGATCGAGGCGCACGCGCTGGGCCTGGCCCGTCGGCTGCGCGCGGAACTACAACTGCCGCCGGAGGATTCGGCGATCGTCTCGATCCCGACCGCGGCCGCCGAGCAACTCAAGCGCGCAGGCATCCGGGCATCGATCCGGGCCGGTGCCGTCCGAGTCGGCTTTCACCTGTACAACACCGAGGACGACCTGGACCGGTTACTCGACGTGCTATCGGGGTAGTCGTCGGTCATGACCTCTGGCAAGGTGCTCTACGAGCGAGATTTCGCCGACTTGACGTTTGTGATCGAGATCAAACCGCTGGTCGATGGTGAGATGGTGGCGGGCCGCTGGGTGGGCATCGGCCGCACCGACGACAGTCCCGTCCGCTTTACCGGCAACGACATCCTGCGGATGGAGGCGGGACGGTTCGCCGAGTACTGGACCGGCACGTCGACGGGTTAACGCCGGAGCATCAGTCGAAGAGGTCGGGCTGCTCGCGGGTGATGCGCGCGAACAATGGTTGGAAGCTGAACCAGCCGGCGAAGTGGGTGCCGACTTGTCCCGCCGTGTGTTTGGCCATCGACGGCTCGATCAGGACCGGGGTGCCGGCGGCTTCGGCCATCAGCTGCGCATGGCAGGACCGCTCCATGGTGATGAACCACCAAGCCGCTTCCTCCACCGAGTGGCCGACCGTGAGCAGGCCGTGATTGCGCAGGATGACGGCCTTGCAATCGCCGAGTTCGTGGGCGATGCGCTTGCCTTCCTCCAGATCGAGCACAACACCGGAGTATTGGTCGAACAGCGCATGGTCTTCGTAGAACGCGCAGGCGTCCTGGGTGATCGGGTCGAGTAGCCGCGCGAGCGTGGACCACGTCTTGCCGTACACCGAATGGGAATGCGCGGCGCTGACAACGTCCGGACGAGCGGCGTGGACCTGCGAATGGATGGCGAAAGCGGCCTGATTCAGCGGTAGGTCGCCCTCGACGACGGTGCCATCATGTCGCACCAGCAACAGGTCGCTGACACGGATGTGCCCGAAGTGCATGCCGAACGGATTGACCCAGAAGTGATCGGTGAGCTCCGGATCGCGTGCGGTGATGTGACCGGCGACGCCCTCGTCGAAGCCGAAACGACTGAAGAGGCGGAACGCTGCCGCGAGGTTCTGTTTGCGGTGCAGGCGCTCCTGCTCGACGGTGCGATCTTCCTGGGGAAGGAGCGCAGCCACGTTGCCGGTCGCGAGGCGGCCCGCTTGTTCGACATCGGCGTCAGTCATGGTCCGAGGCTACTCGTCACGTTCGGTTAGCCCGCGGCGTCTTGCAGTATCTGCTGCAGCCGCTCGACCGGATCGCCCATTCCAGGATTCAGCCGCAACGGACCCTGTGGTGCATCGGGTTCGGCCGCGACGGACGCGGGCGGCGGAGCCGACGGCGGTGGAGGGGGAGCCGGTGGCGGCGCCGGGGGCGGCGGCGGCGCGGCGTTCACCCCCGCCATCTTGGCGGCCAGTCGGGCGGCCGCGTCGTTTCGGATGGCGCGCCGTTCGGGGTCGGGGTCGGTGTTGCCCTCGAAGCACCCGCCCGGCGCATCCTCCACGATGGCCAACGCGCTGCGGTACCGCTCCCGGGCCTGGTCCGGCCGGCCTTCCCAGGCGTCGACGTCGCCCCGGCGTTCGCGGACCAGTTCGAGGTTGATGCGCACCGGGCATGACTGTGCGGCGTCGGTAAGCGACAGTGCCTCCGAGAATCGGGTGTCGGCCTCGTCGAGCTGGCCCTCTAGGACCGCGAGCGTGCCCGCCGCGAACGGCGCCTTCGCCGGTTCGATCACGTTCAGGACGCTCACCGCGGACACGTCGTCGCCCAACGCGGCGGCGTCTCCCCGACGAAAGTCCGATACCGCCGAATTACCCGCGACGACAACCGATGTCATCTTGACGACAGCCAGCAGCGCCACCAGCACCACGGGTGCCGACAACACCAGCAGCCGTCGGCGCAGCCGCAACCGGGACGGACCTCGGGCGCCCATCACAGCGCCACATCCCGGCGGGCCAGGCGGGTGCGGCGGAAATCGCGAATGCTCGCGAACAGCTCGAACAGCAGGAGCACGGCGGCCAGCAGCGTGAACACCCAGTACAGTTCCGTGCGTTCGGCGATGCCCGATGAGGTGACAGCGCTGTCGGCCGGCTGAGGTCCGCCGCCGTCCGGTGTGGCTTCGGTGACGGGCCGGCCGTCGTCTCGGTCGACATACGGCACGCCGAGTTGTGCGGCGATTCGGAGCAAACCCGGTTCGTTGCGTGCGGCGCCATAGCCGAACACCGCCCCGCCGTCCACCGAGCCCGGCATCGGATCGAACTCACCCTGCGGTGCGCGCGAACCGGGCGCGCCGGAACCGAAGTAGAAGACCAGGCTCTCGGCATCGGGATACTGTTGACCGGCCGCAATGAGTTGATAGCGCAGCACATTGGCGGCGGCGGCCGCGTTGACGTCCTCGATCGTCTCGGTTGCGGCGTACGGGGTGAGGCGCGCGATCTCGGGCTTCAGGCTCCATGCATCCTCCGAAAGCGGCCAGTCCAGCGAGGGTCGCGACGCGAATGCGACCAGAGCGAACCGTGCCTGGGGATACCGATCGATCAATGTGTCGACGTCCGTGCGAATTCCGGACATCCGCGACTGTCCGTCGTCATAGTCCTCAACCCCCGAATCCGTCGACCGGTCGACGACGAAGAACACGTTGATGTTCTCGCCGGACCGTGCCGCGGCGGCCGCTCCCAGGTCACCGCGCTCGATGCCGGGGCGGCCGGCGGCGATCAGCACCAGCAGCACCGCGAGCGTCAACCCAGACCAGCGCCAGACCGTCCCCCATCGCGCTCCGCTGGTGGCATACAGCCGGCGCATGGTGAGCATCCGGAGCGTGATGACGGCTGCGGCGATCACCAGAAGGATCATCGGCGGCAGCACCGGCTGAAACGTCATCGTCGCAGCACCACCAGCGCCAGACACAACAAGGTTGAGGCCGCCAGGGCCACGATGAGCGGGATGTTCGGAGAGTCACCGAACCAGCCGACGCCGCTGGTAGCGGCGGGCAGAGCGGCCTCCGGGGGATTGGTGCGGATGGCATCGAGATCGGCGGTCAAGTCGGGATCGCCGGGCGGTATCGGGAAGAACTGTCCGCCCGTGGATTCCACGATCGACGCCAGGGCATCGGTGTTCTGAGCCGAAGGCGTGAGAGCGTTGATCTGGACGCCGGCCTCGGTCGCCATGTCCTTGACACCTTGATCGGTGAACAGCGACGGCCGCGTCTCGTCGCGGCCGCGAACCTCGCCCGGCCCGAGGTAGATCACCGAACGGCGGTGGGTGCTCTGGGACTCGAAGGACGGAAATCCGGTCATGCACAACGCCAGTAGGTCGGCGGTGCTGGGCGCGTAGTCGACATAGGACACCGGTGGGGAGAACCGCGCCGTCTCGCGTCGCATGGCGGCCAGTTGTGGTGGCGATGTGTCGCTGTTGGTTTGCAACTGCGCGAGCCCCGCCACGTCGCCGAACTTTTCGGCCGCGTACTGGTAGTCGCGGGTTAAAGGGACCACACGTCGATTCGGCGAGGTCATCCCAATGCGTTGGGTGCCGAACGTTCTGGCCTGCCCGGCGAAGTAGGTGAGGAACTCGCCGACCGTCTGCTCGGTCGCCGGTTCACCGACACAGAGCATGATGTCCTCCGGCGGGTCGGAAGCACCGAGCGCCCACCACCATCCACTCGGCCGGGCGCTGGCCAGCGCGGCCGCGCCGAACAACAGGACGAGCAGCACGATCGTGACGATCATCGACATGGCTCTGGTTCGGGCCAGCCGAGAGTATTCGGGCAGCCGGGTCAACCGCGACGTGTTCGCCAGCGGGCGCAACTGGCGGCGAACCTGCTCCATCGGCAGCAGCGCCGCCAGTGCGATCGCCACTGCCAGACAGGCGAATCCGGCGACCGCGACCGGCCACCAGGTCAGGCCCACGAGCGGATCAACTCCTCGGCCGTAGCACCAACCCTGCTGACTTCCACCGGCGAGGTGGTGTTGAACTGCGCATCGTTGAGCGCCGAAAACAGCGGAGCCGCCTTGGCGAGATCACTCGATCTGATGTCGTCGACGTGCATGTACTGTGCCCGAGTACCGGTCGCCTGGTGCAGGAAACTGCGCAGCGTGCGGCTTATCTGGGCGCTGGCCTGCGCCGCCGGCAGGTCACCGGCGCGGTAGCGCTCGTCGATGGAGCGGATGGTTCGGGCGAACCTGCGCCGCAGCAGCTTCGCGTGCGCTGATCGGACCACCGGTAGGTACCGCAGCCGCTCAGCAGGCAGAGTCCACACGAAGACGCCTGCGTACCAAGCGATTACCGCCAGCAGCAGGGCCAGTGCGATCCACAGCCACCATGCCGAATAGGGCGAGGGCCCAACCACGAAACGCAGTAGGTCATCCGGCACGGGCGAACACCTCGGTCAACTCGACCAGCCGAGCGCGGATCTCGCCGCTACCGCCGATCGTGGTGTGCGGAATAGCGCGGGCGGTCATGATCTCGGCGAGCTGCTGGGTTCGGGCTGCCTCGGCGCGTCGATAAGCGGCGACGACCCGTGGTCCCAAGGTGGCGCCGCTGAGCACGAAGCCGCCGCTCGCCACGTCGTAGCCGTCCTGGCTCTGGTCGGCCGCCGAGCCCACCGCGGGCAGGTCGGACACCATCGCCCACAAGACGTCGTGCCGGGCGGCCAGCCGGGTGACCGCATTGTCGAGACGCGTGTCGACATCGGGCTCATCGGAGACCACGACGACCAGCATCGGATGGCGGTAATGCGTTGCCACGTAATCCAATTGGCACACGATTTCGCTGCCTCCCGGTTTCGCCAACGTGTGGCCGTAGAACCGGTGGAGCATGCTCTCGATGTGAGTTTCGCCGCGACGCTGGCGAATGTTGACGCAGCCGCGGTCATCGCCGTACACCATGCCAATCTGGTCGGCACGGCCGAGGGTGATCAGCCCGAAGGCGCCCAGGACATGTGCAGCGACATCGAGTTTCACCTCGCCGCTCGGTGTCATCGCGGTCATGTTGCGGCCCGCATCGGCGACGAGCAGGATCTTGTGGTGCTTCTCGTCGACGAAGCGCTTGATCAGAACGCTGCCCGAGCGCGCGGAGGCCTTCCAGTCGATGTCGCGGACGTCGTCGCCGCGCACATACGGCCGCAAGTCGTCGAATTCCAGGCTGCGGCTGTGCAGTAGCGCGTAGCGGCCGCCCTCAAGCAGGCCGCGTGTGTCGGTGCCGAAATGCGCCTTCGCCCTGTCGAGGTGCTTGCCCACGGCGACCTCTAGGGCACCCGGACCGCTTGCAGGACATCATCGATGATGACCTCCGGGGTGACACCGTTGCTGGCCGCCTCGAATCCGAGGATGAGCCGGTGCCGCAGCACCCGGTGGGCAAGTTTGGCGATGTCATCGGGAATGACGTGGGCACGGCCGGACAGCACCGCCAGTGCGCGGGCAGCCTTGCAGAACGCGATGGTGGCGCGCGGGCTCGCGCCGTACTCGATGAGCCGGGCAAGTTGGCGGGGCAGGAACTGATCGGGAGTGCGGGTCACGGCGACGAGTTCGCTGGCGTAGTGCATCAGCGCCCGATCCATGTGGACGTGGCGGACGACGTCCTGCAACCGTTTCACGTCGTCCAGGCCGACGACCGGTCGGCTGCGGTGGTTCCTGTCGTACAGCCCGGCGTCCATCCGGAACATCACCTCCACCTCCTGCTCAGAGGAGGGGTAGGACACGATGTCCTTGAGCATGAATCGGTCGGTCTGGGCTTCCGAAAGGGGATAGGTGCCCTCCTGGTCCACCGGGTTCTGGGTCGCTATCACCAGAAACGGCTCGGGGATCGGGTAGACCGTGCCGGCGATGGTGGTCTGGCGTTCCTCCATCGCCTCCAGCATCGCGCTCTGCGTTTTGGCGCTGGACCGGTTGATCTCATCGAGCAGAACGATGTTGGTGTGCACCGGGCCCAGTTGGGTGACGAACGAGTTCGTCGCCGACTCGTACACCTGGGTGCCGATGATGTCGCTGGGCAACAAATCCGGCGTGCACTGAATCCGCTGAAAGCCGCCGTGAATCGACTCGGCGATCACCCGCGCAGCGGTGGTCTTGGCCAGCCCGGGAACGGCCTCGATCAGAATGTGCCCGCCGGCGAGCAGGCCGATCAGCAACGATTCGCGCAGGTTCTGCTGCCCGACCACCTTCGCCGAGAACGCGTCGGCCACCGCGCCGACTGCTCGTTGCGCCTCGGCGAGATCGCGCGGATCGAGTTTTACCGGTGTTGCGGTCATCGATGCCTTTCGAATGGGTTGGTGCGACGCATTGGGTACCCGGGGCGGCGCAACCATCCACAGTACGGACTGAGATGTCAACTTGCCTTGACACGTCAAGCTATCCTGACAGCGTGACCGAACTCGATGGGTTGGGCGCGGCCGGCCATGACTTCGCGAGCGCCGATCCGGCCGCCGGGCTGCGCGCAGTGCGGGCATTGCAGCGGCTGCAGGAGCGGTTGGAGGCGATCCACGTCGCCAATGCCCGCGAGCAGGGCTGGAGCTGGCAGACCATCGCCGACGCGCTCGGCGTGAGCCGCCAGGCCGTGCACCAGAAATACAACCGGAGGAGATGACCATGTTCGAGCGGTTCAGCCGCAACGCTCGGGTCGCGGTCGTGTTGGCCCAGGAAGAGGCCCGCGAACTGAACTCTGATGAGATTCGGCCCGAACACATTTTGGTCGGCGTGCTGCAGAGCGCCGGACATGGTCTCTCCAGGGTTCTCGGTGGTTACGGCCTGACCGCCGACGTGATCCGCGACCGGCTGATCGCCGCGAAATCCGGCGGTGATGAATCCTTCGACGACGACGCCGAAGCGCTGCAGTCGATCGGCATTGACCTGCGCGCGGTCCGCGACAACGTGGACCGAACATTCGGCGAAGGCACCTGGGACAATGCGCTGCGCAAGTCCGGCCGCCGTCGGCGTCGTCGCGGGCACGTCCCGTTCACCCGCCCGGCGAAGAAGGCGCTCGAGCTGTCATTGCGAGAAGCGCTGGCGCACAAGGACAACACCATCGGATGTGAGCATCTATTGCTGGCCATCCTACGCAGCGGCGACACGTTCACCCTCGGCCTGATCACCGAGCACGTGCACGCCTCGCAGTTACGCGGAGACATCGTCGAATTGTTGGACAGGGCAGCCTAGGCGTCGGCGTCGGCGTCCCGGGAGACTTCCGCGAGTTCGCGTTCCAGTGCGGTGGTGATGTCAGACGACGTCAGGATCATCGCGATCATGAATTCGACTAGCTGGTCGCGGTCGACGTCGATGTCGTGCTGAAACCACATCGTGGCCAACTCCAGCAGGCCGCTGACGACCGTGACTCCGGCGAGATGGACATTTTGATCCTCGACGACGCGCTCGCCGAGGAGTTGCCGGGCCTGGTCGACCATGATGCTGGCGAGCGCTTGCACCATTTGGCGCCGACGGGCTTTGAGCGCTTCGGCCGTCTGCAGTTCGATCAACAGCCGCGGCCGCCTGGGATCCGCGTCGACGAAGCCGAAGGCCGCCTCGATCGCAGCGCGGGTCCGGGGGCGCGGCTGCGCGGGTGATAGTGCGGCCGCCACCAGAAGAGCCGTGACTCCTCGGGCGAACTGATCCTCAAACGCCGCGAGCATCAACGCGTCGCAATCGGCAAAGCTCTCGTAGAAGTAGCGGTCGTTCAACCGGGCCCGCGAGCAGACCGCCCTGACCTTCAGGTTGGACACCCCGTGTTCGGCGACGAGGTCCATCGCGGCGTCGATGAGTTGTTGGCGCCGGCGTCGCCGCCGCTCGTCAACACTTTCTCCGCCGTAGCGCCGCTCGGGAATGCCGGTTCCTTCTGTTCGGTGCTTGCAATGCCAGTGGTTTTGGTGAAGGCTATCACCAGAAAAGGTTGGTGAAGAGCTTCACCAGATCATTAGGAGTGGAGGGATGATGTCCCTGAAGTCCGGCGAACTGTCCGACCCGGTGATCTTCAAGGAGTTCCCGTTCAATATCGGATACCGACTACTCGCACCCGGTGACATCAAACCGACTGCTGCTCAACGGGATTCATACCGCCGATTCACGCAGATGGGTGATCCGCTGGCCGATGCGGTAGTGGCCATGTTCCGGCGGCTGCCGGCCGGGGAGGGACGTCGCCTGTTCGAAGTCGCCGTCGAGCAGGGTTTCGATGCCGTCGAAGATCCACCCGAGGAACTCTCGGCGTTCTTTGCCCAGGTCGACGCGGTGCCGTATTGGGTGAACCCCGCCAAGTTGCAGCTCGCCGCGCGGGTCACGGCGCGGACCGGCCCGTGGGGCGTCTACTTCGCGTTGCCGGCGCTGGCTTTGATGGGTGGCTACCTGGCCTCCCGCGCAGACAAGACCCTGGTGGCCTCCGGCGACCTGACCGCGATGGCCCCCCGGCGCCTCGCCGAGACGGGAACCTGGTGGCTCGACGTGACCTCGCCGGGCGGCCTGGACCGATTCGCGCCCGGGTTCAAAGGCGTGCTGCGGGTCCGATTGATGCATGCACTGGTGCGTGCCGGGATGAATCGGCGGCCGGATTGGAACTACGACGAATGGGATCACCCAGTCAACCAGTCTCAGACGGTCGGCACGCTGATGCTGTTCTCGTTGGCCAATATCGTTGGGTGCCAAGCATTGGGCCTGAAGTTCTCTGCGAAGGAGAAGGCGGCGGTCTACCACTTCTGGCGCTATGTCGGCGTGCTGATGGGGTTGGAGCCGGAGATCGTACCCGCGGACGAGGTCGACACCTGGCGACTGCTGTGGCTGCAGGCCGACTACGAGTTCCTACCGGACGAGGATTCGCGCAAGCTCGCCGAGGCCCTGCTGGCGGCGGGTGGTTATTCCCTGGGGTTGGCGGGAAACGATCCCGCATCGCAGGTCGTCCGGCAGCTGTTCAGCAACTACGTCGCCGCATACAGCCGGCTGATCCTCGGCCGCACCAATGCGGACTTCCTCGGACTTCCCAACCGAAAGGCGTTTCAAGCGGCGGTGCTGATCACGGCGGCGGTCAACCGGGCCGCCGAGATCCCGCGGCGATACGTGCCGGGTGGCACCAGGGCATCCGAGGCCCTCGGCCATTACGTTCGGCAACGCTTGGTCCGGCGAGCGACCGGCGCGCTGAGCGATGACACGTCATACAGCCGGCACGACAAGATGGCCGACACCGGGCTGCGGAAGCGCACCAGGGCGGGCTAGCAACCTCGCACTAAGGCCCCAACCACAACGCGAGTGCCACGGCGACCGACCACACCAACATGGTCAGCCCGGTGTCGCGCAGCACCGGGATCAGATCCCTGCCGCCGCCGCCCTTGCGCACGGGCCGCGCCGCCCGCCACGCGAGCGGTGCGGCGACCAACCCCACTGCACACCACGGCGTCGCGAGCATCAGCAGCAGCGTCGCGACAAGGGCCACGCCCAACAACGCCTGGTACAACAGCCGGGTGCGGGCGTCGCCGAGCCGCACCGCGAGCGTGATCTTTTCGGACTCCTTGTCGGTCGGGATGTCGCGCAGGTTGTTGGCGACCAGCACCGCCGACGACAGTGAGCCCACCCCCACCGCCAGCACGAGACCGACCCAGTCGATCCACAGCGCCTGGGTGTACTGGGTGCCGAGGACTGCGACCAGGCCGAAGAACACGAACACCGCGACCTCGCCCAGCCCGAGATACCCGTACGGCTTCGACCCGCCGGTGTACAGCCACGCCCCGGCGATGCACAGCCCGCCGACCACGATCAGCCACGGTGCGCTGAGCGCGGACAGCACCAGCCCCGCCAACGCGGCGACCGCGAAGCTCACCACGGCCGCGGTCAGCACGGACCGCGGCGTCGCCAACCGGGAGCCCACCAATCGCAGCGGACCGGCACGCACGTCGTCGGTGCCCCGGATGCCGTCGGAGTAGTCGTTGGCGTAGTTGACCCCGACGATCATCGCGACCGCGACGACCACCGCCAGCAACGCCTTCCACCACACTGCGGAGTCCAACCAGGCGGCCGCACCGGTTCCGGCGATCACCGGGGCAATCGCGTTGGGCAACGTCCGCGGGCGGGCACCCTCCACCCACTGCGCGAAACTGGCCACGAGCGTCATCGTCGCATGACGGACGCCCGGACGCCTGGCGCTGCCGCCGTCGAGCGGGAAGACTGAACGCATGGAAGACCGACTTAGTAAGGGAGAAATCCGCAAGGATGCCCTGCAGGAGACCGTCCAGTCCGTTTCCTCGACGGTTGGCGAGGTGACCTCGATCATCACCACCGCCGTCAAGGACGTCGCCGGTGCGATCGGCGGTCTGGCCACCGACGTGTTCGAGATCCGCGACGGTGCGCGCCGCGCGGCGCAGCGCACCGAGGACGAGTGATCCAGCGCTAGCTGCACAATGGTTTGATGCTCGGAGTCATCGGCGGCAGCGGCTTCTACTCCTTCTTCGGCGCCGACGCGCGCAGCGTCAACCTGGACACCCCATACGGCGAGCCCAGTGCACCGATCACGGTGGGCACCGTCGGCCACCACGAAGTCGCTTTCCTGCCGCGGCACGGCGTCAAGCATGAGTTCTCGCCGCACACCGTCCCGTACCGGGCCAACATGTGGGCGCTGCGGGCGCTGGGCGTGCGCCGGATCTTCGGGCCGTGCGCGGTAGGCAGCCTCACCCGCGAATTAGGACCCGGCGCGATGGTGGTGCCCGATCAGCTGGTGGACCGCACCACGGGCCGCGAGGACACCTACTTCCCCTCCGGCGGCATTCATGTCGGCTTCGCCGACCCGTACTGTCCGACGCTGCGCGCAGCGGTAACCGGGCTGCCCGGAGTCGTCGACGGCGGCACCATGGTGGTGATTCAGGGCCCGAGGTTCTCCACTCGCGCCGAGAGCCAATGGTTCGCTCGCCAGGGCTTCTCGCTGGTCAACATGACGGGCTATCCCGAGACGGTGCTGGCGCGAGAGCTCGAGATGTGTTATGCGGCAATCGCTTTGGTGACTGATGTGGATGCCGGGGTTGATGCCGGCAGCGGGGTGCGGGCCATCGACGTGTTCGCCGAGTTCGAGCGCAACCTGGTGCCGTTCAAGAAGCTGGTGCACGAGGCGATCGACCAGGTCACCGCCGAGCGGCTGTGCACCCACTGCCTGCCGCACGAGGGCATCCAGTTGCCGTTCGACCTGCCATGAGGGTGCTGTTGACCGGCGCGGCCGGCTTCATCGGAGCACGGGTCGCCGCTGCACTCGCCGACGCCGGCCACGACGTTGTCGCGGTCGACGCGATGTTGTCCACCGCGCACGGTGCCGGCGCCGAGCCACCCGTGGGCGTGCAGCTGGTCGACATCCGCGACACCGGTGCGGTGGCACCGCTGCTCGACGGCGTCGACGTGGTGTGCCATCAGGCAGCGGTGGTCGGCGCCGGGGTCGATGCCGCCGATGCGCCGTCCTACGGCAGCCACAACGACTACGCCACCACGGTGCTGCTCGCGGAGATGTTCGCCGCGGGCTGCCGGCGGCTGGTGCTGGCCTCGTCCATGGTGGTCTACGGCCAGGGCCGCTACGAATGCGCCGAGCACGGCCTGGTGGAACCGCTGCCGCGCGCCCGCGCCGACCTGGATG
Source organism: Mycobacterium sp. (assembly GCF_050701515.1). Classification (GTDB taxonomy): domain Bacteria; phylum Actinomycetota; class Actinomycetes; order Mycobacteriales; family Mycobacteriaceae; genus Mycobacterium. The sequence continues at coordinate 51,066 of NZ_JBOGDB010000073.1, read as the reverse complement.
CCGGGATCTTCGAGCACCGCTGCCCGATCGGCGGCGAGCAATTGCAATGGCAATTGGTTGACGAGGCTGCCCCGCTGCGGCCGCGCAGCCTGTACGCCGCCAGCAAGGTCGCGCAGGAGAACTACGCGCTGGCGTGGGCGGAAGCCACCGGCGGTTCGGTGGTCGCGCTGCGCTATCACAACGTCTACGGCCCGCACATGCCGCGCGATACCCCGTATTCCGGTGTCGCCGCGATCTTTCGCTCCGAGCTCGAAGCCGGCGACGTGCCAAGGGTTTTCGAGGACGGCAAGCAGATGCGTGACTTCGTACACGTCGACGACGTCGCCGCGGCCAACATCGCGGCGATCGACGCGCACCCGGATGGCTTCACACCCGCCAATGTGTGCTCGGGTCGGCCGATCTCGATCCTGGAGGTGGCCAAAGAGTTGTGCGACGCCCGCGGGGACGTGCCGCCGGTGGTCACCGGCCAGTACCGCAGCGGCGATGTTCGCCACATCGTGGCCAGTCCGGCGGGTGCGGCGGAGTTGCTGGGGTTCCGGGCCGTCGTCGACCCGCGCGATGGTCTGCGCGAGTTCGCGTACGCGCCGTTGCGGGGGTAGCCAGCGCGTTTAACACGTATTGCTTGTTTTGGATAGTCCCAGCGCCGTCGCCGTGTTAGCGTTTGCTCGTCTGGGGGACTCACGAACATGCGTCCACCATTTGGCACGTCCTAGGAGAGGCTCCCATGGCCGGTAAGCACCGCAAATCTGCTCGACGGCGGTCCTCTGCCGCGCGACGCGGCGGCTCCGGTCTCGCGGCGGCCGCGGTTTCCGCCACCGGCCTGTCGACCGCGTTGATGACCGGCACCACGACGGCGGCCGCGCCGGTGGCAGTCGAGTTGGTCGCGCTGATCACCCCCGCCAACTCGACGGCCCAGTTCTTCGCGGGTTCGACGTACTACAACAACGAGTGGACGGACGAAGACATTGAGGAGTTCTACGGCTCGCCGCAGGTTGTCCCGTTCTTGGCGGGGCCCCAAGGCATCGCAAGTGCCATAAGCGACGCCGACGGTGAGCCGATCGCGGTCCTGGCCTCCGGATGGGGTGCGGGTCAGACCGGCACCGCGCTGGCACAGCTGCGCGACAACAACGACCCCGCACTGAACGACATCGACCTGGTGATCCTCGACAACAACACCAACCGTGCGGCGGGTGGGTTCTGGACTACATATGCGCCGTTCGCTCCGCTGCTGCTCACCTCGGCGGAGCCGACGCCAAGCGACTTGACTGTGCCGGTCTTGGACGTCGCGTACGAGTACAACTTCAACTCGAGCGCTCCTGTCGACCCGCTCAATCCTTTCTCTATTGGCAACACTCTGGCCGCGTACGCCTTCGGCTATGGAGCGGAGCAAAACGCTCCGATGCCGCAAGAGGCAATCGACGACGCGAAAGGCGAGGATATGGATTACCCGGCGGTCCACCGCCACTTCGTGGTTGCACCGAACGGCACCATAATGAGCGACGATCCGGTGGACGGAAACATCACCTACGTCACATTCCAGTCCGACGGATTGCCCCTGACACGTGCGCTGCGGTTACTTCCTGGCGGCGCAATTCTGGCCGATGCGTTAGATCCGACCCTGACGGAGCTCGTCAATGCGGGTTATGACGACGGCCTGGGCGAAGAGGGCAACGAAGCGATACCGCTCGATCCCACTGTGCCGCGGCCCATGCAGCCGGGTTCATCGCTGGCAGGTTTGGGCGGCGTGCCAGCTACCGTGGAAACCGGCTTTGAGGCCGGCGCGGACGCGGCGGAAGATCACGTGTCGTCGCCGGAGCTCTTCGTGACCGGGCCGCTCAAGGAGGCAGGCAAGCTGCCCTTCCTGTCGACGCTCTCCAATACGTCGACGCTCACCAATACGAGTTCGGCGACAAACAGGGTCAGCACGACCGGCGGGAACATGGTGTTCCCCGGCATGAACAGAACCGGCACCACGTCGTCGACCGGTGGGGCAAGGCCGTTGAAGAAGATTGTCGACAACATCAGCTCTTCGCTCAGCCGCCTTAGCGGCAAGCAGGACAAAACCGACGACGCGGCATCCAGCTCGCCTGAGCCTGAGGGGCCGTAGTCCGGCGAATACTCGTTCCGCTAGTTATCGTCACGCTCGTGGCGTCCGGAGTGCTTGCGCTGCTGTGGTCACAACAGCGACGGTTGATCTACTTTCCGTCGCCCGGCCCGGTGCCGTCGGCGGCGGCGTTCCTGCCTAACGGTCGTGACGTCGTCCTCGACACTGAGGACGGAATCCGTTTGGGCGCTTGGTATTTCCCCGTGGCCGGACGAGGGCCGGCAGTGCTGGTGTGCAATGGAAACGCCGGGGACCGGTCGATGCGCCTGGAACTGGCCGCCGCACTGAACGACATCGGCCTTTCCGTCTTGCTTTTCGACTACCGCGGGTACGGCGGCAACCCGGGCCAGCCGTCCGAGGACGGCCTGGCCGCCGATGCGCGGGCCGCCCAGGCCTGGCTGGCCGCGCAGCCGGAGGTCGATCCCGACCGGATCGCCTACTTCGGCGAGTCCCTCGGCGCGGGGGTGGCGGTCGGCCTGGCGACCGAGCGTCCGCCGGCCGCGCTGGTGCTGCGGTCCCCGTTCACGTCGCTGGCCGACGTCGGCCGCGTGCACTATCCCTGGCTGCCGGTCGGGCGGCTGCTCATCGACCGCTATCCGTCGATCGACCGGATCGGCTCGGTCGATGCGCCGGTGCTGGTGATCGCCGGCGACCGTGACGACATCGTGCCCACGTCGCTGAGCAAGCGGCTGTACGAAGCGGCCCCCGAGCCGAAGCGGTTCGTGCTGGTGTCCGGGGCCGGACACAACGACGCCGCGTTGCTCGACGGCCGCCAGATGCTCGACGAGGTGGGGAGGTTCCTGTCCGAGGCGGGTGTGCGGTAGCGATACTGGACGGGTGAAGCCCGCCATCTGTGAGCAGTACGGTATCGATTTCCCGCTCTTCGCCTTCAGCCATTGCCGCGACGTCGTGGCTGCGGTCACCAACGCCGGCGGCTTCGGCGTGCTGGGGGCGACCGCCTTCACCCCGGAGCTGCTCGATCAGCAGCTGTCCTGGATCGACGATCACGTCGGCGGGAAGCCCTATGGACTCGACTTGATCGTGCCCGCGACCTTCGAGGGCAAAGGTGAAAGCCTGTCCAGCGGTCAGTTGGGGGACCGGATCCCGGAGAGCTATCGCACCTACGTCGCCGAATTGCTTGCCGCCCATGACATTCAGCCCGAGAAGAAGACCCGGCTTGGCGGATCATTCCTGTCCGGCAACACCGGCAAGGATCTGCTCGAGGTCGCCATGAGCCATCCGATCAAGTTGATCGCCAACGCATTGGGGGTTCCGCCCGACTACATGATCGAGGCCGGCAAGGAGCGCGGCATTCCCGTCGCCGCGTTGGTCGGCGCCAGGGAGCACGCGGCCAAGCAGGTCGCGGCAGGGGTGGACCTCATCGTCGCCCAGGGCACCGAGGCCGGCGGGCACTGCGGCGAGGTGACGACGATGGTCCTGATCCCCGAGGTGATAGAAGCGATCGAGGCGACCGGAGCCAAGGTGCCGGTGTTGGCCGCCGGCGGCATCGTGACCGGCAGGCAGATGGCCGCAGCCGTCGCGATGGGCGCCGACGGCGCATGGACGGGTTCGGTCTGGTTGACGACCGAGGAAGCCGAAACATCGCCGCATACCGTGCAGAAGTTCCTGGCGGCGACGTCGCGCGACGCCGTGCGCTCGGCGGGTCGAACCGGGAAACCGGCGCGGCAGCTGGCGTCGGACTGGACGGCCGCGTGGGCCCCCAACGACGGCGGCCGCAAGCCGCTGCCGCTTCCGTTGCAGTCGATGCTGGCCGAGCCCGTGCTGTGGCGCGTCGATGCGCTTGCCGCGCAGGGTCATCCGGGCGCGCAGGCGCTGGCGACCTACTTCGTCGGGCAGGGCGTCGGGCTGATGAACAAGGTCAAGCCGGCCCGCGAAGTGGTGCGGGAGTTCATCGAGGACTACCTGTCCGCGACGGAACGGCTGAGCAACTCACTACCCGACTGACCAATCGATCACCGGTGGTCGTACCGCTGCACACAGCGGATGGCCCTTGGCGTCGGTGAGGCCGAGGCTGCCTACGAGCAATCCCGACTTGGCGGCTTCGGCGAGCATGTCGCCCGGCACGTCGGAAAGCATCAGCTTTGCGCGCCGGAACATGGCGAAGCCGTCGCCATCGACGGTGCCCCAACTCAGGTAGATGAACCGTCCGCCAGGCGGCCCCTGGATGTAGGGCCCGCGGACGTCGGAGCCGTCGACCTCACAGTCCAGAGTCCAGGTGGCCTCAGCGGCGTCGCCGGGATGCAGATCCAGCAGCTCGTCGGGACGGTTCTTGCGCTGCACCCCGACGTGGATGTTCGTATAGCCGGGGAAGTTGTCGCCACGCCCGCAGTCGCGCCCCGGCAGGTTTCTACCGACGATTCGAATCTGCACGCAGCCATTGTCACCTCCCAGCGATTTCGGCGTGAAAACCTGCGCTCAGCGCTAGATATCACGCCGAAATCGCAATGCGACGACCGTGGCAGTCAGAGCATCCGCCACAGCTGGCCGTCCCGGCGCACGAGGGTGTGGCTGAGCACCAGCCCGACGTGCACCGCAATTGTCAACCGCAGCGCCACCTGCGCGGCGATATGCACGGGGAGCCAATCGGATTCGCCGGCGATCAGCAGCAGCCCGGTGCCAGGCACCACAAACAGCAGCGTTAACAGAATCTTCTCCAGCAGCGCTTCGAGCCGCCGTTCGCCCGGCGTCAGGTAGTCGGCCCACGGCGGCAGCGGTGTGGCCACCCGCCACAGCGCCCGCAGCAGACCGAGCGCCATGATCGAAAAGCCAAGCAGTATGTGTACTTCCGGCAGCGACAGTCCATCCTTCAAGAAGTCACCGGTGAGCACGTCGGAGAATGCCGCGGACATGTAGTCGTCCTCGCGGGCATCCAACTCGTCCTCGAGGCGATCGATCTCGTCCTTGAAGGCGTCGTCCGCGGCGTCACCCTGCTCTTTGGCCTGATCCTTGCCCGCGTCCTCGAGTGCGTCGATGCGGTCCTTCTCGCTGTCGAAGGCCTCGTCGTCGGCCGCCATGGTCCAGCCGACGGCGAACTGGCCGACGATCGCGCCCACCGTGAGCCAGTGCAGGAACTTGGTGACGACGCCGTATCCGTACTCGCCGTTGCGGAGGTGCATAGGGCAGAAGTCAGTCGCTGGCCAGCGGCAGCCGCACCTCGAAGCGGGCACCGGTGCCCAGATTTCGCGCCGACAGCGTGCCGCGATGCGCCTGCACCAGCCCGGCCGCGATGGCCAGACCGAGCCCGGAGCCGCTGGGCAACGACGAATCGGACCGCGGCACCCGGTCATTCGAACCCCGGTAGGCGACGTCGAAAACCCGCGGCAGGTCGGCCTCGTCGATACCCACCCCGGTGTCGTCGACACGCGCCCACGCGCCGTTCTCGTCGGCGCCCAGCGCCAGCTCCACCTTGCCGCCCTCCGGCGTGTGCGCGATGGCATTGGCCACCAGGTTGGACAGCACCCGCACCAGCGCCCGGTCGCTGCCGACCACCCGCACCGGCTTGACGGGCAGGTCCGCCGTCAGCACCACGCCGGCCCGCTCGGCGGCGATGCGGTGCGCGGCCATCACGTCGTCGACCACCTCGTCGAGTGCCACCTTGTCGTAGGCGGGTTGGATCGCCCCGGCGTTGATCTTCGACATCTCGAACAGGTCGTCGACCATCTCGGCGAGCCGGATCGATTCCTGTTCAATGTGTTTGGCGTGGGTGCGAACCTCGTCATCGGCGACCACGCCGTCGGCGATTGCCTCCGACACCGCGCGAATCCCGGCCAGCGGCGTGCGCAGGTCGTGGCTGACGAAGGCGACGAGCCTCCGCCGCGACTGCTCGGCCGCTCGCTCGGAGTCCTGGATCTCCTGCTCCCACACCGTGCGGCGGGCCTGGTAGCGGGCCATCATGATCGCGGCTGGGATGGTCACGATCGAGACGATGACCAGCACCACAGCGGTCCGCTCGAACGTCTCGGTCACCATGAATCCGCTGGCGCCGAGCACGCCGGTGAAGGTGGCGATCGTTGGGATCAGCACCAGCGCCACCATGCTGACCGCCAGCGACCACGACCGGGCCAGCCGGATGATCAGCGCCCCGGCCAGCACCACCGGCACCGAGCAGGCCAGCGCCCACCCGACGATCTCCCAGAAGTCATTCGCCGGCATCAGTGGTCTGCTCTTCGCGCGAGCGCTCATCGCCGGAACTCCAGAGATAGCCCCGGCCCCACACGGTCTGCACCCGGTGCTGGTCGCCGAGCTTGGACCGCAGCCGCTTGACGTGCACGGTGACCGTCGAGAGGTCGCCGAACTCCCACCGCCACACCCGCTTGAGCAACTCCTCGCGGGAGAACACCGTGTCGGCGTGCGTCATGAAGAACAGCAGCAGTTCGAACTCGCGGTTGGTCAGGCTGACCGGTTCGCCGTCGATGCTCGCCGAGCGGGCGGCGGTGGAGACGGTCAGATCGCCGACGGTGAGTTCCACCGGCAGCACAACGACCTGCGACTGGGCTCGTCGCAGCACGGACCGCACCCGCAGTGCCAGTTCGCGGGGGCTGAACGGCTTGGTCAGGTAGTCGTCGGCGCCGGCTTCCAGCCCGGCGATCCGGTCGTCCTCCTCGCCGAGCGCGGTCAGCAGGATCACCGGCAGGGTGTAGTCCCCGCGATGGCGCAGGCTGCGGCACAGGGTCAGGCCGTCGGGTCCGGGCATCATCACGTCGAGCACCGCCACGTCGATGCGCTGCGTGCCGAGCAGGCGAAGGGCCTCGTGGCCGTCGCGGGCAATCGCGACCTCGAGGCCGTCACGTTCCAGGTAGCGGCGCACGACATCGCGCACGACGGTGTCGTCGTCGGCAATCAGCACCCGCGTCACAACTTCCGAGATTAGCCGTGCGGGTGCCACTACCTGCGCCGATGTCATGGTTTCGTCACCGTTCACCCTGGTACGCCCATCATGGCTGGCCTAGCGTCTTCTGGTATGCCCGACGGTTCCGTCACAGTGGTGCTGCCCTGTCTCAACGAAGCGGAGTCGTTGCCCGGGGTGCTGGCGGCCATTCCGGATGGGTATAGACCTCTCGTGGTCGACAACAACAGCGCAGATGACACCGCCGACGTGGCCCGTCGCCACGGCGCCGACGTGGTCACCGAGATGCGGCCCGGTTACGGGTCGGCGGTGCATGCCGGAGTGGAGGCGGCGACGACGCCGATCGTCGCGGTCATCGACGCCGACGGGTCGCTGGATCCCGCGGAACTGCCCGCCCTGGTCGATGAGCTCGACCGCGGCGCCGACATGGCGATCGGCCGACGGCGCCCGGTGCGCGGCTTGCGCTGGCCGTGGCACGCGCGGTTGGGAACCGCGGCAGTGTGCTGGCGACTGCGCTCCCGGTACGGGCTGCCGGTGCATGACATTGCGCCGATGCGGGTCGCGTGTCGCGATGCGCTGCTGGCGCTCGGCATCACCGACCGCCGAACGGGCTACCCGGTGGAGCTGATGGTGCGCGCCGCACAGGCGGGTTGGCGAGTGGTCGAACGGGATGTCGACTACGGGCCGCGCACCGGCGGCAAGTCGAAGGTCAGCGGATCGCTGCGCGGCAGCGTGCATGCGGGCCTGGACTTTTGGCGGGCGATCAAATGATCCCCGTGACGGTGGCTGTGATCGCCAAGGCACCGGTGCCCGGTCAGGCGAAGACCCGGCTGGCCGCCACCGTCGGCGACCGGGCCGCCGCCGAAATCGCCGCCGCCGGGCTATTGGACACGCTCGACGCGGTGGAGGCGACGCACGTGCAGGCGCGGGTGCTGGCGCTGACCGGCGATTTGCAACAGGCAAGCAACGGCGGCGAAATCCGTTCGCGGATAGGCGCTTTCCAGGTGGTCGAGCAGCGGGGCGTCGATTTCTCGGCACGGCTGGCCAACGCGATCGTGGATTCGCAGGAGGCAGCGGGCGCCCGTCCAGTCCTGCTGATCGCGTCGGACACTCCGCAGGTGACCTCCGTCCTGCTGACCGAATGTGCGCAGGCCCTGTTGCAAACCGACGCCGTGCTCGGCGTCGCTCGCGACGGCGGATGGTGGGTGCTCGGAGTGATCGACGCCGCTATGGCTGATTGCCTGCATGCGATACCGACGTCGCGCTCGGACACCGGCCCAGCAACGCTTGCGGCGCTGCGCGATAAAGGTATTGACGTGACCCTGGTTGCTGAGTTGTCGGACGTGGACACCATCGACGATGTGCACGCCGTTCGAGATCTCTGTGCACCGGACAGCCGGTTCGTGCGCGCGACGAAAGCGGCGGGAATCTGACATGCTGGGCAACCTCTACGACCGCGCTCTTGACGGTGAGCGCTGTTGGATCCGCCACGACGACGGCGAAGTCCGCCATCTGCCCGTGCGGAGATGGCTTGGCGGCGGCCAAGCCGACGGCCAGTTCGACCGAGCCGTGGTGGAACTGTGTAACGGGCCGACGATCGACCTGGGTTGTGGCCCAGGCCGATTGGTCACAGAGCTTGTTCGGCGCGGCATCCCGGCGTTGGGAGTCGACCAGTCCGCCACGGCCGTCGGGCTGGCACGGCGCAACGGTGCGGTCGTCATTCGGCGAGACGTATTCGAAACGTTACCCGCGACCGGACGATGGCAGACCGTGCTGCTCGCCGACGGCAACATCGGGCTGGGTGGTGACCCGCTTCGAGTGCTCCGGCGGGCAGCGGAGCTGTTGAGGCGCGGTGGCCGCTGCATCGCCGAATTTGAAACGGTGGCAAGGGGTATCCGTACCGGATGGGTGCGGCTGGAGTCGTCGCACACGATCGGCCCGTGGTTTCGCTGGGCCTCCGTCGGCATCGACTGTGCGGCCGAACTCGCCAGCAAAGCCGGCTTTTCGCTGACCGGAATCCATCCGATCGGTGACCGGGTCGTCGCTAGCCTGACGGCGGCCTAGCCCTGCGGGCCAGCGCCAGCCGAATCGCATAGATGACGGCGCTCGTTGCGAACATTGCCGCGGTCAACAACAGCCACCGGCCCAGAAACGGCTCCTGCGTCTGGCCGGTGGCGGCCAGATACGTCGGAGCGCCCTGCTGGATGATGCCGGGCAGGAAGACCAGCAGCGTCAACGCTGCCCCCATCGCAGGTACCCGAAGATGGTTCAGCAGCGGGACCGTTGCATCGCTACCGCGCATCCGAATACGTCGAGCCGACAGCAGAACTCGGTCAGCGAGCGCGTAGATCGGGAACAGCACAAGGTCGTGCGCGATGATCGCGACCGCGAACCACACCGCGATTGATTGCCACCATGTGTTCGGGTTCCACAGCGTCACGGGTTTGACGGTGGCCAGCACGTAGCCGAGCAGCGCGAACCCGGCGATGAGCGTCAACAGGTGCAGCGGATGTGAGCCGTAAACGGTACGGAATCGAGCGAGTGCGCTGCGCATATCAGCCGGCCCTGAAGTCGATGGACGCGACCCACTTGGTGTTGTGCACACCGGGCAGCGCCGGAACGATGACGCGGGCGGGATAACCATGGTCGAGTGACAGGGCGGCGTCGTTGACGCGGAGTGCCAGCAGCGAATCGGGGTGAAGGACCTGATTGGCCTGCAAGGTAGCGCGGTTGAATGCGCCCCGACGCTCCACCGATCGCACGAAGGCCGACGTGGGATTCGGCACGCCCGCCCGCCGTGCGAGCTCCGCCAGCGGCACGCCGGTCCAGGTTTCGGTGGTCGACCAGCCCTCGACGCAGGCGATGGGCAGCCGCGCGGTGTGCTGCGGCATGGCGGTCAGCGCTGCACGGTCCACGACAACCGGCGACGGGCCGCCGGTCAGGGTGAGTCGCCAGCGGTCACCGGTCAGTTCCGGTGATATTCCCGCGGCGAACGCCGTTCTGTTGACCTGGAAGTCATTGGGACCGTCGCCGCGAGTGCGGCCGCGCGGTAGCAGCAGCGCCGCCTGCCGGGTGAAGCCTCCGATGACCTGCCCGGCCGTGATCACGGCCATGAACAGCGCGCCGCCACCAACGAGTGCAAGGGCCCCGCGGCGGCTGATCGTCGGGGGACCGGGTTCGCCGGCAACCAACCCGTCCGGTTCAAATGGCTCGGGACGAGTGTCGGCGCGGCTGGTGCGCAACATCTTTCGAAAGGACATCGACCGCAGCCCGGTCCACATGCGCGGAATCTTGATCGTGATGTGGATGAGGAAGCCCGCGATGAAGACCCAGGCTCCGTAGTAGTGGGCGGTGTAGAAGCTGAATCCGAAGACGTAGTCGTACTGGATGTTCAGCACGCCGGTGATGATTTCGAACAGGATTCCGCCGACCAGCATCAGCAGCGAAATGCGTTCCAGTGCTTGGGCGATCGACCGAGAGGGCGGCCACGCGAACAGGCGCGGGATCACCGACCAGAGTTTGGCGAGCACGACCGGGATGAGTATCAGGCCCAGTCCGACGTGCAGGCCCTGGTTGAGGCGGTACAGCCAGGAAGGGTCCGTCGGCCAGTCGAACGTCGGCAGCTTCAACCAGCCGACACCGGCCGGGATGGCCTGTCCGAACTGGGGTCCATACGCGATGTATGACAGCAGCCCGGTGATGATCACGATCGGCAAGGTGGTCAGCAGCGCCGCTCCCAGCATCGACGTCAGCCACAGGCCACGCAGCGGACTGCGCCACAGCCGTGACGGAAATGCCTTGCCGTTGTCGTCGGTCGGCGGTGGGCTCGCCATTGTCGGATTATCGCGCGCGATCGGCCACGTCAACGGTTGGTCAGAAGCCATGTCACCAGTTCGTCATGATGACGTGGTTGAGCACCAGGGCGCCGACAATGTTGAGGGCCAGCCACCAGCGGTGTGACTTTCCAGGCAGGAGTGCCGGTGCAGCGGTCAGCCAGATGGTGAACGGCAGCCAGATGCGTTCGGTTTCGGCCTTGCTCAGCATGCTGAGGTCAGCGGCCACGATGGCCAGCAAGGCGCCGAGCACGAGCAGGGGTAGCCCGGGGCTGCGGCGGATGGCCGCGATGTCGAATGCCCGGCCGATGCCGGCCACGCTGCCCAGCCCGATCGCGCACACCACCGAGGCGAAGTTGGCCCAGGACCAATACTGGAACGGCCGGTCGTTGGCGATGCCCTGCCAATAGCGTTCCTGGACAAGGGTATAGCCGTCGAACCACCAGAAACCGGCGGCGGCGAACACCGTGACCACCACCGCCGCCGCCAAGGCCGCCGGAACCAGCGCACGCAGCGCGGCGCGCCAATCCACCGCCGCGATCAGCACGGCCAGCACCAGAAATGCCATCAGCACCAAGCCGTAGTTGAGGAAGACCGCCCAGCCCAGCACCAGCCCGGCGCCGGCCGCGGCCAGCATCGGCACCCGCACCGTGCGCCGGGCGGCCAGCGCCAGCAGCGCGATGCCCCAGGCCGCAACGCCCGCGAAGTAGCCGTCGGCCGAGACCGCGATCCAGATGGCCGTCGGCGCCACCGCGACGAACGGTGCGGCCAACCGGGCGGTCGCTTCGTCGGCCACTGCCCGCACGGTGACGATGATCGCGGCGGCAGCGCTGGATCCGACCAACAGGCACAGCAGCGCCGCCCACACGCCGCCGCCCAACCCGATGCGGTCCAGCCACACGAATGTCAGCAGCGCCCCGGGCGGATGACCGGACACGTGCGTCATCCACGAATCGGGCTGGAAGTCGAGGATTCTGCCGGCGAAGCCACGCACCGCCTCGGCAGTGTCGGTGACGGTGGGCACCTGGCGCAGGTATTCGTGGGGGGCGGTGAGCCGGCGAACGAACCCGCGCTGCCAGCCGTCGATCATCGCCAGCGAGAACGCCCACCCGCCCGATGCCGCCCACACCGTCAGGGTCAATGCCCGCCATCCCAACCGCTGCGCCACGGTTGGTCCCCACAGCACCGCCGCGATGCCGATCAGGATCGCCGGTATGGTGCCCCACCCGAGGTGGGCCCTCCACCATCCGAAGATCGGTGCGGTGTCGGCGAAGCTGTAGATCCGACCCGGGCCGGCGTTGATCAGCGGAGTGACAATGCCCAGATCTAGGTGCGGCACCACGAACGCCGCCACCACCAGAACGACGGCGACGGCTACCGCCACCGCCTCGCCGCGACCGATCCGCACGACCGCCAGCCTATTGGCTGGGTAGTTCACAACTGCCCGCCGAGTACTACACCTCGGACTTCGTGGCCGCCATTTGGCACGCTCGCGGGATCAGGGCCGCTCGCCGAAGCGTGCGGTGAGTTCCCTGCGGTCGACCTTGCCGATACCGAGCCGCGGCAGCTCGTCGACGATGTGCAACTCCCGCGGTGCGGCGGTCGCTTCGAGCGATCCTGCGACGTGCGAACGCAGTTCGGCCACGGTCGGCGGCGCAGCGCCCTCGGCCACCACGACGGCCGCGACCACCCGCTGGCCCAGCCGGTCGTCGGGAACGCCGAACACCGCGCAGTCGGCGACCGCGGGGTGCGACGCCAGTGCAGTCTCGACGCGTTGCGGCGAGACGGTGAGGCCGCCGGTGCTGATCGCATCGTCGACCCGGCCTATGACCTTCAACATTCCCGAAACATCAAGGGTGCCAACATCGTCGGTGAGGAACCAGCCCGGCTCGGCGAACGGATCGGGATCGGCCGGATTGCGGTAGCCCCTGGCCAACGTGGCGCCGCCGAGCGCGATCCGGCCATCCAGGCCCACACGTACCCGCACACCATCGAGCGGAACGCCGTCATACACACAGCCGCCAGCAGTCTCGCTCATACCGTAGGTGCGGACCACCGAAATGCCCGCGGCCGCAGCTCTTTCGGCGACGCCCATCGGCATCGGCCCGCCGCCGATCAGCACCGCGTCCAACTCGGCCAGCGCCGCGCTCGCGGACTCGTCGAACAATGCCTTGTCCAGTTGTGCGGCCACCAACGACCCATACCGCCGTCCCGAACCCATGGCCCAGACCGCGGCGGCCAATTCGGCCACGTCAAAGCGGGACGACACCGCGACGGGCGCGCTGCCCGCGCGCACGCTGCGCACCAACACCTGTAGGCCGGCCACGTGGTGGGCCGGCAGCGCGAGCAGCCACCGCCCGGGACCACCCAGCCGCCGATGGGTGGCGTCCGCGCTGGCGGTCAGTGCGCCGGCGGTGAGCATCGCGCCCTTCGGCGCCCCCGTGGTGCCCGACGTCGACAGCACCACCGCGACGTCGTCGTCGATGTCGTCACCGGCTCGCAAAGACGTTGTCAGCAAGCGGGTTTGGCGCTCGTCGTCGGCGGGCACCGGAAGCAGCGCGGAGTCCCGGCCGGCCAATACATCCTCCACCGCGGGCAGCACCGACAGCGCCGACGGGCCAGACGGGACGGTGATGGGGCGGAGGACGGCTATTCCGTCTCCTCGGCGTCGCGCGGGTCGTCGAGCGGCCAGCCCTTGGCGGCCAGGCGCTGCCGGACACGCTCGACGTCCTCGGGCAACGGCAGCTCATCGGTGATCTGAGTGATCAGCACGCCGATGTCGACGTGGTCGAATTCGCCGCGGTCCATCAGATCCTGCGCGACGGTCTTGACCTCGTCGCTGGACAGCCGCCGGGTGAGCAGAGCAAGCAGCGGAACCCGGTCGGGCCCAGGAACCCCTTCGGGGTAGCCGGCGTTCAACCACGCCACGATCTTCGAGAGAAATGCGTTCACGGGTGCCTTTGATGCTACTTCGGCTTCGCGCCGAGGATGTACCAGCCGGTCTGGTGGCCGATGAAGTCGCGCGCGATGAACAGCACGCCGACGGTCACGGCGATCAGGATGAACGCGAAGACCGCCCAGCTGAGCGCAACCAGTAATGAATTTCTGTGGGCGACGGTGCCGTCATGGCTGACCGCGCCGGAGCCTTCGGCATTCAACCGCACCCCGAGCGCGAACAACGCGGGCAGTCCCGCGCCGACTAATAGGCCGGCGACAATGATCTGAGATACCGCGGTCTGGTTGAACCAGCTCACAATGCTTGCCTTTCACGGTTTCTGGGCTCCGGGCTGTCCGGCGCCCTGGGCACCGGCGGCTTCTCACTGGTGCCGGCCGTGAGGTTGCCTTCCCAATCGGCGTTGACGTTCGTGTGGTCGATCGGCGCCTTGCGCGATTGCAGCCAGATAGCGGTCGCGACCGCGACGAGCATCCCAAAGCCGATCGCGGTGCCGGCGTAGCCGCCGATGCTGTGCACGAGGAAATAGGTGATGGCGCCGACGATGCCGGCCGACGGCAGCGTGATCAGCCAGGCCGTCGCCATCCGGCCGGCCACGCCCCAACGCACCTCGGCGCCCGGCTTGCCGACGCCGCTGCCCAGGATCGAGCCGGTCGCGACGTGGGTGGTGGACAGCGAGAAGCCGAAGTGGCTGGACAGCAGAATGATGGCCGCCGACGAGGTTTCCGCCGCCATGCCCTGCGGCGACTTGATCTCGACCAGGCCCTTGCCCAGGGTGCGGATCACCCGCCAGCCGCCCAGGTAGGTGCCCAGCGCGATGGCCACCGCGCACGACACGATCACCCACAGCGGCGGCATGTGGTCGGACGTGCTGGCCGCGCCGTAGGAAATCAGCGCCAGGAAGATGACGCCCATCGTCTTCTGCGCGTCGTTGGTGCCGTGTGCGAGCGAGACCAGCGATGCCGATCCGATCTGCCCGTAGCGGAAACCCCGGTCGGTGCGCTCCTCCGGAACGCGGTTAACGGTGCGGTAGACCAGCCAGGTGCCCACACCCGCCACCAGCAGCGCAATCAGCGGGGCGCACACCGCGGGGATGACCACGGTGGACACCAAGCCCTTCCAGATGACGCCGTGCCCGCCGACCGCCGCGATCATCGCGCCGACGATGCCGCCGATCAGCGCATGCGACGAGCTGGACGGGATGCCCAGCAGCCAGGTGAGCAGGTTCCACACGATGCCGCCGACCAGGCCGGCGAACACCAATTCCAGTGTCACCAGACCGGAATCGACCAGTCCCTTGGCGATCGTCGCCGCCACGGCGGTGGACAGGAATGCGCCGACGAGATTCAAAACCGCGGAAAGGGTGACGGCGGTCTTCGGCCGCAGTGCGCCGCTGGCAATGGAGGTGGCCATCGCGTTGCCGGTGTCGTGGAAGCCGTTCGTGAAGTCGAAAACCAGGGCGGTTACCACCACGACGATCAGCAGGAACAGCTGGAGGTCCACAGTTAAATTGTCCCGTTCGGGCGGATACTTTGTCGAACTAATCGGCTAACAATCCGCCGGTGTGTCGTAACTGGACCGATGATGTTTGCCTCCCGTTAACCTCGATTGTCGCGGCGCAGTGGATGCGTCTCGGGAACCTGCACAAAGATGAGGGTTACCCCGTCCGGATCGGTTACCTGCATCTCGTGCAAACCCCAAGGTTCCTGGCGTGCTTCGCGTGCGATGGCGACGCCGCGGTCGGCCAGCTCTTTCTCGGTGGCGTAGACGTCGCGGACCTGCAGCCACAGCGTGCCGCCCGCGCTGGGCGTGCCGTGACCGGCCAGTTCGATCAGTGACTGGCCCGCGTAGAAGACCGTGCCGGCGCCGTAGTCGCGGGCGATGGCGAGGCCGAGCTCGTCGCGATAGAACCGCAGCGAGCGTTGGTAGTCGGCCGGCCGGAAGAGCATCCTGCTGGCCAGGATCTCCATGGTGATGTGTCTATCACGTCAGGTGCCGGATTCGGCCGCGACACGGTAGCCGCGCACGGCCAAAGGCCCGAACACCACGATCAGGCCGAGCACCCAGGCCAGCGCCTGCAGAGTGGGCCACAGGGTGGGCCCGCCTTCGGCAAGCGCCCGCATCGTCTCGATAGCCGGCGACATCGGCTGGGCCCGCACGACGGGTTGCAGCCAGTCGGGGAACACGTCGACGGGCACCATCCCGGTGTTGAAGAACAGCAGCAGAAACGCCACGGCCGAAATGCCCGTAATGATGTTCTTGCCGTTGGCGCGAACCCCCACCGCGACGATGACGGTCGCGAACCCGATCACCATCAAAACCGGGATGAAGACGAAAGCGGTTGCGGCAAGCCAGCCTTGATTAAACCGCAGCCCGAGGGCGACGCCGACAGCGGTGATCGCGACGGCGCCGACAAACGCGCGGGTCGCCTCGGCGAGCAGCCTGCCGGTCAGTGCGCTGGCCCGGTGCACCGGCAGCACCCACAACCGGCTCAGCAGCCCGGATTCGCGTTCGTCGGGGATGGCCACGCCGGTGCCCATCGCGCCGAACAGCGCGCCGGCGACCGCACACATCGGCACCAGGCCGTAGAGGCTGTCGTCGCCGGTGAGGTTGAGAATCGATTCACCGATCACCAGCTTGTAGACGACCAGCAGAAAGGTCGGAAAGATCAGCGACTGGACCAGCACCATCGGTTCGCGGCGCCAGCGGGTGAGCAGCCGCCCGGCCTGCAACCGGCTCTCCGAGGTCCACGAACTGCGCAGCGCGGCATGGGTACTCATCAGCGGCGCCGCCGTTGCATCCGTAAGGCGATCGCGCCGAACACGATCAGCAGACCCGCGCACCACGCCAAGCTGATGAACAGGTTGTCGCGCTCCACGTGCCCGTCGGCCAGGCCACGCAGCGTCTCGGCGATCTGTGACACCGGCTGATTGCGCACGAACGGGCCGAGCCAGCCCGGGAACGCCTCGGCGGGCGCGATCCCGGTGGACAGCATCACCAGCAGCAGCTGCGGAACGAGCAGGGTCTGGCCGGCCGCCTCGGCGCTGCCGGCCACCGAGCCCATCGCGTCTGCGCCCAGCGACAGCGCCAGCGACAACGCCAGCGCGATCCCGACGAACGCGGCGATGGCCGGCGGGCCACCGGTCATCCGGAAGCCGAAGGCGTAACCAACGGCGATCGCGGCCGCCAGCGCGGCGCTGGCCCGGATCAACGACGACAGCATCCGCGCCGTCACTGGAACCAGCGCGGTCATCGGCAGCGTGCGCAGCCGAATGCCCATGCCGCTCAGATGATCTCGCGCCGCCCGGTCGGCGGTCGTCATCGCGGTGAAGATCATCGCCTGCACGACGATGACCGGAAGGATGTACTGCGGGTAGCTGACGCCGCCCGTGTCGATGACCTGGCGCAGCGTGATGTTGAAGCAGACGAAGAACGCGATCGGCCCCACGATCGCGAACAGCAGATCGCCGTCGCGCAGCGTGCCGAGCATCGAGCGGCCGGTCAGCGCGGCCAGCGCGGTCACGCCGGGACGCCCTCGCCGGTCAGCTTGAAGAACACCTCGTCGAGCGAGGGCTTGCGCAGCGAGATGCCGCTGAGCTCGACGCCGAGCGACTCGACCCGGCGGAAGACCTCGCCCAGCGTGATGACGCCGTCGGCTGCGGGGAGGGAAATCGTGCCGGTGGCCCGGTCTATCTCGATGTCGGTCTCCGGTCCGTCGAGCCCCGACAGCGCCGAGGCGATGCGCGACACGTCGGCAAGGTTGACCGGCGTCACCTGGCAGTAGCTTCCGCCGACCTTGCGCTTGAGTTCGTCGGGGCTGCCGTCGGCGATCACCGTGCCCCGGTCGATGACGACGATGTTGTCGGACAGCGCGTCGGCTTCCTCCAGGTACTGCGTGGTGAGCAGCACGGTGATGCCCTGCTGGGTCAGCGAGCCGATCAGTTCCCACACCTCGCGGCGGCTGCGCGGGTCCAGCCCGGTGGTGGGTTCGTCGAGGAACGCGACCTTCGGCGGTACGACGAGTCCGCAGGCGATGTCGACACGGCGCCGCATGCCGCCGGAGTAGGTGGACACCCGCTGGTCACCGGCGTCGGCAAGGCCGAACTGGGTGAGCAGTTCCTCGGCGCGGCCGCGGGCGCGTTTGCGGCGCATGCCGCGCATTCGGCCGAAAAGCACCAGGTTTTCCCGCCCGGTGAGCAGTTCGTCGATCGCGGCGAACTGACCGGTGAGGCCGATGCTGGCGCGCACCCGCTTGGCCTGCTTGACGACGTCGAAGCCGGCCACGCTGGCACTGCCGGACGTCGGCCTGATCAGCGTGGACAGGATGTTGATCGTGGTGGTCTTGCCGGCGCCGTTGGGTCCGAGCACCCCGAGTACGGAGCCGGCCGGAGCCGAGAAGCTCACCCCTCGCAGGGCTTGCTGGGCGCCGAACGACTTGGTGACGGCGTCCAGCTCGATCGCGTTGTCGGCCACACCCGAAGTATGGCATGGCTTACCTAACCCAAGTTGGCTCGGTCAGGGGCCGGGCCCTACCCGCTGCCGCTTCATGATGGCGTTCACCCAGCCCGGGGCAACGGTGTCCAGGGCCTTGGCGGTGACGGCCATCCGCGGCGCGATCCGCACCGGCCGGGTGCGGGCCGCGGTCACCATCCAGTCGGCGGCCTCGCCCGGGGTGAGGGCGGGCAGCCCCTCGTAGGCCTTCGTCGGCGCGATCATCGGGCTGGCGACCAACGGGTAATACAGCGTGGTGGAGTGCACGCCCTTGCCGGACCATTCGGTTTCGATGACCCGGCTGACCGCCGACAGCGCCGCTTTCGACGCGTTGTAGACCGCGAACAGCGGCGACGATTCGCTGAGCACACCCCAGGTGGAGACGTTGATGATGTGGCCGTCGCCGCGTTCGATCATCCCGGGTGCCAGGCCGCGGATCAGCCGCAGCGGCGAGTAGTAGTTGAGGCTCATCGTCCGCTCGACGTCGTGCCAGCGCTCCAGCGACTCGGCCAGCGGGCGGCGGATCGACCGGCCGGCGTTGTTGACGAGGATGTCCACGCCGCCGAGTTCCTTCTCGACTCGGGCCGCCAGGGCGTCGACGGCATCAAGGTCGGCCAGGTCGCAGGCGATGGCCTGCGCGTCGCCGCCGGCGGCGGTGATCCGCTCGGCGAGGTTGTCCAGCAGCTCCTTGCGGCGCGCGACGGCGACGACGGTGGCGCCGCGGCGACCGAACTTCTCGGCGGCCGCCTCGCCGATGCCCGACGATGCGCCGGTGAGCAGGATGCGTTTGCCCTTGAGCTCGACCACCTCGCGGTCGGGCCGGTACAGCAGCAATTGCGGGGCGACCGGCGGTCGCATGCTGGCCAGCACCAGCTCGTCGGCCAGGCGGCGCAGCGGACTTCTACTCACGTGATGAGTTTAGGTCGCCTACTTTTCGATGAGTTGCGCGCCGCCGCAGGGTCGATATCGGTATGAGCACCAACGGCAGGCTCGACCCTCGTTTCAGCGAGGCGACCGAGCCGGTGAGCTGGCGGCAGGTCAGCGACGCCCTGGCCGCCGCCGAACTCTACTGGCTGACCACGGTACGCAAGGACGGCCGCCCGCACATCACCCCGCTGGTCGGGGCGTGGGTGGACGACGGCTTCGTGTTCTGCACCGGCCCCGACGAGCAGAAGGCCCAGAACCTCAACCACTCCACCGCGGTAGCCGTCACGACCGGCGCGAACACGTGGCAGGACGGACTCGACATCGTCGTGGAGGGCAACGCAGAGCGCGTCATTGGCCGCGACGCATTGACCGCGTTAGCCGATGCGATCCGCGAGAAGTACCACGGCGATTGGGATTTCACGCCCGCCGACGACGGTTTCGGTCACACCGATGAATCGGGAGACAGCCACATCGCCTACGTCTACCGGGTGGCACCGGCCAAGGTGATCGCGTTCGCCAAGTCGCCGCACGGCCAGACGACGTTCAAGCCTCAGAAGTAGCGGGGGAACTTACTCCAGTCGGGGTCGCGCTTCTCGATGAACGCGTCGCGGCCCTCGACCGCCTCGTCGGTCATGTACGCCAATCGTGTTGCCTCACCGGCGAATAGCTGTTGTCCGACCAGCCCGTCGTCGGTCAGATTGAACGCGTACTTCAGCATCCGGATGGCCTGCGGCGACTTGCCGTTTATCGCGGTGGCCCGCTCCAGCCCGACCGCCTCCAGATCGGCGTGGTCGACGACCTCGTTCACCGCGCCCATCGCGTGCATCTGCTCGGCGGTGTAGGGCCGGCCGAGGAAGAAGATCTCGCGGGCGAACTTCTGACCCACCTGCTTGGCCAGATACGCGCTGCCGTAACCGCCGTCGAAGCTGCCGACGTCGGCGTCGGTCTGCTTGAAGCGCGCATGCTCGCGGCTGGCCAGCGTCAGGTCGCACACCACGTGCAGGCTGTGACCACCGCCGGCGGCCCAGCCGTTGACCAGGCAGATGACCACCTTCGGCATGAACCGGATCAGCCGCTGAACCTCGAGGATGTGCAGCCGCCCGGCGCGCGCCACGTCGACGGTGTCGGCGGTCTCACCCGACGCGTACTGATAGCCGGTGCGGCCGCGGATGCGTTGGTCGCCGCCGGAACAGAACGCCCAGACGCCGTCGTTGGGGCTCGGCCCGTTGCCGGTGAGCAGCACCACACCGATGTCCGGCGACATGCGGGCGTGATCGACCACGCGGTACAGCTCGTCGACGGAGTGCGGCCGGAACGCGTTGCGTACCTCCGGACGGTCGAACGCCACCCGCACGGTCGGCTGCGGCTTCCCGTCGAGGATGTGGCGGTGATAGGTGATGTCGGTCAGGTCGTCGAAACCGCCGACCGCCCGCCACAGCGAGGGATCAAAAGGGTTCTCGCTCATGCGGATATCGGGTCGAGCCGGAAGACCGGGCAGCGGCCGGCGAGGGCCTCGAACTCGTCGGGATTGGGTCCGGTGACCAGCCCGACGTTCTTCATGAAGCCGACCCCGGTGGGCACTTCGACGGGAAACGCCCGCAGCAGCGGCCGCGCCTCCTCGACGGGAATCTCGACCATGCGCACACGTTCGGTGCGCCGGCCAATGCTTACCGTCGCTTCGCCGGCGGCGCGGGCGTTGGCGGACCAGTCACCGCCGGGCAACCCGCCGACGACGTATCGGTTGCCTTCGACGGTCATCGGTGTGACGGGTGTCGAACGCGGCTTGCCGGTCTTGCGGCCGGGAACGGTCAGCACCACGGGTCCTTTTCCGCCGAAGCCGACACCGAGCTTCTGCGCTCCGATCATGAACTTGTTGACGTATTTCAGCCACCACGGCGGCCGGATGCGCTCGCTGTTGGACATACGGCCGACGCTACGTGATGGTGTCGATGCGGAACACCGGCAGGCGGCCGGCCAGCCCCTCCAACTCGTCGGGTGTGCCGTCCGTCAGAACACCGGCGCGCTTCATCAACTCGACGCCGGTCGGCACCGCCGGCGGGTAGGCCCGCAGCACCGGGCGGGCCTCCGCCGGAGCAAGTTCCACCATCCGGACCCGCTCGGTGCGCCTGCCCCGGGTCAACGTGGCGTCGTCGGCGGCGCGGACGTTGTCGACCCAGTCGGCGCCGGGATAGCCGTTCACCACATAGCGGTTGCCGTCGTGGTGCATCGGCGTGATCGGTGTCGAGCGGGGCTTGCCGGTCTTGCGGCCGGGCACCGTCAGCACCACGGGCGCTTCGTGACGGGATACCGGCAGGCCGAGCCGCAGCTTGACCATAAACACCTTGTTCGCCGGCTTGAGCCAGCCCGGCGGTCGGACGCGCTCCATGTCGGGCATGGCCCGACGCTACTGCTTAACTGCCGCCAGCGCGGCGGGCCTTGCCGGTCAGCACGTCCCGCTCCCGCTCGTTGTCGGCCATCGAGGCGGCGCGGTCGAACTCGGCGGCGGCTTCGTCGTTGCGGCCCAGCCGGGCCAGCAGCTCGCCGCGCACGCTGGGCAGCAGATAGGACGCCTCGAGCCCGGTAAGTCCGTCGACAATCTCCAATGCCACCGCGGGACCGGACGCCATCGCCACCGCGACGGCCCGGTTCAGCTCGACGACCGGAGACGGCGCCACCTGGATCAGCCCGTCGTACAGCGAGACGATGCGGACCCAGTCGGTGTCGGCGGCCGTCGGCACGGCGGCGTGACATTCGGCCAGCGCGGCCTGCAGCGCGTACGGGCCCCAGCCGGTGCCCTTCCTTTCGACGGCGTGGCCCGCGCGTTCCAGGGCGGCGACCCCGCGCTGGATCTGACCGCGGTCCCACTTCGTGCGGTCCTGGTCCTCCAGCAGGATCGGCGCGCCGTCGGCATCGGTGCGGGCCGCGAACCGCGACGACTGGAACTCCATCAACGACACCAACCCGTGCACCTCGGGTTCGTCGGGCACCAGCGCCGCCAGCACCCGGCCCAGCCGCAACGCCTCGCTGCACAGCTCGTCGCGGATCCAGCGCTGCCCGGACGACGCCGAATAGCCCTCGTTGTAGACCAGGTAGATCACCGACAGCACCGCCGACAGCCGCGGCGGATACTCGGCTCGCTCGGGCACCTCGAACGGCACATTGGCCGCCGCCAGCGTCTTCTTGGCCCGGGTGATCCGCGCGGCGATCGTCGCGGTCGACGACAGGAACGCGCGGGCGATCTCCTCGGTGGTGAGGCCGCCGACCACGCGCAGCGTCAGCGCGATCTGTCCTTCGCGGGACAGCACCGGGTGTGTGGATATGAAGATGAGCCGCAGCACGTCGTCGTCGATGCGGTCGGGATCCCATGCCGGGGCGCCGATTTGGGTTTCCAGCTCGCGGGCCATCGTCGCGTACTTGGCGTCTTGGCGGTCCTGTCGGCGCCAATAGTCGATCGCCTTGCGCTTGGCGACGGTCGTCAGCCAGGCGCCCGCGTTGCGCGGCACACCGGTCTCCGGCCAGTGCGTCAGCGCGTCGACGAGCGCGTCGGACGCCAGGTCTTCGGCCAGCCCGACATCGCCGACCACCCGGGTCAGCGTCGCGACGATCTTGGCGGCCTCCATCCGCCACACCGCATCGACGGTCTGGCGCAGATCGGCGGGCACGGTCACCCATTCTGCCCAGCTGGGCCCACGCGTCAGCCGGGGAACGCAAACACACCCATGACACGCCGTCGGGAAGGCGACTTCGCGTTCCCCAGCTTGCGCGGGGGCCCAGCTCGCGGTGAAAAGTCAGCCCACCGCGCGGCCGGCACCCTCCCAGAACTGCGCGCGCACGGCCTTCTTGTCGGGCTTGCCCAGCGCGGTCACCGGTACCGAGTCGACGATGACGACGTGCTTGGGTGACTGCACCGAACCCTTGCGCTCCTTGACGGCGGCCTGAATCTGCGACGTCACCTTCGCGACAGCCTCGTCGTCACTCGGCACGTCGGGCCGCAGCACGATGACCGCGGTCACCGCCTCACCCCATTTCTCGTCAGGGGTGCCGATCACGCACACCTGCGCGACCGAAGGATGTTCGGCGACAACGTCTTCCACTTCGCGCGGGAACACATTGAACCCGCCGGTGACGATCATGTCCTTGGTCCGGTCCACGATGTACCAGAAGCCATCCTCGTCCTCACGGGCCAGATCGCCGGTGTGCATCCAGCCGTCGCGGAACAGCTCTGCGGTCGCATCCGGCAGGTTCCAGTAGCCGCCGCACAGCAGCGGGCCGCTGACGCAGATCTCGCCGACCTCGCCCTGTGGAACGGGATTGCCGTCCTCGCCGAGCAGCGCGGTGCGGGCGAACAGCGTCGGCCGGCCGCACGACGTCAGCCGCTTCTCGTCATGGTCGCCCTTGGCGAGATAGGTGATCACCATCGGCGCTTCGGACTGCCCGTAGTACTGGGCGAAGATCGGCCCGAACCGGTCGATCGCCTCCCGCAGCCGCACCGGGTTCATCGCGGAGGCGCCGTAGTAG
Organism: Mycobacterium sp.; assembly: GCF_050701515.1. Classification (GTDB taxonomy): domain Bacteria; phylum Actinomycetota; class Actinomycetes; order Mycobacteriales; family Mycobacteriaceae; genus Mycobacterium. The sequence continues at coordinate 27,373 of NZ_JBOGDB010000073.1, read as the reverse complement.
ACCGTCTCCAGCGACGACAGGTCCCGGGTGTGCGAGTCCGGGTGATCCATCAGCGCATAGATCATCGACGGCACCAGCATCGTCGCCGTAATCCGTTGCTCCTCAATGGTCTTGAGCACCTCGGCCGGATCGAACTTGGACAGCACGATCATCTCGCCACCCTTGACGATGGTCGGCACGAAGAACGCCGCGCCGGCGTGCGACAAAGGTGTGCACATCAGGAACCGCGGACGCTCCGGCCACTCCCACTCGGCGAGCTGGGTCGTCGTCATCGTGGTGATCGACTGCACGGTTCCGATCACGCCCTTGGGCTTGCCCGTGGTCCCACCGGTGTAGGTCAGTCCTCCGATGTGGTCGGGCGGCAGATCCGCGGCCACCAGCGGCTGTGGCGAGTACTTCGCGGCCTCGGCGGTCAGATCCGTCGCCACGTCGGCCAGCTGCTCGGGCACCGGCCCGATGGTCAGGATCTGCTCGAGCGAGGGCACCTTCTCGAGCAGGCCGAGCGCCCGTTCGACGAACATCGGGTTCGGGTCGATGATCAGCGAGGTGATCCCGGCGTGAGACAGCACGTAGGCGTGGTCGTCCAGCGAGCCGAGAGGGTGTAGCGCGGTGCGCCGGTACCCCTGGGTCTGCCCGGCGCCGATGATCATCAGCACCTCGGGCCGGTTGAGCGAGAGCAGGCCGACGGCGCTGCCGGTTCCGGCGCCGACCGCCTCGAACGCCTGGATGTACTGGCTGATGCGGTCGGCGAGCTGTCCGCCGGTCAGCGTGGTGTCGCCGAGGAACAGCACCGGCTTGTCCTTGTTGCGCTTGAGCGCCCCGACCGTGAGGTGCCCGGAGTGCAGGGGATGGCGCAGCAGCTCGTCCGTCATGGTCCTAAGACTAGAACGTGTTACAGAACGCGTAGAAAGAGTCCCCGGGATCCGCGTTCGCGGACACCCGGGGACCCGCTATCAGCGGTTCGCGGCCTTCCTGGCCTCGGCTGCGATCTTCTCGGCGAGATCGGCCTTCCACTGGATTTCCTTCCGGACCCACTCGTTGTCCTGCGGGAACTCCTCGGTCTCCGAGACGCGGCGCACCTCGAGCTTGACGCCGGCCCCCAGCGGGCATTTCTGCGCCCACCGCTTGGCCTCTTCCTTCGACGACACGTCGAGGATCCAAAACCCGTTGAACAGCTCCTTGGCCTCGGTGTACGGGCCGTCGGTGACCACGGGCGGATCGGAGTTGAAGTCGACGACGAAGCCCTCTTCGGGTCCGGTCAGGCCCTCGCCGGCCAGCAGCACGCCGGCCTTGATGAGCTCCTCGTTGTAGCGGCCCATCGACGCGATGACCTCGTTGAAGTCGATGTTCTCGTAGGCCGCCTCGGCCTCGGGGGTCGACCGCATGATCAGCATGTAGCGCGACATTGTGGTGTCTCCTTCTATGTTGTGGAAGGGGCACGTCCATCGTGCCCTCGTTGACACGTCGAACGGCAACCCCCCGAAATCGACACGGACTGCGAAAAACTTCGAGAAGAATTTCTGCGACCATGAATCGGTGCCGTCTCAGCCGCCTGACCTGGCCGATCTGTTGGATCGCCTGCACGTCGTCGCCCTGCCGATGCGGATGCGGTTCCGCGGCATCATGACCCGCGAGGTCGCGCTGATCGAAGGCCCGGCCGGCTGGGGTGAGTTCGGCGCCTTCCTCGAATACGAGCCGCCCGAAGCCGCCGCATGGCTGGCAGCGGCGATCGAGGCGGCGTACGAAACGCCGCCCATCACCCACCGCGAGCGCATCGCGATCAACGCGACCGTGCCGGCGGTACCGGCCCTGGACGCCCCCGAGGTGCTGGCCCGCTTTCCGGGCGTACGCACCGCCAAGGTCAAGGTCGCGGAGCCGGGGCAGACGCTGGCCGAGGACATCGACCGCGTCGAAGTGGTCCGCGCGCTGGTCCCGACCGTGAGGGTCGACGCGAACGGCGGCTGGACGGTCGACGAAGCGGTGGTCGCGGCCAAGGCGCTCGGCCGGCTCGAGTACATCGAGCAGCCATGCAAGTCGGTCGAGGAGCTGGCCGAGGTGCGGCGCCGGGTCGACGTCCCGATCGCGGCGGACGAGAGCATCCGGAAGGCCGACGATCCGCTGCGCGTGGTGGGTGCGGGCGCCGCCGACGTCGCGGTGCTCAAGGTTGCTCCCCTCGGCGGCGTGTCGGCGCTGCTGGCGATCGCCGAGCAGATCGACATCCCGGTCGTCATCTCCAGCGCGCTGGACTCGGCGGTCGGCATCGCGACCGGCCTCCATGCGGCGGCGGCGTTGCCGAAGCTCGACCACGCGTGCGGCCTCGGCACCGGCGGGCTGTTCATCGATGACGTCATCGAGCCCGTGACCCCGGTCGATGGATGTCTGCCGGTGCGGTCGGTGACTCCCGACCCGGCTCGGCTCGAGGCGCTGGCCGCGCCGCCCGACCGTCGGCAGTGGTGGATCGACCGCGTCAAGGCCTGCTACACGTCAGGCCGCACAGATCTCTGGGCCGAATAGCAGGAGTGGCCACAGCGCGGTCGTTGTACCAAATGCCACCAGATCCGACCCCGCCGGAAGCCGGGTCTCCAATCGGCTTTCGACCCGCGCGACGTCGTCGGCGTTGAGGAACGTCCACACGATGCCGGCGAGTAGGTAGGGAATCGCCAGCCACATCGCGGCTTCGATCATCGACGCGATGCTTGCTTTGCGGCTAAGCACGCGCCGCAGGCGAGTCAGCACCGCCGTCACACCAAGCTGCTGTGCGCACGGACCCGCCTCCGCACGTCGGCCAGGACAACGTAACTGCCGCCCTGGCGGATGAACACCGGCAGGAACCGGTTGACGAAAGCCACCAGAAGGAACAGCCATTCAAAGCGGTGCTGCTTGCCGTTGCTCCACCGCACACCCAACGCTTCCCGAAAAACCGGGGCGAGGTAGCCGATAGTGAGGAACTTCAGGAGCGGCCTAAGCGGCAGCCCCAGCACCGGATTGATCATTCGCAGGTTGATCAGGTCGAACAGGTAGTCGCGGACGGGATCGTCGATGACGACGCGCTGGCAGGCCGCATCCCAGTACGCGTCGAACTCGACACGGGTGGCCGGCCACTGGTCGTCGGTCACCTGCAGGGTGGTTCCCAACGGCCAGGCGGAGCGGTAGAACTGCTCGGCCTGCTCGGCCGTCATCTCGCCACGGAGCAATTTGTAGCTGTCTTCCAGGCCGACGAAAAGGCATGCCGCCACCCACATCTGCAGCTCTCGGTCGAACGCGTTGTATGGCACCGGGCTTTGGGGAGTTGAAATCACGTGGCGGTGTGCGCCATCGACTGCCTCTCGGAAAGCGGCGCGGTCCTGCTCCGATCCGAATACCGCCACCGCCAGGTACTGAGACGTCGTCCGGAGCCGCTTCCAGGGGTGCTTGAGGATACTTCCGGAATCGACCTTGCTTTCCGCCACGCCGTAACCGACCTCGGGTCGTGCCAACTGCATGACCACATTGGCCGCGGCCGCGGCGAACGACCAGAAGTCCATCGCGTCTTTGACCGTGACCTCCTCGTCAGGGTCCCAGCGAGCGGTGCGTCGTTTCACCGAGATTCGGGTGTCGGTCATGTCATGCATACGTCGGACAGCAACAGCACCGGCCAGCTCACGGTGGATCCGAGGAACGACACCGCGCGGTCAACGCCGGCCATTCCGCTGAGGTGCTCGGTATGGGTGGCCGACCAGATCACGCCAACCGCCAGGTAGGGGATCGCGAGCAGGATGGCCGTCCCGATCCACTCGGCGATCGTCATCTCGAAGTCCAGGATCTTGCGCAGTGCGGCGAGCACGGAACTTATGTTAATGATCATTCCGCCCTGGGCAGGGCATTTGATCGGATTCGAACGTTGTGTCCTAATTTGTGGGGTCCGTGGCATAGACGACACAGCTTTGGTGGCCAACACTGGATCCGTGCGATCGGTGGTCATCGTGGGCTTTCCCGGGGTCCAGGCGCTGGACCTGGTCGGGCCGTTCGAGGTATTCACCGGCGCAACGCTGAACCTGGCCGCGCAGGGCCACTACGAGGACGGCTACCTCGTCACGGTCGCGTCCATCGACGGCGAGCCGGCCACCACCGGCACCGGCCTGGCGCTGGTCGCGCAACCGCTGCCCGACCCGCGCGGGCCCATCGACACGGTGGTGCTGCCCGGCGGCGTCGGCGTCGACGACGCGCGCCGCAACCCCGACGTCATCGCCTGGATTCAGATCGTCGCCGGGACCGCCCGCCGCGTCGTCAGCGTGTGCACCGGTGCATTTCTGGCCGCCGAGGCGGGGCTGCTGGACGGCTGCAAGGCGACCACCCACTGGGCGTTCGCGGGTCGGCTGGCCCGTGAATTCCCCGCTATCGCAGTCGATCCCGAGCCCATCTACGTGCATAGTTCGCCGTCGGTGTGGACCGCGGCCGGCGTCACTGCCGGGATCGACCTTGCGCTGTCGCTGGTGGAGGACGACCACGGCACCGACGTCGCACAGACGGTGGCCCGCTGGCTGGTGCTGTACCTGCGGCGGCCGGGCGGGCAGACGCAGTTTGCCGCCCCGGTGTGGATGCCGCGGGCCAAGCGCGCGCCGATCCGCGACGTACAGGAGTCCATCGAGTCCGAACCCGGCGGCGCGCACAGCATCACCGCACTCGCCCAGCGCGCCGCGATGAGCCCCCGGCATTTCACCCGGGTGTTCACCGACGAAGTCGGCGAAGCGCCCGGCGCCTACGTCGAGCGTATCCGCACCGAGGCCGCCCGCCGACAGCTGGAGGAGACCGACGACACCGTCATGGCGATTGCCTCACGGTGTGGTTTCGGCACCGCAGAAACCATGCGCCGCAACTTCGTTCGGCGGATGGGCGTATCGCCCGATCAGTACCGCAAGACGTTCGCCTAACACAAAAGGAGATCAGAATGACTCAGCTCGCCATCGTGGTGTATCCCGGATTTACCGCCCTGGACTTCATCGGCCCCTACGAAAGCTTGCGCTGGCTGCCCGACACCGAAGTGCGTTTTGTCTGGCACGAGCCGGGCCCGATCACGGCGGACTCCGGTGCGCTCATCGTCGGGGCAACGCATTCGTTCGCCGAAACACCTTCTCCCGATGTCATTCTGGTGCCCGGTGGGTTCACGACGATGGAGCATGCCCGCGACGAGAAGGTGCTCGACTGGCTGCGCCGGGCCCATCAGACCGCGACCTGGACGACGTCGGTGTGCTCCGGCTCGGTGATCCTCGCGGCGGCCGGGCTGCTGGAAGGCAGGCGTGCCACATCGCATTGGGCGGCGCTGTCCGGGCTGAAGGCGTTGGGCGTCAAGCCGGTTGGCGACGAGCGCATCGTGCACGAGGGCAACATCGTGACGTGCGCGGGTGTGTCGGCGGGCATCGATCTCGGGCTGTGGCTCGCCGGCCAGATCGGCGGCGAGGGCCGCGCCAAGGCTATCCAGCTGTCCATGGAGTATGACCCGCAGCCGCCGTTCGACTCCGGCCACACGTCCAAGGCGTCCGCGACCACCAAGGCGGCCGCCACCGCAATGATGTCGAAGGATCTGGTCAAGCCCAAGCAGCTGAAGGCCGCGACGATGCTCATGTGGGACCACGCGATCCAGCGGGCCCGCTCGAAGCGCCGACGTGCCCGCAAACGCGATTTCGGCGTGATTTCCAGCGCTGACCGCAACTAATCACGCCGAAATCGCTCGCGTAGCGTCGGCGGGGTGAATCTGGCCTTTGACGACCGCGGCTCGGGCGACCCGGTGCTGTTCATCGCCGGCCGCGGTGGCGCCGGCCGCACCTGGCACCTGCACCAGGTGCCCGAGTTCCTTGCGGCCGGCTACCGGGCGATCACCTTCGACAACCGGGGGATCGGGGCGACCGAGCAGGCCGACGGGTTCGGCGTCGATCAGATGGTCGCCGACACCGCCGCGCTGATCGAAAAGCTCGACGCCGCGCCGGCCCGCATCGTGGCGGCGTCGATGGGCGCGTTAATCGCCCAGGAGCTGATGCTGGCCCGCCCCGAGTTGGTCAGCGCCGCGGTGCTGCTGGCCACCCGCGGCCGCACCGACCGCACCCGCGACTTCTTCCGCGCCGCAGAACGCGAACTGGCCGACTCCGGCGTCGAGCTGCCCGCCGCCTACGACGCGAAAGTGCGCCTGTTGGAGAGTTTTTCGCCGAACACGCTCAACGACGACGTCGCGGTCCGCGACTGGATCGACATGTTCACCATGTGGCCGACCAAGTCGACGCCCGGTCTGCGCACCCAGCTCGGGATCGGGCCGGCGGACAACCGGCTGCCGGCTTACCGAAGTATTACGGCGCCGGTGCTGGTCATCGGGTTTGCCGACGACGTGGTGCTGCCGCCGCATCTGGGCCGCGAGCTGGCCGACGCCCTGCCCAACGGGCGCTACCTGGAGATTCCGGACGCCGGGCATCTGGGTTTCATCGAAAAGCCGCAGGTCGTCAACGCTGCGGCACTGAATTTCTTCGCCGATAGTCTGTAGTGGTGAACCCATCGACGGCACAAGCGCGTGTCGTCGTCGACGAACTGATTCGCGGCGGCGTTCGCAACGTGGTGCTGTGCCCGGGATCGCGCAACGCGCCGCTGGCTTTTGCGTTGCAGGACGCCGACCGGGCCGGCCGGATTCGGCTGCATGTCCGCATCGACGAGCGCACCGCGGGCTACCTGGCGATCGGGCTGGCGGTGGCCGCCGCGGCGCCGGTGTGTGTGGCGATGACGTCGGGCACGGCGGTGGCCAATCTGGGGCCGGCGGTGGTGGAGGCCAATTACGCGCGGGTGCCGCTGATCGTGTTGTCGGCCAACCGCCCCTACGAGCTGTTGGGCACCGGCGCGAACCAGACGATGGAGCAGCTGGGCTATTTCGGAACGCAGATGCGGGGCAACATCAGCCTCGGACTCGCCGAAGACGCACCCGAGCGATTGGACGAGTTCAACGCGCAGTGGCGCTCGGCGACGTGCCGAGTGTTGGTGGCGGCCACGGGTTCCCGCACCGCGAACGCCGGTCCGGTGCAGTTCGACATTCCGTTGCGCGAGCCGCTGGTGCCCGATCCGGAAGCCGATCCGGTGACCTCCTACGCACCGGCGGGCCGGCCCGGCGGTAAGCCGTGGACCTACACCCCACCGGTCACGTTCGACCAGCCGCTCGACATCGACCTGACGCCGGACACCATCGTCATCGCCGGCCACGGCGCGGGCGCGCAGCCGAACCTGGCGGCGCTACCGACGGTCGCCGAGCCGACCGCCCCGCCCGCTGACAACCCGCTGCACCCGATGGCGCTGCCGCTGCTGCGGCCGCACCAGGTGATCATGCTGGGCCGCCCGACCCTGCACCGGCCGGTATCGGCGCTGCTGGCCGACCCGTCGGTGCCGGTGTATGCGCTCACCACCGGTCCGCGTTGGCCCGACGTGTCGGGAAACTCGCAGGCCACCGGCACCCGCGCGGTGACCATCGCAGAACCCAACCCGGCCTGGCTGCGGCGCTGCGCCGAGGTGAACCGGCACGCCTACGACGCGGTGCGCGGACAGCTGAAGGCACACCCGTTGACGACCGGGCTGCACGTGGCGGCGGCGGTGGCCGACGCCGTCGGCGAGGGCGACCAACTGGTGCTGGGTGCGTCGAACCCGGTCCGCGACGCCGCCCTGGTCGGGCTGAACCCGCATGGCATCAAGGTGCGGTCGAATCGCGGTGTGGCGGGGATCGACGGCACGGTGTCGACGGCGATCGGCGCGGCGCTGGCGCACGAACGAATGGGCAGCCGGAGCCGCGAAGGCGGCGACGTCATCCCCCGCACCATCGCGCTGATCGGGGACCTGACGTTCGTGCACGACAGTTCGGGGCTGCTGATCGGGCCGACCGAGCCGACGCCGCGCAACCTGACGATCGTGGTGTCCAACGACAACGGCGGCGGCATCTTCGAGCTGCTCGAGCAGGGCGATCCGCGGTTCTCCGATGTGTCGTCACGGATCTTCGGCACCCCACACGACGTCGACGTCGGCGCGCTGTGCCGGGCATATCACGTCGAGAGTCGGCAGATGGAGGTCGACGACCTCGGCGCCGCGCTGGACGAGCCGTTCGAGGGCATGCGGGTGCTGGAGGTGAAGGCCGACCGGTCGTCGCTGCGGGCACTGCACGCGTCGATCAAGGCCGCACTGTGAATCGTCTGATTGCGCTGTGGCGCAGCGTGGTTCCGCGCTTGAACGGAGACCCCGACGAGACCCGCACCGATCGGATCATGCGACGCGTGCGGATCGGCATCGTGATCGCCGCGTGCCTGGTGACCTTGCAGTCACTGCTGTTGGTGCTGGGCGCGTGGCGCAACGACATGCAGATCGAACGCAATATGGGTGTGGCGGCCGCCGAGGTGCTCAGCGCGGGTCCGCGACGGTCGACGATCGAGTTCGTCACGCCCGACCGGGTCACCTACCGCCCGGAGCTCGGGGTGCTGTACCCGTCCGAATTGGACACGGGCATGCAGATTTACGTCGAATACGACCGGAACAACCCCGACTTGGTGCGAGTGCGACACCGCAACGCGTTGCTGGCCATCATCCCGGCCGGATCGATCGCGGTGGTGGGCTGGCTGATCGCCGGCGCGGCGCTGCTCGGGCTGGCGTTCTTCGAGAAACGGCTTACGCGTCAGACGGCTTTCCCTCGCGAGCAGACGCCGACACGCATCGACATGCCGAGCGCGTAGACGATTCAACGTCTGCTCGGCGTGCTTGCCCTCGGCTACTTGGACTCGACGAGTTGTTCGAGCCAGTCCGCCTCGCTGATGTCGACGACTTCCTCAGTAGTGGTATCGAAAACCGTCGGGGTACCGGCATCGTTCGGCTTGATCTCCTCGAGCTGATCCTGGTTGACGTCATCCATGACCTCGACGTCGACTCCGGTATCCCCGGCGGCGATGCGATCGACGACCTCCGAGGGAAGTTCGGCGACTTCGGCGAGGTCGGCGAAGGGCGCCTCGTCGCGAGGATCGGTGAAGATCAATTCGAAGAAAAACTCCTGAATGAAACTCTGGACGTCTGCGGCCGAGACGTCGGCGTCCGGGTCGGCTGCCAGGAACACCGCGTTGCTGGCCTTCGCGGAGTTGCCGCCGGGCGAGGAGTCGAGGAAGGTCAGGAACCGGTACGTGATGACCAACTGGCCATCTTCGATGTAGCGCGCAATGTCATTGCCGACATCGAACTGGAGATCGGCGCAGTGCTGGCACTGCGGCTCCGTATAGAGGGTGATCTGTGCCGGCGCGAACGACTTTCCGAGCTGGATACCGAACCCGTCTTCGGTCAGCGCGACGTCGGCGGTCGGATCCGTTCCGGGCGGAACTACGGCGGCGCCCTGCACCACGGTCGAGCATCCGGACGCCATGATCATGGCCGCCACCAGGACACCGCCTGTTGTCGTCAGTCTCATCCGCACCGCCATCCGCCAGCTGCAGGTGACCATACAGTTCGCTGACCTGCATGTCAGGGGCTTCTCCGGTTCCGGGGACGGCAAAATTTTTGCGTGTCGTATGCCAGCAGGCAACCTTGCCGACAGCCGTTGCTGGCACGATCTTGGTGTGCGCGTTGCAATCGTCGCAGAGAGTTTCCTCCCGAATGTCAACGGCGTCACCAACTCGGTGCTTCGGGTGATTGAGCATCTCCGGCACACCGGTCACGAAGTCCTCGTCATCGCCCCCGACACACCGCGCGGCCAGCCGCCGGCGGACCGGGTCCACGACGGTGTGCGCGTGCACCGGGTGCCGTCGCGAATGTTCCCGAAGATCACGTCGCTGCCGCTGGGCTTGCCGCGGCCCCGAATGGTCGGTGTGCTCAGGGGATTCGACCCGGACGTTGTACACCTCGCGTCGCCCGCGCTGCTCGGCTACGGAGGACTGCACGCCGCTCGCTACCTCGGCGTGCCGACGGTGGCGGTATTCCAAACGGACGTCGCGGGTTTCGCGGAGAGCTATGACGTCGGCATCGCGGCCCGGGCGGCGTGGGCGTGGACGCGCCACCTGCACAGTCGCGCCGACCGCACCCTGGCGCCGTCAACGTCGGCGATGGAAAACCTCGCCGCCCATCGCATCCCGCGGGTGCATCATTGGGCCCGGGGCGTCGATATCACTGGCTTCGCGCCGTCGGCGCGTGACGAGGGGCTGCGCCGCCAGTGGTCACCGGACGGTAAGCCCATCGTCGGGTTCGTGGGCAGGCTCGCCCCGGAGAAGCACGTCGAGCGCCTCGTGGTTCTGGCACGGCGTGACGATCTGCAGCTGGTCATCGTCGGCGACGGTGTCGAACGGGCAAAGCTCGAATCCAGTTTGCCGACTGCGGTTTTCACCGGTGCACGTTATGGCGACGAGCTGGCCGCCGCGTACGCCAGCATGGACGTCTTCGTCCACGCCGGTGAACACGAGACCTTCTGCCAGGCCGTCCAGGAGGCGATGGCCTCGGGCCTGCCGGTGATCGCACCGAACGCCGGCGGCCCGCGGGATCTGGTCGCGCCGTACCGGACCGGGCTGCTGCTGGAGGTCGACGAGTTCGAGTCGCGGCTGACCGACGCCGTCGACCATCTGATCGCCGAACGGCACCGCTACTCGCAGGCCGCGCGCCGCAGCGTGCTTGGCCGCACCTGGCCGGCGATCTGCGACCAGCTGCTCGACCATTACGAGGCGGTGCGGGGTGGTTTCCGGGGTCGCGCCGCCGCCTGAGCTGCCTCACCGCTGTCGTCGTCGCGGGCCAGCTGCGGAATCAGGCCACCGGCCAGTATGTACTTCGCCTGGCGTGGCGAAAGTCGATGCCGCACTTGGAATGATGACTTCTTGGTGACATTCTCGACGGTGATCGGGTCGGTGCCGTCGATCGCTTCGTGGAGGTTGGTCAGGCCCAGCGTGTCGCCCTGATCCACATCGTTGTAGTCGTCGCCGTCGATGAACTCCAGGGCCAGCACGCCGAAGTTGGCGAGGTTCTGCCAATGGATGCGGGCGAACGATTTCGCGATGACAACCCGGAGCCCTAGATGGCGCAGCGCGATGGCCGCATGTTCGCGGGACGAGCCTTGGCCGTAGTTTTCGCCGCCGACCACGATGTGCCCGCTCTCGTGCGCGTGTTGTGCTCGCTCGGGATAGGACTCATCTATCTGAGTGAAGCTGAAGTTGGCCAGCTTGGGGATGTTCGACCGATACGGCAGAGCCCGGGCACCTGCGGGTGATATCTCGTCGGTCGAGATGTTGTCGCCCACCTTGAGCAGGACGGGGGCCTCGAATTTGTCGAGCAGTGGTTCGGGTTCTGGCAGACGAGAGATGTTTGGCCCCTTGACCGGTGTGATCTGTTGCGCCTCATCAGGTTCGAGCGGGGCAACCAGCATCGCGGTGTTGACGCTATGGCGTGCCGGCAGATCCAGCGTCGGATAGCTGATGCCCTCGTTGCCGGCCCACTCACGCGGGTCGGTGATCACTCCCGTCAACGCCGACGCCGCCGCGGTTTCCGGCGAACACAACCAGACCTTGTCCTCCTTCGTGCCCGACCGGCCGGGAAAATTGCGCGGCATCGTGCGCAGCGAGTTCTGCCCGGTCGCCGGCGCCTGGCCCATGCCGATGCACCCCATGCAACCGGCTTGATGAATCCGGGCGCCGCTGATCACCAGGCAGGTTGTCGCACCCATCTCCGTCAGGTCGGTGAGTATCTCCCGTGAGGTCGGGTTGATGTCGAAACTGACATCCGGCGATGTCTGCCGTCCGTCCACCATCGCCGCGGCGATCGCGAAGTCGCGCAGCCCGGGATTGGCGCTGGAGCCGATGACCACCTGGCCGATCTTCTCGCCGGCGACCTCCCGGACGGGCACCACATTGCCCGGTGACGACGGCTTGGCGATCAACGGCTCGAGTTGCGAGAGGTCGATCGTCTCCTCGACGTCGTACTCAGCGCCGTCATCGGCGAGGAGTTCGGCCCAGTCGTCCTCGCGGTCCTCGGCCCGCAGGAAGTCGCGCACCGCTTCGTCGCTGGGGAACACCGTGGTTGTGGCGCCGAGTTCGGCGCCCATGTTCGCGATGACATGGCGGTCCATTGCGGTCAGGCCGGCGAGCCCCGGCCCGAAGTATTCGATGATCCGGTTCACTCCACCCTTTACGTCGTGGCGGCGCAGCATCTCGAGAATGACGTCCTTGGCCGAACACCATTCCGGCACTGTCCCGTCCAGGCGTACACCCCACACCTCGGGCATCCGCAAATGCAGTGGCTTGCCTGTGATTGCCACCGCCACCTCCAGACCTCCCACGCCGATCGCGAGCATGCCGAGTGAGCCGGCGGCCGGGGTGTGCGAGTCTGAACCCACCATCGTCTTGCCGGGAATGCCGAATCGCTGCATGTGCGTCGGATGCGACACCCCGTTGCCCGCTTTCGAGAACCACAGACCGAATCGCTGAGCGGCGGTGCGGAGGTACTCGTGATCCTCCGCGTTCTTCTCGTCGGTCTGCAACAGGTTGTGGTCGACGTACTGCACGCTCACCTCGGTTTGCGCGGTATCCAGGCCCAGTGCCTCCAACTCCTGCATCACCAGCGTCCCGGTGGCGTCCTGCGTCAGCGTCTGGTCGATGTGGATGGCGATCTCGTCGCCAGGCGTCATCTCCCCAGAGACGAGATGCGATTCGATCAACTTGTGAGTGATACTCGCCGGCATCATGCAATCTCCTGCCCGCAGTCGGTGGCCTCCCTGAGAATTTCCAAATCGACAATTGCTCAAACTATCGACCGGGACCGGTACCGTCGCGGGCGTGAGCAGGGCGTCTCTGGACAAGGACCCACGTGAAGTGGCGTCGATGTTCGACGCCGTCGCCAGCCGCTACGACCTGACCAACACCGTGCTGTCGCTGGGGCAGGACCGATTCTGGCGGCGCGCGACCCGCTCGGCGCTGCACATCGGCCCGGGGGACACGGTGCTCGACCTGGCGGCCGGCACGGCAGTGTCGACGGTGGAGCTGGCGGGGTCGGGGGCGTGGTGTGTGGCCGCGGACTTTTCGGTCGGCATGCTCGCCGCGGGTGCGTCCCGTCATGTGCCGAAGGTCGCGGGCGATGCGACGCGGTTGCCGTTCGGCGACGGCGTGTTCGACGCGGTGACGATCAGCTTCGGGCTGCGCAACGTCGTCGACCACGTCGCTGCGCTGCGCGAGATGGCGCGGGTGACGCGGCCGGGCGGGCGGCTGGTGGTGTGTGAGTTCTCCACGCCGACGAATGGGCTGTTCGCCACGGCCTACAAGGAGTACTTGATGCAGGCCCTACCGCGGATCGCGCGGGCGGTGTCGTCGAACCCGGACGCGTATGTGTATCTGGCCGAGTCGATTCGGGCATGGCCCGACCAGGCCGAACTCGCGCACCGGATTTCCGATGCCGGCTGGTCGGCGGTGCGCTGGCGCAACCTCACCGGTGGCATCGTCGCGCTGCACGCGGCGTCCAAACCCTCGCGCTGATCGCCTTCTTTGCGGCGTGTCGTCGCTAGACCAAGCGGATCGTTGTACGGTCGCGAAATGCAGGGGCGTCTGGCAGATCCCAACTGCACCATTGGCACCGATCCGCGCGCCGACCCCCGCATGGTCGAGGCGCTTGCGCCGTTCGGGCTGGACGGCCACATGCCCATCCCACCGGTGACGATCGACGCGCCGCTCGAGGACCGGCTGGCCGCCGTCGCAGCGACGGAGAGCCGAATGGGCGCCGTACTCGAGGCGCTGGCGCAAAACCTTCCGGTCGCCGACGGCGTCACCACCACCACGACGACCGTCGACGGGGTCGACGGCAACGACATTAAGCTCTACATCACGCGGCCCACCGACGGCGTCGGAACCATGCCGTGCGTGGTGCACTTCCACGGCGGCGGGATGGCCATCAACAGCGTGACCGATACGCCGTATACGCGCGGTCGCGAAAACCTTGCCGCCACAGGCCTTGTCGTCATCGGGGTCGAGTTCCGCAATGCGGGCGGCAAGCTTGGCCCGCACCCGTACCCGGCCGGCCTGAACGACTGCGCGTCCACAATCCGGTGGGCGTATGAAAACCGCAAGGATCTTGGCGGTAGCCACCTGATCACCTCGGGTGAGTCCGGCGGTGGGAACCTGGCGCTGACCACGGTTCACAAGGCCAAGCGGGAGGGCTGGCTGAACGAGATCGCCGGCGCCTACGCACAGTGCCCGTTTCTGTCGGGCCGCTGGTACGAGCAGCCCGATGAGCTGCCGTCCCTTAAGGAGAACGACGGCTACTTCCTGACCCGCGAGGTGATGGGACTCGCGGGGTCCGTATACGACCCGGACGGCGCGAACTTTCAGGACGCCACTTGTTATGCGGGGTCGGCCACCGATGAGGAACTGAGCGGACTGCCGCCCCATGTCATTTCGGTCAACGAGATGGACCCCCTGCGCGACGAAGGCCTGCTCTACTACCGCAGGCTGGTCCGCGCGGAGGTGCCCGCGGTCGGGCGCATGGTCATCGGCACCTGCCATGGCAGCGACATGCTTCTGGGCGGCTACATTCCCGAGGTTTTCGCCGCCAGCATCCGCGACGTCAGCGGCTTCGCGAAGTCGCTCGTCTAGCGGTGTGGGTTCCCGCCTGGCACAACGGCCATCACCTGAACGGCACACCCGCTGCTTGGCGGCACGGATGCGCGAAAACGTTGGTTCGCCCAGATGCTGCAGATCGCCTTCGTCGGCGGGCTCACCGGCGACTAGGTCGACTTCTCGACGGCCCAGCGGGCGGCCCTGAAGATGCTCGGTCTCGGGCGCGACGACGACGTGCTCGCCCAGATGCGGCAACTGCCGCCGCACCCCGACGTCGAGCCCGGTCTCGACCTGCTCACCAACTCTACGTTGGTTGCGCTGATGAATTCGACACTCGACGTCGCCACCGCGCAGCTCGAATTCGCCGGTATCGCTGGGCGATTCGATGCAATTTTGTCCGCCGACCAGGTCGGGGCGTTGAAGCCACGCGCGGAGGCCTACCATCTCGTTGCGAGCACACTCGGGGTGCAGCTCGGCGACGTGCGGCTGGTCGCAGCGCACGGGTGGGACATCGCCGGCGCGCTCGCCGCGGGCTGCCGCGCCGCATTCGTGCAGCGACCCGGTCAGGCGCTCATCCCGGTCGGTGGGCAACCCGACATCGTCGGCGAGAATCTCGTTGAGGTCGCCGAGAAGATCCGCCGCTCGCGGGCTAGCTGAACGGCGGGCGGCGGTCGATGCGGCCCGAACCCGAACCGGCGCGACGCCACACCCGCGCGATCCAGTCCGCGTCCTCGTCGGTGACGAGGTTGCCCATCACCCGCACGGCGATGTTCATCAGGAATTCCGACCGCATGGCGATCGGGCCCGTCATCGGCAGAAACCGGGGAATGGTCAGCAGCAACGCCAGCCGGCGGGCCACCGAGAACGCGCGGGCGTAGTGGCTCTCCAGCGTGGCCGGCCACGCCAACGACAGGTCGCCGGTGCCCAGCAGCTCGGCGGCCAGCCGACCGCTCTCCAGCCCGTAGTCGATGCCCTCGCCGTTCAACGGATTCACGCAGGCCGCGGCGTCGCCGATCAGCATCCAGTTCGGCCCGGCCACACCCGACACCGCCCCACCCATCGGCAATAACGCGGACAGCCCCAGCCGCGGCTCGCCCTCGAATCCCCATTCTTCCCGGCGCAGCGAGGTGTAGTACGACATCAGCGGTCGCAGCGCGGCGTCGGCGGGCCGCTTGGCCGTCGCCAACGCGCCGACGCCGATGTTCACCTCGCCGTTGCCCAGCGGGAAGATCCAGCCGTAGCCCGGGAGCACCTTGCCCTCCGGCGAGCGCAACTCGAGATGGGAGGTCAGCCACGGCTCGTCGTGCCGCGGCGTCGCCAGGTAGCCGCGTACCGCCACGCCGTACACCGTCTCCTGATGCCACTGCCGGCCCAGCCGCCGGCCCAGCGGAGAGCGGGCACCGTCGGCGACGATCAGATCTGTGCAGCCGATCGACGCCCCGGAATCCAGTAGCAGCCTATCGACGCGTCCACCCGAATCATGGCGAACATCAACGGCTTTCATGCCGAGCAGCATCTTCGCGCCGTCGTCGGCGGCGACCTCGCGAATCCGGTCGTCGAGCTCGGTGCGCGGCACCGCGCTGCCGGTCGACGGGAACGCCGGGCCCGGCCAGTCGATCTCGACCTCGCCGCCGAACCCAGACATCCGCAGCCCGCGGTGTCGGATCCGGGCGTCCAGCCACGAACCCAGGCCGAGCCGCTCCAGCTCGGCGACCGCGCGGGGGGTCAACCCGTCGCCGCAGGCCTTGTCGCGGGGGAACTGCGCCGAGTCGATCACCGAGACGTCGCGGCCGGCACGCGCGGCCCACGCGGCCGCGGCCGAACCGGCGGGTCCGGCGCCGACGACCACCACATCGGCCCTGATGTCCATGCTGACCAGTATGTTGGACTAATGGGGACACCGGCGAGCGTGGTGGCGGGCGTGGACTTCGGAGATCCCGTTTTTGCCGCCAGTGTCCGCGACGGCGTGGCCCGCATCGAGGACCTGATGTCCACTGAGCTGGGCAAAGCCGACGAGCTGATGTCCGAGGCCGTGCAGCATCTGTTCCAGGCCGGTGGCAAGCGGTTCCGCCCGCTGTTCACGGTGCTGTCCGCGCAGCTGGGGCCCGACCCGGACAACTGGCAGGTCACCATCGCCGGCGCCGTCATCGAACTGGTGCACCTGGCCACGCTGTATCACGACGACGTGATGGACGAGGCGCAGGTGCGTCGCGGCGCGCCCAGCGCGAACGCGCGGTGGAGCAACAACATCGCGATCCTGGCCGGCGACTATCTGTTCGCCACCGCGTCGCGGCTCGTCTCCCGGCTGGGACCGGACGCGGTGCGGGTCATCGCCGAGACGTTCGCGCAGCTGGTGACCGGGCAGATGCGCGAAACCCGCGGCGCCGCCGAGCACGTGGATTCCGTCGAGCACTACCTGAAGGTGGTGCATGAGAAGACGGCCTGCCTGATCGCCGCGTCCGGCCGGTTCGGCGGCACGTTCTCCGGCGCCGACGAGGAGCAGATCGAGCGGCTCAGCAGGCTCGGCGGCATCGTCGGCACCGTGTTCCAGATCTCCGACGACATCATCGACATCGACAGCGACCCCGACGAATCCGGCAAGGTGCCCGGCACCGACCTGCGCGAGGGGGTGCACACGCTGCCGGTGCTCTATGCGCTACGCGAAACCGGCCCGGACGCCGAGCGGCTGCGCGTGCTGCTGGCCGGCCCGGTCGAAGACGACGCCGAGCTGGCCGAGGCGCTGGGGCTGCTGCGCAAGTCGAAGGGCATGGTGCGGGCCAAGGACACCGTTGCGCGGTATGCGAAGCAGGCCCGCGACGAGCTGGCCAACCTGCCCGACGCACCGGGGCGGCAGGCGCTGGCATCACTGGTGGACTACACGGTCAACCGTCACGGCTGAGGACCTGGAACCGTGGCCGCCGGTTGCGCGTTGAGTCAGCGAAGACTTCGAGGAGGACGCTGATGAGCTGGCATCCGCACGCCAACACGTTCAAGACATTCCTGCTGCTGGTGGGCATGTCGACACTGATCGTGGTCATCGCGGCGCTATTCCGCAACACCGCAATCCTGGGCCTGGCAGTGCTGTTCGCCGTTGGCATGAACGTCTACGTGTACTTCAACAGCGACAAG
Organism: Mycobacterium sp.; assembly: GCF_050701515.1. Classification (GTDB taxonomy): domain Bacteria; phylum Actinomycetota; class Actinomycetes; order Mycobacteriales; family Mycobacteriaceae; genus Mycobacterium. The sequence goes on along the minus strand of NZ_JBOGDB010000073.1, from coordinate 9,695 downwards.
TTGGCGCTGCGGGCCATGCACGCGCAGCCGGTGACCGAGGTGCAGGCGCCGTTCATGTACAAGGTCGTGCGGGAATTGGCGACGACGGCGCATCAGCCGATGCCGCGGCTGTACATCAGCGACACCGCCAACCCGAACGCGTTCGCGACGGGCCGCAATCCGCGTAATGCAGCGGTGTGCTGCACGACGGGCATCCTGCAGATCCTCAACGAGCGCGAGCTGCGCGCGGTGCTGGGCCATGAGCTGTCGCACGTGTACAACCGCGACATCCTGATCTCGTGTGTGGCCGGGGCGCTGGCGGCGGTGATCACCGCGCTGGCCAACATCGCGATGTTCGCCGGGCTGTTTGGCGGTAGTCGCGAAGGCACCAATCCCTTTGCGCTGCTGCTGATTTCGCTGCTCGGTCCGATTGCTGCGATGCTAGTGCGGATGGCGGTGTCTCGGTCGCGGGAGTACCAGGCCGACCAGTCCGGCGCCGAGTTGACCGGCGACCCGCTCGCGCTTGCTTCGGCGCTGCGGAAGATCAGCGCCGGTGTGCAGCAGGCCCCGCTGCCGCCGGAGCCGCGGCTGGCCGATCAGGCGCACCTGATGATCGCCAACCCGTTCCGGCCGGGCGAGCGGATCGCCAAGTGGTTCTCCACGCATCCGCCGATCGACGAGCGGATCCGCCGGCTCGAGGAGATGGCCGGCCGCGGGCCGAACCTGTAGCTGCACATAATGTCGACACCATCTAGGGTGTGGTCTGTGCTGAACAGAATTCTGATCGGCCTGGTGGGGGCCGCGGGGGCGGTCGCGATGGGCGTGCCCGGTAGTGCGGGCGCCGATCCGGAACCTCCGCCCGGACCGCCCAATGTCAACGCTTTTCCACCGGTCAAGCTGTCGGAGTACGCGGTGATGGACAGCAACTGGTACGCCTTCAGCACACCCGAGGGCGTCATCTGCATGCTGCAGAGGACGGGAGGCTACGGCTGTAGCGGACCGATTCCCGCCGCGCCGAACGGGGCGAACTTGGTCAGCGGTGGCCCCGCCGGAACACCCGGCTTCGCCAACACCAACAATCCGGTGTTCTCGGCCGAGGGCGTCAAGCCGCTGCCGCCGAACACCCGGATGAGCTACCAGACCATCAGCTGCGGAACCGACGGCGTCGTAACCTCGTGCCAGAACTCCCGCGACCAGTCGGGCTTCGTGATCAGCCCGGCCGGCAGCTACATCCTCAACGCAGCCAATCCGCTGCTGGACCGCGCGCCGGGCACCAACCCGTTCTTCAACTAAATCCAGAGCCGACGCATGGTGTCTCAGGACGGGTGAAGTTCCAGCTCGACCATCGGGAGCGCGGTGTCACGATCATTGATCTGAGTACCCAACGTGGTTTCGATGATGGGCTTCAGCGCGTCCCACGCGCGCCGATGGCGCCGGATGTAGGCCTGCAATGCGGCGTCGGCCTCGCCCTGGGGGAGCATTCGTGCGCTGGCGGGTATCGAGACGTCGCCTGCGACCGAAACACGCACCTCGGCGTTTGCCTCAATGTTGCGGTACCACTGCGCACGTGTTCCAAAGCCGGAGGCCACCGTGTAGATGTTCGGACTCGGGTGGTCGAAGACCTCCAGGACGACGTATCGCGGCAGCCCTGACCGTCGTCCGGTGTGTTCGAGCATCAGCAACCGGCGCCCGAGAAGGAATCCCAGCCGGGCCCGGTACAGCCAGATCGGAGCACGCATCAGCGGCCGCGACCTCAACAGGCGTGCGCCGGCTTTCGCGATGGTGTCGGATGCGGCTTCGGCTAGCCGCAATAACTTCGGCATCTATCTCTCCTTACCGGTCAGGCCGTGGGGGGCCAGATGAACGAGAGCAACTTGTCGTCGACGGGTTCGCCTGCTGCGGTGGCGAATCCGGCCAGCGCATCGGCGAGCACATCGCGTTCAGCGGGCGACATGGTGCGCAGCACGCGCTCGATCGCCGAACGTCGGCGCTTGGTGACCTTCTCCACCAGGCGCCGTCCAGCGGTGGTCAGCGTGAGTGTGACGTGGCGACGATCGACCGCCGACACTTGGCGATCCAACAGCCCGGCCTTGATCAATCGGTCGCAGGTGCGACTGGCGTTGGAGGGGTTGACGTCTAAACCTGCGGCCACCGTCGCCAGGTTCAACGGTCCCCGGGTGTACACCATCACCAGAACACGGAACTGTGGCACCGTCACCACATCTTCGATCACGGCGATCGACGCCGCCGCAATACCCACCAGCGCGCGGGATGCCCGCACCACCGCGTCGGTTTGGTCGGCGAGCGTTTCGTCCTCTCGACCACGGGCGCGGCGAGGCGAATTCATGCATCGCATCCTCCCTATCGCCCCGACCGTCCCGCAACCCGGCAGGCACCGGGCTCGCGGCCCGTGCGTTAGCGCAATACTTGCGAATACGCAATGAATGACGGTAGAACAGAGGCAGCGGCATGTCCAACGCGTCGAAAGCGAAGGACGATTGAGCGAGAAGACGGCACACCGGTCCACTTTTGCCCGCCTCGAAGAACGGGTGGCCCGCATCTGCGCGCGGGCGCAAGAGCCCCTTGACCTGCTAGCCGCCGTCGCCGCAGAAGTGCGGTCCGAGATTCCGTACGCCGCCGGCGGGTGGTTACTTACCGATCCGGACACCATGCTCATCACCGGCGTCTACGCCGAGAATGTCACGCGTGCACAGCATCTGGCGCTCATCGAATGCGAGCTGACGACAGACGACGTGAACAAGTTCGTCGAACTCGCCAGGTGTGACATCCCGGCGGCATCCCTCAGCGCGGCCACCGGCGGCGACCTGAGTCGCAGCACTCGGTGGTCGCTGATCTATCGACCCAACGGGTACGGCGACGAACTACGTAGCGTGTTCAGTTCGGCTTCCACAACCTGGGGTCACGTCTGCCTGACCCGGAAGGCCGCCGACCCGCTGTTCACCGTCGACGAGGTGGACCTGGTGGCGCGGCTGTGTTCCCACATCGGCAACGGAATTCGCGCCTGTCTCCAGCTGGCCAGCGGATCGGGCATCCCGGCGAGCGGTGCGGCTGCGCTGCTGATGCTGGCCGACGACGGCAGTGTCGAGTCGATGACGCCAGAGGTCACCGAATGGCTCGGTCCGGTGGAGAATGAGCAGCTGGAAAGCACCATCGTTTTGCATGAGGTGGCCCAGCGCGCCCGAACGCTCGCCGAAAGCGGAGTCGGCGCGGCGGCCATGGCGCGGACCCGGGGGCGCTCCGGCGACTGGATACTGGTGCGAGGCATCCGCCTGGAACGTGACGGGCCCGGGACCGGCTGTACCGCACTGGTTTTGGAGCCCGCCCGCCGCTCCGACATCGCTCCGTTGCTCGTCCACCTACACCAGCTCACGCCTCGGGAGAAAGAAGTCACCCAGCGGTTGCTGAGCGGAATGCCGACCCGCGAGATCGCTGGCGAATTGTGGATCACGACCGAGACGTTGCGCGGGCATGTGAAGGCCATCTTCGCGAAGCTCGGGGTGAGCAGTCGTGCGGAACTTGCCGCGCTTCTTACCGACGGGCCCGTGGTGCGACGCTAGCGCGCGATTCGCCGGCTCTCGTGCCCGGCCCGAAACCGGGACTGCGCGGCGATCTGCGCCGCAGCGTGCCGTGCCAGGCTACCGACATACTTGGTCAGGCCCGGTCGGTACACGTAGCCCAGGAAGCGCAGCCCGGGGAGAACCTCCGACCCATGCCCATCGCGCGGCATTCCGCGCTCGTCGAGCACGCCGAGGTGTCCGACCAAGTCCGTTAACCCCGTTCGGTAGCCGGTGGAGGCGATTACCGAGTCGACCGTCACCCTGCTGCCGTCGGCAAGCACCGCCCCGTCAGGTTCAAGCCGCTCGACCGCCGCCACGATGCGCACCGAGCGGTCACGAATCGCATCGATTACCGCCCGGTCCACGATCGCCGTGCCGGCGCCGCGGCGCTTGAGCCCTGCGATCGGACCTTCGATCGGGGCCGCCAACCCGTAGCCGCTGAGGTCGCCCACCACGCGGCGCTCCATGGCAAGCAGAATTCGGTCGACGATTCCCGTCGGCAGGCGCAGAAACAGCGGCACCGGCAAGTCGGCGGGCAAACCGCCGACAACCCGCAGCAGAATGTTGGGCGGCGTCCGAACCGACAGATGTACCTCGGACGCGCCATTGCGGGCCAACTCATACGCGATCTCCATGCCGGTCGAGCCGGCGCCGACGACCAACACCCGCTGGCCCGCGAAGGGTGTGGCGTTGTGGAATTCGGCTGCGTGCAGCAGCCGACCGGTAAAGACGTGGCTGTCAGCCCAAGCCGGAAGCCAGGGCTGGTTGAAGATGCCCGTCGCGACGACGACGTGTCGGGACCACAGCTGCCCACCAGAGGTGGTGAGTTCCCATCCGCCCTCCGGGACCGCCTCAAGTCGAGTGACTTCCGTGTGGAGTCGCACCGGCACAGACCGGCTGTCGGCGTAGTCCTGCAGGTACCCGACGTACTGGTCTCGGGTCGGAAACTGCCCGAAGTCACGCGGGAACCGCGCGCCGGGCAGAGCCGAATTCCACCGGCAGGTGTTGAAACGCAGTGCGTCATAGCGCCCGGCCCAGGCCGCACCGGTCTGGCCGCCCCGCTCCAGGACGGTTGCGTCCACCCCCCGCTTGATCAGTTCTGCGGCGCACGCCAACCCCGCAGGACCGCTCCCGATGATGACCACTTTGTCCGGATTCACCACCATCCCAGCGTCGCCCGAATCAACGTGGGCCACCACCCCGCAAATGAGGGGTATTGCGCAGCGGCCGCGGCGCACGCGTTGCCCGACTAGCGCGCGGATTCGGTCAGGGGTCCACCGTCGGCGGCCTGGAGCAGGCAGATGACGGTGCTCGGAGCGGGATTGGACGATGTTCGATTCTGAACGGAGTCGATGAGGTAGGTCACCGTGTAGCGGCTGCCGTCGACGGGTTGCCCGGTGTACTGCGGAAATCCCGCGACGCACTCGGGTTCGGCGACATCGGCGATGGCCGTGTTCACCGCCAGCGGCGCGCGAAGGTAAACCTCCGCGGCGTGTGGAGTCGCACAGTCGACGATTGTGACGGTCACGACGCCGAGATCGATTGCGGGAAGGTCAGATACGCAATCACCGACTTCGAGGTCGATCCACCTCTCGGTGCGCGGGCCTTGCGTGGCGGGCGCAACAGGAACCGTCGTGGTGGCGGTCTCGCCTGACGCGCGGTCGTTACCGCCACAGGCCGACAGCAATGCGATTGCAGCCAGCGAAGCGCCCAGGCCCCGCAACGCTCGAAAACTTCGGATCCGCATCAACAGCCGCTAGAACCCCGAGCCGTGCACCTCGTGTCCGGGCTTCTCGGCGGCCAGGCCGCGGTAGGCCTGCTCGACAGAGGAGCCATGGTTGATCACGCGGTGGACCTCGCGCGCGATCGGCATCGACAGCCCGTACTCTTCGGCGAACTCCATGATCACGCTGGAGGCCTTGACACCCTCGGCGACCTGATTCATCGACGCGATGATCTCATCGATCGGCTTGCCGGCGCCAAGCTGCTCGCCGACGTGGCGGTTGCGGCTGCGCTGGCTGGTGCAGGTGACGATGAGATCGCCCATGCCCGCCAGACCGGCGAAGGTGTCGCGATGCCCACCCATCGCCTCGCCCATCTTGGACATCTCCCGCACCGCGCGGGCCATCACCATCGCGCGGGTGTTCTCCCCGATGCCCAGCGAGTAGCCCATGCCGACGGCGATCGCGTAGACGTTCTTCAGCGCGCCGGCCATCTCGACGCCGACCACGTCGTCGGTGGTATAGGTGCGGAATCGCTTGGTGCGGAACAGCTCTGCGAGATTGGCGGCCAAATGCCGGTCGGGCATCGCCAGCACCGCCGCGGCGGCGTAGCCGTCGGCGACCTCACGGGCGATGTTGGGCCCGGCCAAGATTCCGGCCGGGTGCCCGGGCAGCACCTCGTCCACGATCTGGCTCATCCGGTAGTTGGTTTCCTGCTCGAGACCCTTGACCAGCGACACCACCGGCACCCACGGCCGCAGCTCCTTGGCCAGCTCGGTCAGCACACCGCGAAAGCCGTGCGACGGCACACCCATGACGATGACGTCGGCACGGTTGGCCGCCTCGGAGAAGTCGTTGGTGGCCTCGAGGCCGGGCGATAGCTCCACCTCGTTGCCGAGGTACTTCGAATTGCGGTGGTTGTCGTTGATGTCCCTGGCGGTGTCTTCTGAGCGCACCCACTGCAGTGTCGGGCCGCGCCGGGCGCAGATGGACGCCACGGTGGTGCCCCAGGAGCCTCCGCCGAGGACGACGACATTGGGTTCGCGCTGAGCAGGTGCCATGCCGATCAGCGTAGGACCGACAGCTGCTCTTTCACTGGCAGTTGACGAACTGTGTCGGCCCAGCGCATCAAGTTAACTGCGCGCACGAATTAGTGCATCTGACCCGTCTGCGGCGCTGGTAGCGTCGATTGCCAAACGGCAGAAAGGCTCCCCGTGCCCCAACCGATTCGGGTCGACCCGCAGCAGTTGGCCGAGGCTGCGGCGCGCATCCGCGGCTACGCCGATCAACTGCAGGCCGGCCACGGCTCGGCCATAGCGGCGGTCGATGCGGCGCAACCCGGTCTGGTCGGGCAGTCGGCGCAGTCCATCGGTGCCAAGACGCAGCGCTGGCAGGCCAGCACGGCCGAGCTGCAGCGGGTGCTGGCCTCGCAGGCCGCCGCCATCGCCAACGCCGCGCAGGGCTACGGCAACACCGAGGACAACAACCAGGCGGTCATCGCCGCGGTGGGCGACGCGAACCTGTAGCCGTCATGTCGTTGACCGTCGAGGACGTCCAGCGTTGGGATCCCGGCGCCGTGCGCGCGGTGGGTGACGCGGCGCGGCAGCGGGCGCAGGTCTCGCTCGACACCGCCGACAGTCTGCCGACGTTTCCGGACTGGACCGGCCCCGGCTCCGAGGAGGCCAAGCAGGCGCTGGATCAGACCCGGCAGGCGCTGCGCAGGGACGCCGACGTGGCGTTGGCGGCGGCGCGCGCGGCCGACGCGGCGGCGAACAACGTCCAGATTGTCCGGGACAACCTCGAGTACGTGCTGACGACGGCCGCCGAATTGGGTCTGACGGTCGACACCGCGTCCGGCACGGTGCACCCCGGACCACTGGCCGATTCGAACGACGTGCAGAACGCCGCCGTGCTGACACAGGCGCTGCAGCAGGTGCTGGCGCAGGCCAACAGTGTCGACCGGCAGCTGGCCGCGGCCATGGATCAGGCCGACGACGTGGTGGAAGTGCCGCCCGAGGCCCGTCCGATCCCGATGCCACCGCCGGGTGCCACCGCCGAGGAAGTCAATCAGTGGTGGCGGAGCCTCAGCCAGAAGGACCGTGAGCGGCTGATCGAAGAGCATCCACCAGAGTTGGGAAACCTCAACGGGATTCCGGCGGCGGCGCGCGACACGATCAACCAGCAGGTGCTGGCCGACGACCTCGCCCGGGTCACCGATGCCGCCGCCCTGCACGGTGTTTCGCCGCAGGAGGTGGTGGCCAACCCGGCCCGGTACGGGTTGACGGCCGCCGACGTCACCCGCTATCTCAACGGGCAGAAAGTCCAGGCGGGCCTCATCAATCACCGGGGTGACAACAACCCCAGCACTCCGCGGCCGGCGATGCTGTGGAAGTACGAGCCGCTCGGGGACAACGGCCAGGGCCGCGCCGCGATCGCGATCGGCAACCCGGACTACGCCGACGGCATCTCGGTCATCGTGCCGGGCACCGGCAGCAGCGTCAGCTCCGGCTGGCTCGAGAACGACGACGCGCTCAGTCTGTACGACCAGTCCTATCTGGCCGACGCGGACAGCACCCATTCGGTGATCGCCTGGATGGGCTACGACGCACCGGACGGCTTCGCCGATGCCCGTGTCGCGAATCCGACCTTGGCGCGCGAGGGCGGCGAAGTGCTGGCCGCAGATGTCAACAGTTTGTGGGTGACGCACCAAGGCGACGGGCAGCACGTGACGGTGATCGGGCACTCCTACGGGTCGACGACGGTGGCGGACGCGTTCGCCGGCTATGGGATGCACGCCAACGACGCGATCCTGCTGGGCAGCCCGGGAACGGATTTGGCCCGCAGCGCGGCCGATGTCAACCTCGACGGCGGCAATGTGTATGTCGGTGCGGCGTCGACCGATCCGGTCAGTTGGATCGGGATGCCGCCGGGCTGGGTGCACGACGAGATCAACCAGGAGCTCGGCTGGCCGGTGCGGTGGGATGCGGGACTCGGCATCGATCCGGCGGGCGACGAGTTCGGCTCCATCCGCTTCGATGCGGAGGTGGTGGGACACGACGACCTGGACAAGGATGACCACTCGCACTACTACGACCGCGGCTCGGAATCCTTGCGCGCCATCACGCACATCGCCACCGGCAACGCCGGCGCGCTGGAGCAGGAGGGCCTGCTGGCCGAGGGCCGGCGCCAGCCGCATGTGTCGCTGCCCACCGAGATCGGCCTGCCTTGGGGTGGAAGGATCGACTTGCCGGACGTCGGCGCCGACATTCCGGGCTCCCCGGCGTTCATCGACCCCGAAATCAATCGTCCAACGGAGTCAGTGACCAATGACCATTCGTTCTAAGCCGGCCGCGCGGCTGGTCTGCGCGATGTTCGCGTTGACGCTCGCACTAGGAGGTTGCTTCCCGATGAAACCCGAGGAGCGGCCGTCGGAGCCGCCGAAGCCGGCGGTCACCCCGCTGTCCGACGAGCAGGCGAAGGCGCAGGTGGTAAACCCGGCGAATGAGATAGCGCGGGCGGCCCAGCTGCAGGGCATCACCGGCGGCTTCTCGTTCGAGGCGTGCAACGACCAGGGCGAGCCGCCCTATCGCGGGCTCGTGGAGATGGGCTTCGCGCTGCCGACAGACATGGAGCCCACGACGTTCTTCGAGCAGATCGCGAAGACGATGGTCGGACAGGGATGGACCGACGGGCCGCCGCCGGGAAAGCGGCCGTTCGGGACGGTGATCCACAAGGGCCCGATCATGGCGATCATGGGCCGGCACCCGACGTACAAGGAAAACGGCTATGTGCAGCTATCGGGGGAGTGCCGCAACATGGTCGACCACCGCAACGACGGCAAGACCATCGCCGAGGACATCACCGAGCAGCTGCAGCCTTAGCGGTAATTCACGAACTGAAGCGCGACGTCGAGTTTGGCCTTCTTCAGCATGCCGATGACGGCCTGCAGGTCGTCGCGCTTCTTGGAGGAGACGCGGACCTCGTCGCCCTGGATCTGGGTCTTGACGCCCTTTGGGCCGTCGTCGCGGATGAGCTTCGTGATCTTCTTGGCGTTCTCGCTGTCGATGCCCTGCTTGATGGTCCCGCTGACCTTGTAGGTCTTGCCGCTGGCCTGCGGTTCGCCGGTGTCGAAGGCCTTCATCGAGATGTCGCGGCGGATGAGTTTCTCCTTGAAGACGTCGATGGCGGCCTTGGCGCGCTCTTCCGTGGACGAGGTGATGGTGATGGTCTCCTCGCCCTGCCACTCGATGCGGGTGTCGGTACCGCGGAAGTCGAAGCGGGTGGCCAGCTCCTTGGCGGCCTGGTTGAGGGCGTTGTCGACTTCCTGGCGGTCGACCTTGCTGACGACGTCGAAGCTTGAATCCGCCATTGGACCTTCCTCCTCGGTGTTTGGCTCGCAAAATCCGCGGCCGTGGTG
>NZ_JBOGDB010000072.1:0-4314 GCF_050701515.1 Mycobacterium sp. | reverse complement strand
TTGCTCGACGTGCTCATCGCCGCCCGCCAGCCGTCATGCACACCGCCGATGACGTCGTTGTCGGGCACGAACACGTCATCGAGGAAGATCTCGCCGAACCCGGTGTCGCCGCCGAGCTGCGCGATCGGACGCACCGTGATGCCGTGCGCCTTCAGGTCGAACATGAAGTACGTCAGGCCCCGGTGCCGCTCGGCATCGGGATCGGAGCGGAACAGGCCAAATGCCCTCTCCCCGAACGGCGCCCGTGAACTCCAGATCTTCTGACCATTGAGCAACCAGCCGCCGTCGGTCTGGGTGGCCGTCGATCTCAGCGAGGCCAGGTCGCTGCCGGATTCCGGCTCGGACCACGCCTGCGCCCAGATCTCCTCGCCGCTGGCCATCTTGGGCAGCACCCGGTCCAGCTGCTCCTCGGTGCCATGTGCGAACAGTGTCGGCGCCAGCATCGATGTGCCGTTGGCGCTGGCCCGTCCGGGCGCGCCGGCGCGAAAGTACTCCTCCTCGTACACCACCCATTGCAGCAGGGTGGCGTCGCGGCCGCCGTATTTCTCGGGCCAGGTGATCACCGACAGGCCGGCTTCGTAAAGCACCTTGTCCCAGCGCCGATGCTGTGCGAAGCCTTCGGCGGTGTCGTAGGACTTGGTCGGGAAGGCCGACTTGTTGGCCGTAAGGAATTCCCGCACCTCGGTCTGGAACTCGAGGGTGGCGTCGTCAAAGTTCAGGTCCATTTAGGATCTTTCCCTCAGCAGTGGCTTGACCACCTTGCCACCCGGATTGCGGGGCAGCAGGTCCAGGAACGCCACCGATCGCGGAGCCTTGAAGTTCGCCAAATGCTCACGCGTATAGGCGATTATGGACTCTTCGTCCAGTTTGGCGTCCGGCTTGGCGACGACGAACGCCTTGCCCACCTCGCCGAGCCGTTCGTCGGGCACGCCGATGACCGCGGACTCGGCCACGCCGTCCAGCCGGGCCAGCACCTGTTCGACCTCGGCGGGATAGACGTTGAACCCGCCGCAGATGTACATGTCCTTGAGCCGGTCGGTGATCTTCAGGTTCCCGGCCTCGTCGACGGTGCCGACGTCGCCGGTGTGCAACCAGCCCTCGCTGTCGATCGCCGCCGCGGTGGCCTCGGGGTCGTCGAGGTAGCCCAGCATCACGTTGGGCCCGCGCAGCAGCACCTCCCCTGTTTCGGCGGCGCTGCTCGCCGCAATGCGCAGCTCGAAGTCGGCGATCGGGCGTCCGCAGGTGGTGGCGACGGTGACCGCATCGTCGTCGGCGCGGCACATGGTGCCGAACCCGCTGGCCTCGGTCAGCCCGTAGGCGGTCAGCACGATGTCGATGTCCAGCTCGGACTGCATGCGTTCGATCAGCACGACGGGGATCGTCGCCGCGCCGGTGACGGCGAACCGCAACGAGCTCAGGTCGTAGTCGCCGCGCTTGGGGTGGTCGAGCAGGGTCTGGTGGATCGTCGGCGGCCCGGGCAGCACGGTGATGCGGTGCTCCTGCACCGCGTGCATGGCTTGTTCCGGATCGAAGGTCAGCTGCGGGATCAGCGTCGCACCGGTCTGCAGGCAGGCCAGGATGCCCGCCTTGTAGCCGAAGTTGTGGAAGAACGGGTTGATGCAGAGGTAGCGGTCGGCGCTGGTGACCTGCCCGCACGCCGCCCACGCAGCCGGCGCGTCCAGCGACTGCCGGTGCGCGCACAGGGCGCCCTTGCTGCGGCCGGTGGTGCCGGAGGTGAACAGGATGTCGGACACGTCGTCGGGTTTAACCGCCGCGGCCCGCCCATCCACCGCATCGAGGTCGGTCCCCTGGGCGACGAACCCGTCCCAGGTGCCGTCGTCCTTCTCGACGGGCACCCGGACGATGTGCCGCAGGTCGGGCAGCTGGCCCCGGTCGAGTTCGGCCGCCTTGTCGGCGCCGAGGAACTCGCCGGCCGCCACCAGCAGCGGCGCCCCGGTGCGGACCAGCACATCGGTGGCCTCACTGGCGGTGTAGCGGGTGTTCAGCGGCACGAGCACGCCGCCGGCGTAGTGGGTGGCCAGGCACGCCACCACCCAGTGCCAGGTGTTCGGCGACCAGATGGCGACCCGATCCCCGGCGCGAACCCCCAGGTCAAGCATCGCCGCCGCGGCCCTCCGGACTTCGTCCCGCAGTTCCGCGAATGTGACCCGCCGATCGTCGGTGACCAGCGCGTTGTGGTCGGAGAATTGGTCGGCAATCCGGTCCAGGACCTGCGGAATGGTCCTCGGATCGTCCCCTGCCCTGCGGGCGTGGGCCCAAGTCATTGATGCTCCTCTAACAAAGCAAGTGCTTGGTAGGTTAGCCTACAGGTATGGAAGAGGTCCAGGAGTTCCGGGCCGAGGTCCGTGACTGGCTCGCCGACAACCTCGTCGGCGAGTTCGCCGCGCTCAAGGGGCTGGGCGGGCCGGGGCGCGAGGATGAGGCGTTCGAGGAACGCCGGGCGTGGAACCAGCATCTGGCGGCTGCCGGTCTGACGTGTCTGGGCTGGCCGGAGGAGCATGGCGGCCGCGGGCTGTCCGTCGCGCACCGCGTCGCGTTCTACGAGGAGTACGCCAAGGCCGACGCCCCCGACAAGGTGAACCACTTCGGTGAGGAACTGCTCGGGCCGACCCTGATCGCCTACGGCACCCCGGAGCAGCAGAAGCGCTTCCTGCCGAAGATCCTCGACGTCACCGAGCTGTGGTGCCAGGGCTATTCCGAGCCCGGCGCGGGCAGCGACCTGGCCAATGTGTCGACCACGGCCGAACTCGACGGCGACCAGTGGGTGATCAACGGCCAGAAGGTGTGGACGTCGATGGCCCAGATGTCCCAGTGGTGTTTCGTGGTCGCGCGTACCGAGAAGGGCTCCAAGCGGCACGCCGGCCTGTCCTACCTGCTGGTGCCGCTGGATCAGCCCGGCGTAGGAATCCGCCCGATTGTGCAGTTGACCGGGACGGCGGATTTCAACGAGGTGTTCTTCGACGACGCCCGCACCGACGCCGATCTCGTCGTCGGCCAACCCGGCGACGGGTGGCGGGTCGCGATGGGCACGCTGACCTTCGAGCGCGGCGTTTCCACACTGGGCCAGCAGATCCGTTACGCGCGTGAGCTTTCCAATCTCGTGGGGGTCGCCAAGCGCAACGGCGCCGCCGACGATCCGCTCATCCGGGAGCGGCTTACCCGGTCGTGGGCCGGCCTGCGGACCATGCGGTCCTACGCGCTGGCCACCATGGACCTCGGGCAGCACCGGAGCCGCCCCGGCGGCGACATGGGGGCCGGCCAGGACAATGTCTCGAAGCTGTTGTGGGCCAACTGGCATCGGGATCTGGGTGAGCTGGCGATGGACGTCGCCGGGGCGGCAGGCTTGGTCGCCGCCGACGGCAACTTCGACGAGTGGCAGCATCTGTACCTGTTCTCGCGCGCGGACACCATCTATGGCGGCTCCAACGAGATCCAGCGCAATATCATCGCCGAGCGCGTGCTCGGCCTGCCCAGAGAGGTGAAGGGTTCATGACCCTGGCCGATGTGCCGAAAGAGATTGACGGCCACGGACTTCTGACCGGCAAGGTCGTCGTCGTCACGGCTGCGGCGGGTACCGGCATCGGGTCGGCGGTGGCACGTCGCGCCTTGGCCGAGGGCGCCGACGTGGTGGTCTCCGACCATCACGAACGGCGGCTCGGCGAAACCCGCGACGAGTTGGCGGGGCTGGGCCTGGGCCGGGTGGAGAGCGTGGTGTGCGACGTGACGTCGACCGCCCAGGTTGACGCGCTGATCGCGTCGACGACCGCCCGGATGGGGCGGCTGGACGTGCTGGTCAACAATGCCGGCCTGGGCGGGCAGACGCCGGTCGCCGACATGACCGACGAGGAATGGGACCGAGTGCTCAACGTGACGTTGACGTCGACAATGCGTGCCACCCGCGCCGCGCTGCGGTACTTCCGGGAAGCCGACCACGGCGGTGTGATCGTCAACAACGCCAGCGTGCTGGGCTGGCGCGCGCAGCATTCGCAGTCGCACTACGCGGCGGCCAAGGCGGGGGTGATGGCGCTCACCCGCTGCGCCGCGATCGAGGCGGCGCCGGCCAACGTGCGGGTGAACGCGGTCGCGCCCAGCCTGGCGATGCACCCCTTCCTGTCGAAGGTCACGACCGAGGAGCTGCTCGAGGAGCTGACCGAGCAGGAGGCGTTCGGGCGGGCGGCGGAGCCGTGGGAGGTCGCCAACGTGATCGTGTTCCTGGCGAGCGACTACTCGAGCTACATGAGCGGCGAGGTCGTCAGCGTCAGCAGCCAGCACCCGTGACGCGGTTGCAAAACT
>NZ_JBOGDB010000071.1:0-9676 GCF_050701515.1 Mycobacterium sp. | reverse complement strand
GCGGGCGGCCGAGCAGCGGGCGGCCGAGCAGCGGGCGGCCGAACTGCGCGCAGCCGAGCAGCGGGCGGCCGAACAGCGTCGGGCATGGGAGCCGCCGACGGCACCGCCCCAGCAGGAGCCGGAGCGTGTGAGCAATCCCACAGGGTCAACCGACTGGCAGCCGGCGCCTGCCGAAGGGGAGTGGATCCCCGCCGGAATGCCGCGCAGCAACTGGGCGTCGCCGGTCGCGGAGAACGGGTCTTCAGGTGAGTATGTCGGCAAGCGACGCGCTCCCGAGCCGGTGATGTCCACACCGCCCGGGGAACCACGCCGGGGCAAGCATTCCGCGCCCGCCGACGCCGCTGACCCGGGACGGCCGTCCTCATCGACGCCGCCGCCCCCGCAGGCGACACCGCCTCCCCAACCGCCACCGCCAACGCCGCCGGAGCCGGCCGCGCCGCGCCATCGCAGTGGCGAGGAGTCCGGGAACCGTGACAAAGAACACACCGGCGGGCACTCCGTTGCTGAGCTGCTGGCCCGGCTGGATGTCGGGTCCTCGGGCGGCGGTCGTCGCCGCCGTCGCGAAGAGTGAGTTAGTCTCATACAGACCGTCCGGTACCCGCAGCGCAGGACCGGAACGAAACCACAGAACCTTGCGAGGTCGTCTGCGATGGAGCAGTCCGCTACGCGCGCATGGGGTCCCCACGACGGGATGCGTCCGGCCCGGCTGTCCGTCGGAATCATTTCCGCCGGCCGAGTGGGCACTGCGCTCGGCGTCGCGTTGGAGCGCGCCGACCACGTGGTGGTGGCGTGCAGCGCAATCTCACTCGCCTCCCGGAAGCGCGCCGAGCGCCGGCTGCCCGACACCGCGGTGCTGCCGGTCCATGAGGTTGCCGGCCGCGCGGAGTTGCTGCTGATCGCCGTGCCCGATGCCGAGCTCGCCACCGTCGTTTCCGGTCTCGCGGCCACCGGCGCGGTGCGGCCGGGGACCCTCGTGGCGCACACTTCGGGCGCCAATGGCATCGGGGTGCTGGCGCCCCTGACCGAGCAGGCCTGCATACCGTTGGCGATTCATCCCGCGATGACCTTCACCGGTGCCGACGAAGACATCACCCGGTTGCCCGACACCTGTTTCGGCATCACCGCCGCCGACGACGTCGGCTATGCCATCGCGCAGTCGCTGGTGCTCGAGATCGGCGGCGAGCCGTTCCGGGTGCGCGAGGACGCCCGCTCCCTGTACCACGCCGCGCTGGCCCATGCCAGTAATCACGTCGTCACCGTGATGCTCGATGCGGTCGAAGCACTGCGGGCCGCGCTTTGGGGTCAAGAGCTGCTCGGGCAGGAACTCGTCGGAGACGAACCCGGCGGCATTGCCGAGCGGGTGGTCGGACCGTTGGCTCGGGCGTCCCTGGACAACGCGCTGCAGCGCGGGCAGGCCGCGCTGACCGGCCCGGTTGCCCGCGGCGATGCCGGCGCGGTCGCCGATCACCTGCGGGCACTGGCCGAAGTGGATCCCCAACTGGCGCAAGCATATCGGGCCAACTCGTTGCGCACAGCGCAGCGCGCGCATGCACCCGACGACGTCTTCGCGGTGCTTGCGGAAGCGGGGCAGTCATGACGATCCGCAAGCCGCCCGAGTTCGTCGCCGGTGAACTCAACGTCTACACGTCCGCGCGCAAAGTCTCTGAAGTAACCGGCGCACTGCGGCACACCGGTCGACGCGTGATGCTGGTGCCGACCATGGGCGCGCTTCACGGCGGACACCTGGCCCTGGTGCGGGCCGCCAGGCGGGTGCCCGGCTCGGTGGTCGTGGTGTCTGTATTCGTCAACCCGTTGCAGTTCGGCGCCGAGGAAGACCTCGACACCTACCCGAAGACCCTCGACGACGACGTTGCGCTTCTGCGCGCCGAAGGGGTAGAGGTGGTTTTCACACCGAGGGCCGCCGAGATGTATCCCGACGGATTGCGGACTTCCGTTCACCCCGGCCCGTTGGGTGCAGAACTTGAAGGTGCCGCGCGGCCAATGCATTTCGCGGGCGTGCTGACCGTGGTGCTCAAGCTGCTGCAGATCGTCCGGCCGGATCGGGCGTTCTTCGGCGAGAAGGACTATCAGCAGCTGGTTCTGGTTCGGCAGATGGTTGCCGACTTCAACGTCGACGTGTCGATCGTCGGCGTACCGATCGTCCGGGAACCGGATGGGCTGGCGATGTCGTCGCGCAACCGGTACCTCGACCCCGTCGAGCGGGAGCAGGCCGGCGCGCTGTCGGCCGCCGTGCTGGCCGGAATGTACGCCGCGTCCGGCGGGACGCCCGCCGCTCTGGATGCCGCCCGCGCGGTGCTCGATGAGGTGCCCGCCATCGACGTGGACTACCTGCAGGTGCGCGACCCTGCGCTCGGGCCGGCGCCCGCCGAGGGTATGGCCCGCATGCTGCTGGCAGCCCGGCTGGGCACGACCAGACTGCTGGACAACATCGCGATAGACGTCGGATCAATCGCCGATACCGACGGGCAACGATCCGTCGGGTCGGACGAGAATCACGAATTACCATGGAGGAACTGATGTTACGAACAATGCTGAAGTCGAAGATCCACCGCGCCAGAGTGACACAGGCCGATCTGCACTACGTCGGATCGGTGACCATCGACGCCGACCTGATGAATGCCGCCGACCTGCTCGACGGCGAACAGGTCACCATCGTCGACATCGACAACGGCGCGCGGCTGGTCACCTATGCCATCACCGGCGAACGTGGCAGCGGTGTGATCGGGATCAACGGCGCCGCTGCGCATCTGGTGCACCCCGGCGATCTGGTCATCCTGATCGCCTACGGAACAATGGAAGACGCCGAAGCCCGCGCATACCAGCCGCGCATTGTGTTCGTCGACGCCGATAACAAGCAGATCGATGTGGGCCACGATCCCGCCCACGTCCCGGCCGACGCAGCTGATCTGGTGTCTCCCCGGTAGAACCCGTGCTGCTAGCAATCGACGTCCGCAACACCCACACCGTCGTCGGGCTGATCTCAGGATCGGGCGACCATGCCCAAGTGGTGCAAGACTGGCGGATTCGCACCGAGTCGGAGGTCACCGCCGACGAATTGGCGCTGACCATCGACGGCCTGATCGGCGACGACTCCGAGCGGTTGACCGGCGCTGCCGGACTGTCGACCGTGCCGTCGGTGTTGCACGAATTGCGTGAGATGCTCGGCCAGTACTGGCCATCGGTTCCGCACGTACTGATCGAGCCCGGTGTGCGCACGGGTATCCCGCTGCTCGTTGACAATCCGAAGGAGGTCGGCGCCGACCGCATAGTCAACTGCCTTGCGGCATACCAGAAATACGGCACGGCCGCGATTGTTGTGGACTTCGGATCGTCGATCTGCGTCGACGTCGTATCGGCCAAGGGCGAGTTCCTCGGCGGTGCAATCGCACCCGGTGTCGAAGTTTCCTCCGACGCGGCGGCGGCGCGCTCGGCGGCATTGCGCCGCGTCGAGCTGGCCCGGCCGCGATCGGTGGTCGGCAAGAACACGGTCGAGTGCATGCAGGCCGGCGCGGTGTTCGGGTTCGCCGGGCTGGTCGACGGATTGGTGCGCCGCATTCGCGACGACGTCGAGGGGTTTGGCGGTGACGACATCGCGGTCGTGGCGACCGGGCACATCGCGCCGCTGCTGCTGCCCGACATGACCACCGTCGAGCACTATGACCAGCACCTCACGCTCGACGGGCTGCGGCTGGTGTACGAACGCAACCGCGACAGCCAGCGCGGCAGGCTCAAGCAAGCCCGCTGATGTTGTGATTTCGGCGTGAAAACCTGCGGTAGGCGCTGGAAATCACGCCGAAATCGCTAGAAGAACGTGCGGATCAGGTCGACCACGCGGTCGTCGTCATCGAGCACCGGGATCATCTGCCATTTGTCGAATGTGGTGCAGGGATGGGATATCCCGAACCGCAGCCAGCTGCCGACCGCGACGCGGTCGCGGTCGTTCGGGCCCAGTCTCAGGTACGCGTGCTGATCGTTGAGCTTGGTGACCGCGCTGTCTGACGGGGCGAGCGGCACCGGCATGTCCTGATCGAAGGACACGTCGCGGCGTCCCATCGTCAGCAAGGCCAGATCCGGCTCCGGCCACGACATCACTTGGGCCCACACCTGCAAACCGGGAAGCAATCCCAGCGGTGAGGTCCTGGCGTACAGCCCGTGGTCGTGGGTGAGATAGCAGCCACTGCGGATGATGGTGCGCACCGACAGGCCGGCCAACCGTTCGACCGCCGAACGCAGCTCGGACAGGTAACCGGTGACGCGGGCGAGCGCGTCCGGCGACACGTCGTGGCCGAGCGCCGCCTCGTAGCCCGCCACACCGACCAACCGCAGCGCAGGACAGTCCGCGGCGGCCCGGGCCACCTCGTCGACGGCGGACGGGCCGCGGCAGCCCGTTCGGCCGTCGGCCTTGCCGACCTCGACGCAGACGTCGACCGGGCGGCGCGCGTCGGCCGCCGCGAGTTCCGACGCCATCAGCCGCACCCCGTCGAGCGAATCCACCCAACACAGCAGGGTGAAGTCCGGGTCGGCACTCAACTCCGCGGCCAGCCACCGCAGTCCGGCCGCGTCCACCAGTTCGTTGGCCAATACGACATCGCGCACACCGAACGCGCGGTAGGTGCGGACCTGGCTGATGTTCGCCGCGGTGATTGCACACGATCCGGCGTCGAGCTGGCGGGCGAACAGCTGTGGGGCCATGTGCGTCTTGCCGTGCGGGGCGAGCTCGACGCCGCGATCGCGACACCACGCGGCCATCGTTGTCAGGTTGTGCGCCAGCGCTTCGGCGCGCAGCACGCAGACCGGCCCGACGGCACCGTCGTCGACCAGGTTGGGGGCCTCGGCACAGATCTGCGCGGGGGTGCGGCCCCACCACGACGCCGGCAGCCCCTTGAACCGCCAGTCCACTGGCTCGTGGGCCAACGCGGCTAGCGCCGCAGCGTTGATGGGAGCCGTCACGAGTTCATTTAAGCTGGCACGTCGTGACATCACCTGAGCAGCCCGACGCCGACGAGGCCGACGTTCCAGAGCAATTCCGGATCCGTCAGGCCAAGCGGGAGCGACTGCTCGCCGAAGGCCGGGTTCCCTATCCCGTCGAGGTGGCGCGCACCCACAGCCTGGCCGAGATCCGCTCTGCCTACCCCGACCTGCCAGTGGATACGGAGACCGGCGACGTCGTCGGCGTTGCGGGACGGGTGCTGTTCGCCCGCAACTCCGGCAAGCTCTGTTTCGCCACCCTTCAGGAGGGGGACGGCACCCAGCTGCAGGCGATGATCAGCCTGGACAAGGTCGGGCAGGACTCGCTGGACAGCTGGAAGACCGACGTCGACCTCGGCGACATCGTCTACGTGCATGGCGAGGTGATCAGCTCGCGACGCGGTGAACTGTCTGTTCTTGCCCACTCTTGGCAAATCATTTCCAAGGCGCTGCGGCCGCTGCCCGTTGCTCACAAGGAGATGAGCGAAGAATCCCGGGTACGGCAGCGCTACGTCGATCTGATCGTTCGCCCGGAGGCCCGGGCCAGCGCCCGCCAGCGCATCGCCGTCGTTCGCGCCGTGCGGTCGGCGCTCGAACGGCGCGGTTTCCTGGAGGTCGAGACGCCGATGCTGCAGACGTTGGCCGGCGGCGCGGCGGCCCGCCCGTTCATCACGCATTCCAATGCGCTCGATGCCGACCTGTACCTTCGGATCGCGCCCGAACTTTTCCTCAAGCGTTGCCTGGTGGGCGGTTTCGAGAAGGTTTTCGAACTGAATCGGGTGTTCCGAAACGAAGGCGCGGATTCGACGCATTCGCCCGAATTCGCGATGCTCGAGACATACCAGGCCTACGGCACGTACGACGATTCCGCGACGATGACCCGTGAGCTAATTCAAGAGGTTGCCGACGAAGCCATCGGAACCAGAAAGGTGCCGTTGCCTGATGGCACAACCTACGATCTCGATGGCCAATGGGACACGATTCAAATGTATCCGTCGTTGTCCGGCGCACTCGGCGAAGACGTGACGCCGTCCACGCCGGTTGATCGGCTGCTGGGGTTCGCTGACGGGCTAGGTGTGGAGATACCCAGCGACCGCGGTTACGGGCACGGCAAAATTGTCGAAGAACTCTGGGAGCACACCGTCGGCAACGAGCTCTCGGCGCCGACGTTCGTCCGCGACTTCCCGGAGGAAACCACCCCACTTACCCGTGCCCACCGCAGCATTCCCGGTGTCACCGAGAAGTGGGACCTGTACCTGCGGGGCATCGAAGTGGCCACCGGATATTCCGAACTGATCGATCCGGTCATACAGCGGGAACGGTTCGCCGCGCAGGCGCGCGCGGCGGCCGCCGGAGACGATGAAGCAATGGTCCTCGACGAGGATTTCCTCACCGCGTTGGAGTACGGGATGCCGCCATCCACTGGCACCGGAATGGGCATCGATCGGTTGTTGATGGTTTTGACTGGACTGTCAATTCGGGAAACGGCTTTGTTCCCCATTGTTCGACGCCAAGGCAACTGAACATCTCGACAAATCCTGTGTTGAATGGGATGCGCTCGTATGGCACATTGGTCAGGGTTCGAGAGATTCAGACCAGACACTATGTGACACTATGTGCCAGGCAGAAGGGTCAGTGTGAGCCAATGGCGAAGAAAGTGACCGTCACGTTGGTCGACGATTTCGACGGTGAGGGCGCCGCCGACGAGACGGTCGAATTCGGGCTCGACGGAGTGAGCTATGAGATCGACCTTTCTACCAAGAATGCCACGAAACTCCGCGGCGATCTGAAGCAGTGGGTGGACGCGGGACGACGCGTCGGAGGCCGTCGACGCGGACGGTCGGCCGGCTCGGGCCGCGGCCGTGCGGCGATCGATCGCGAACAGAGCGCCGCTATCCGCGAGTGGGCCCGTCGTAACGGACACAACGTGTCCACCCGCGGACGCATCCCCGCCGACGTGATCGACGCCTTCCACGCGGCAACCTAACCGGCCGTTGCCGGCCGGTCCCCAGCTGGGGGCCGTCGAATCGCGCTTTCGCTCGTGGCGAACTGGCCGCAGGTCGGCACGGGAAACGTTTTGGGCGCCCTCCGCGTTGTCATCTGCAGGACCGGGTACGGGGCGGATGGCGCCTTTCGCGCCTCCGGTCGTCCTGTTGGCGAACGACCGCCAGGCGGGGCACCCGGGAGCGCCGCCCATTAGAGTGGACGGTAGGTATCGCGCGCATGCGCCGTGCCTATTGATGGAGAGCAGGTAACCACCGATGTTTGAGAGATTCACCGACCGCGCCCGCAGGGTCGTCGTCCTGGCTCAGGAAGAAGCCCGGATGCTCAACCACAACTACATCGGCACCGAGCACATCCTGTTGGGACTTATTCACGAGGGTGAGGGCGTCGCAGCCAAGTCGCTGGAATCGCTGGGCATCTCGCTGGAAGGCGTGCGCAGCCAGGTCGAGGAGATCATCGGCCAGGGCCAGCAGGCTCCGTCGGGCCACATCCCGTTCACCCCGCGCGCCAAGAAGGTTCTGGAGCTGAGCCTTCGCGAGGCGCTGCAGCTGGGCCACAACTACATCGGCACCGAGCACATCCTGCTCGGCCTGATTCGTGAGGGCGAAGGCGTGGCGGCCCAGGTCTTGGTCAAGCTGGGTGCCGAGCTGACCAGGGTGCGTCAGCAAGTCATTCAGCTGCTGTCCGGCTACCAGGGCAAGGAGACCGCGGAAGCCGGCACCGGTGGCCGCGGTGGCGAGGCGGGCAACCCGTCCACGTCGCTGGTGCTCGACCAGTTCGGCCGCAACCTGACCGCGGCCGCGATGGAGGGCAAGCTCGACCCGGTCATCGGCCGCGAGAAGGAAATCGAGCGGGTCATGCAGGTGCTGAGCCGGCGCACCAAGAACAACCCGGTGCTGATCGGCGAGCCCGGCGTCGGCAAGACCGCCGTCGTCGAGGGCCTGGCCCAGGACATCGTGCACGGCGAGGTGCCCGAGACGCTGAAGGACAAGCAGCTCTACACGCTTGACCTCGGCTCACTGGTGGCCGGCAGCCGGTACCGCGGTGACTTCGAGGAACGCCTGAAGAAGGTCCTCAAGGAGATCAACACCCGCGGCGACATCATCCTGTTCATCGACGAGCTGCACACGCTGGTCGGGGCGGGCGCCGCCGAGGGCGCCATCGACGCCGCTTCGATCCTGAAGCCCAAGCTGGCCCGCGGCGAGCTGCAGACCATCGGTGCCACCACACTCGACGAGTACCGCAAGTACATCGAGAAGGACGCCGCCCTGGAGCGCCGCTTCCAGCCGGTGCAGGTCGGCGAGCCGACCGTCGAGCACACCATCGAGATCCTCAAGGGTCTGCGCGACCGCTACGAGGCGCACCACCGCGTCTCGATCACCGACAGCGCGATGGTGGCCGCCGCGACGCTGGCCGACCGTTACATCAACGACCGGTTCCTGCCGGACAAGGCCATCGACCTGATCGACGAGGCCGGTGCCCGGATGCGGATCCGCCGGATGACCGCTCCGCCAGACCTGCGCGAGTTCGACGAGAAGATCGCCGACGCGCGCCGGGAGAAGGAGTCCGCCATCGACGCGCAGGACTTCGAGAAGGCGGCGAGCCTTCGGGACCGGGAGAAGCAACTGGTCGCGCAGCGCGCCGAGCGGGAGAAGCAGTGGCGCTCAGGTGATCTCGACGTGGTCGCCGAGGTCGACGACAACGAGATCGCCGAGGTGCTGGGGAACTGGACCGGCATCCCGGTGTTCAAGCTGACCGAGGAGGAGACCACTCGGCTGCTGCGCATGGAAGACGAGATCCACAAGCGGATCATCGGCCAGGAGGACGCCGTCGCTGCGGTTTCCAAGGCGATCCGGCGCACCCGCGCCGGCCTGAAGGACCCCAAGCGCCCGTCCGGCTCGTTCATCTTCGCCGGCCCGTCCGGCGTCGGTAAGACCGAGCTGTCCAAGGCGCTGGCGAACTTCCTGTTCGGCGAGGACGACGCGCTCATCCAGATCGACATGGGCGAGTTCCACGACCGCTACACCGCCTCGCGGCTCTTCGGTGCCCCTCCCGGGTACGTGGGCTACGAGGAGGGCGGCCAGCTCACCGAGAAGGTGCGGCGCAAGCCGTTCTCGGTGGTGCTCTTCGACGAGATCGAGAAGGCACACCAGGAGGTCTACGGCACGCTGTTGCAGGTGCTGGAGGACGGCCGGTTGACCGATGGCCAGGGCCGTACGGTGGACTTCAAGAACACCGTGATCATCTTCACCTCGAACCTCGGCACCCAGGACATCTCCAAGGCGGTCGGTCTCGGCTTCACCGGCGGGCACGACCAGGGCTCGAACTACGAGCGGATGAAGACCAAGGTCACCGACGAGCTGAAGCGGCACTTCCGGCCGGAGTTCCTCAACCGGATCGACGACATCATCGTCTTCCACCAGCTCACGCGTGACGAGATCATCACGATGGTCGACCTGATGATCGGCCGGGTCGAGGGCCAGCTGAAGAGCAAGGACATGGCGCTCGAGCTGACCGACAGGGCGAAGCGGCTGCTGGCCAAGCGCGGGTTCGACCCGGTGCTCGGCGCCAGGCCGCTGCGCCGCACGATCCAGCGCGAGATCGAGGACCAGCTCTCCGAGAAGATCCTCTTCAACGAGGTGCACCCCGGTCAGATCGTGATCGTGGACGTGGAGAACTGGGA
>NZ_JBOGDB010000070.1:0-35553 GCF_050701515.1 Mycobacterium sp. | reverse complement strand
CCGCCGAGTTGGCCAAGACGGTGCAGGCTGTCAAGGACGCCGAGTGGTGGCGCGTCGGCCTCGCCGAGGAGGTCGGCGGCGTCGCCGCACCGGCGGCGCTGACATGGGCGATCAACGAGATGCTGCTATGCGCGAACCCCTCGGCGGGTTTCTTCTGGGCCCTGGGTCCGGCCATGGCGCACTCCCTCGCCGTTGAGGGCACCGAGCAACAGCGGCAGTGGGCCGCGAAGGCTTTGGAGCGCGGCTGGGCGGCCACCATGGTGCTGACCGAGCCCGACGCCGGCTCCGATGTCGGAGCCGGCCGAGCCAAGGCGGTCGCCCAACCGGACGGCACCTGGCACATCGAGGGCGTCAAGCGGTTCATCTCCGGTGGCGATGTCGGCGATACCGCCGAGAACATCTTCCATCTGGTGCTGGCTCGGCCCGAGGCCGCCGGGCCGGGCACCAAGGGGTTGAGCCTGTTCTACGTCCCGCAGTACCTGTTCGACCCCGACACGCTCGAACTCGGTCCGCGCAACGGTGTTTTCGCGACGGGGCTGGAGCACAAGATGGGCTTGAAGTCCTCGCCCACGTGCGAGTTGACCTTCGGTGCTCACGGGGTGCCCGCGGTCGGCTATCTCGTTGGCGACATACACAACGGCATTGCGCAGATGTTCAACGTGATCGAGAACGCCCGCATGACGATCGGCGTCAAGGCGGCCGGGACGCTGTCCACGGGGTACCTGAACGCACTTGCGTTCGCCAAGGAGCGGGTGCAGGGTGCCGATCTGACCCAGATGACCGACAAGACCGCACCGCGGGTCACGATCATTCACCACCCCGACGTGCGGCGCAGCCTGATGACGCAGAAGGCCTACGCCGAAGGGCTGCGAGCGCTCTACCTGTATGCCGCCGCGCATCAGAATGATGATGTCGCACAGCAGGTTTCGGGTGCGAGCCCGGAGATGGCGCACCGTGTCGACGATCTGCTGCTGCCGGTCGTCAAGGGTGTGGGCTCGGAACGGGCCTACGAAATCCTCACCGAGTCGCTGCAGACCTTCGGCGGCTCCGGGTTCCTGCAGGATTACCCGATCGAGCAGTACATCCGCGACGCCAAGATCGACTCGCTCTACGAGGGCACCACCGCCATCCTGGCGCAGGACTTCTTCTTCCGCAAGACCACCCGCGACCGCGGCGAGGCGCTGGCGCACGTGGCATCGCAAGTCAGCCAGACCATCGACAGCTGCGACCCAACGTTGAAAAAGCAGGCAGGCCAACTTCGCACGGCACTCGAGGACGTCCAGGCGATGATGGCCACCCTGACGGGTTACCTCATGTCCGCACCCGAGCAGCCGTCGCTGATCTACAAAGTCGGGCTGGCTTCCGTGCGATTCCTGCTCGCGGTAGGGGACCTGCTCATCGGGTGGCGGCTGCTCGTGCAGGCCGATGTCGCACACGCCGCCCTCGCCGCCAAGCCGGCTGACGAGGCCTTCTACCAAGGCAAGATCGCGACCGCCGCATTCTTCGCGGCCAACGTGCTGCCGAACCTCACCGCGTTGCGGGGCATCATCGAGTCCGTGGACGATGACATCATGCGGGTGCCGGAGGGCGCGTTCTGAGCTTTACAATTTCTCCCAAAAGTGTCACGCTCTGCAAATGGATGACGCCGCTGCCATGCTGGAGATCGAGGCGATCAAGCAGTTGAAGGCCCGCTATTGCCGGTTCCTGGACACCAAGGACTGGCAAGCCTGGCGAGGTCTCTTCACCGACGACTTCCTCAGCGACACCGCGGAGGCCGGCGGCATGATGATCGAGGGCGCCGACGAGTTCGTCGCCTTCACCCGCAAGAGTCTCAGGAATCAAGCCACCGTGCACCAGGTGCATGCGCCGGAGATCGAGTTGACGTCGGCGACGACCGCTAGCGGTGTGTGGGGCCTCGAGGACGTGGTCCGGTTCGGACTCGGCGTGAACCTACGCGGATACGGCCACTACCGCGAGACCTACGAGAAGATCGATGGCCAGTGGCGGATCAAGAGTTCAAAGCTGACCCGGCTGCGGGAAGATGTCTTCAACGCCTTTGTCTCGGTGTACATCTCGGACCGGATACGGAAAGTGCTTATGAAGGCTGCCCGCCGGGTGGTGCGTTGACGTGGCTGTGGAGAACGTCCTCGTCACCGGCGCATTCGGCCAGGTCGGCAAGCGCTGCACCGAGATCCTGCTCAGCCGCGGTGCGCGAGCTCGTCGCCCAGCATCAACCGCGCGCGATCGTGCACCTTGCCGCGATGATGTCACCATCGTCGTACAAGAATCCCAGGCTTGCCCGGCCGGTTCGGCATCGCGACGCTGGTGGACAGCCCCGATCCGTTCGTCAGTTCGATGCCGCTGTCCGGCTTGGTCAATCCGCTCACCGGCGCCCCGACGAATGGACTGTGTCCAGCGAGTCACCGCGTATCGATGACGCTCAGGCGGCACCGATGACCGACGCACCGAAGCGCTCGATGGTTTCGACCGCGTGCGCCACGCTGTCGCCCGGCACGCCAACCTGAAGCCAGGTAACCCCCACCGCCGCAAGCTTTTCCACCCCGGACAGGTAGGCGTCGGCATTGAAGTCGTCATCGCCGGGATTGCCGCCGCCGATGTTGGTGAAGGTGATGTCAATCCCTGACCAGTCCCGGTCCGCGGCGTCGACTCGGCGGCGCAGGTCGGCGATGCCTTCGGCGAGACTCTCGAGCGAGTCCATGGGCGCGGTGCGGGCAGTTTGGGCAAGAACGGCCGGCGCGGGAAAAGGGCACCAGCCATCGCCGTGTTCGACGACCCGTTGCCGGGCCGCCGCGGTGTTGCCACCGATCCAGATCGGCGGATGCGGCCGGCTCACCGGCCGCGGATGCGCGGTGATGCCCTTCGCGGTGAAGTGCCGACCCTCGAACGACAGATCGTCGGTGGTCCAGATGGCGCGAATCACCTCGAGCGCTTCCTCGAACAGCGCGGCGCGCTCGTCGAAGTCGACCCCGAGCGCGGTGAACTCCCGCTTCAGGTAGCCGACACCGACGGCCAGCGTGAACCGACCGTCGGAGAGCATGTCCAGCGTTGCGCCGGATTTGGCCACCACGAATGGGTTGCGGTACGGCAGCACCACGATGTTGGGGATCAACCGCACTGTCGTTGTGCGGGCCGCGGCGAAACCCATTGCCACGAACGGGTCCAGCGCGTCATGCCCACCCGACTCCAGCCACCGCTGCGAGGGGGCGGGATGGTCGGTGAATCCGAACCCGTGGAATCCGGCCGCTTCGGCTGCGGCCGCGACCGTCGCAATACCCGCCCCGGTGACCAGCTCCCGATTGTACGGGTGGCTGTGCATCGGATGAGTGATGGTGAAGAACATCGGACTCCCTAGGACGTTCTTGTCGCGGGTGGTGAGTAGTTCGGACGGCCGAGCCCGAGCGCGTGCTGGGCGATCATGTTGCGGAAGACGTCGAGGGTGCCGCCGTAGATGCCGGTCGGTAACGCCAATCGAAACATGTATTCGGCCCCGCCGTCGCCGACAGCACCGTCCGCCTCACCCGGCAGACTCGATGCAGTTCCCAAAATGTCCATTAGATCCGGGCTGAGATCGCGCATGGTTTGCGCGATCGCAACGCGGCCGAACATGTCCGGTGTGCTTATCGCTGCTTCCATGCGGGCAATACTGCGGCCCAGTCGGTATTTCACCGATTCGTCGTTACCGGCGATCGCCGCGATCTTGTCGACCGCTTCGGCTAACAGCACCACATGCTCGGTCATGGCGGCGATCTTCTGCAAGCCGTCGGACTCCCGCTCGACGGTGCCATGCTCATCGTTGAGCGCCTCGCGCAGCACGGTCCAGCCGCCGTTGACGTCACCAATGCGGTACTTGTCGTCGATGCGTACGTCGCTGTAGTAGGTGATGTTGGTGCGGTCGCCATCCACGGTGCGGATCGGCTGGATTTCGACACCCGGCGTATCCAGTGGGACGAGAAACATCGTCAGGCTCTGGTGCTTGGGCGCATCGGGATCGGTATTGGTGATCAGGAAGACGTAGGCGGCGTTCTGCGCGTTGGACGTGAACATCTTGGAACCGTTGATGATCCAGCCGTCGTCGTCACGCACGGCGCGCGTCTTGCAGGTCGCTACATCTGAGCCGCCTTCGGGTTCGGTATAGCCCAAGCAGAGCCGGTACTCTCCGGAAAGCGTGCACTGCAGGACCTCGTCCCTGAGCTCGGGCGAGCCGAACTGCTCGACCGCCCGCGCGACCATTGCCGTGGTCCCCCAGTGGAACCACGGGGTGTGCGCCCGACCGATTTCGAGGTTCCAGATGCGTCGGCGCACCCTACTGAAACCGCCATCGGCTTCGTCCTTGAAATCGGCGGCCAGATAGCCGGCTTCACCCAGCGCCAGGTGCACGTCCTCGTCGAAATTCTCACCGGTCTCCCGGTCGCGGCGGATGACGTCGTCGGTCACGATGGATTTCAGGAACGCCCGTAGCTCGTCTTGGAACGCCCGGTCGTCATCGGACAGTTCTACGCGGGAGAAGTCCACCCATGCGCCTTCCTGCTGTCTCGCGTTCAGAGTGACATTTCGCCGCAAATTTGTAAAGCTATGTCGATGCAGGATGCACCCGCCTCAGCCGACATCGATGCCTCGACTCGTCAGCGCATTCTCGCCGCCACCGCCGAGGTGCTCGGCCGCAATGGCATGACGAAGCTCAGCCTTTCGGAGGTCGCACTACAGGCCAGAGTGTCGCGGCCCACCCTGTACCGATGGTTCGCATCGAAGAGGGAACTGCTCGACGCCTTCGCGGTCTGGGAGCGACAGTTCTACGAACGCGCCGTTACAGAGGCGACCGCCGGCCTGCCGGCAAACGAGAGGCTCGACGCGGCGTTGCGGGTCATCGTCGAGTACCAACAGTCGTACCCGGGGCTGCGGATGATCGACATCGAGCCGGCCCAGGTCATCAGGCGGCTGTCGCGGGTCATTCCGCTGATGCGCGAACGACTCGAACGCCTTGCCCAGGGACCGGACGCAGCGTTGGCGGTGGCGACGGCCGTTCGGGTGGCGGTGTCGCACTACCTGGTGCGCAGCGATGACGACGACGAATTCCTGGCGCAGCTGCGGCACGCGGCGCGGGTGAAGCACCATGCATCAATCGAACTACCTTCCGCGACGTAGTTCGGTGAGGATTTCGTCGGTGTGTTCACCGAGTCCGGGCGCCGCCGAGCGCGGGGCCCACGGGGTGCCGTGAAAGTCCGCAGGTGTGGCGACCATCGGCAGGCTGGATTCTACGTCCGGTACGTAGACGACGCCCCCCGCGGCGTGGAACTGCTCGTCGGCCACCACATCCTCGATCGAGTTGATGGGCGACCAGAAGAAATCCGGTTCGCTCGCAAAGAGTTTCGCCCACTCGTCGAGCGGCTTGGTCGCGAATATCTCGTCCAGCTCGGCGATGAGTTCGACGGCGTTGCGGGCCCGGTCTCGCCCGAACGCGAACCGAGAATCGGTCAGCCAGTCCGATCGCCCGACCACACGACACAATGCCGGCCAGTGACGCTCGCCCTGCAGACCGACGATCCAGAACCGCCGTCCGTCGCCGGCGACATAGTTGTTCATGCACGGGTTGCCCATCGACTCCCGTTGTCCGATCGCAATGTCATGGCCGGTCAGCAAGAACGTGTTGAGGTCGAAACTGACGGTGTAGGCGCCCTGCCGGTACAGCGAGGTGGTGACCAGCTGACCGGTTCCGGTGCGTGCTCGGGCGACCAGGGCGGCACAAACGGCCGCAGCCAGGGTCATGCCGGCGGTGTGATCGCCCATGCCGCCCCGTTGGAACGGCGGTGATTCGCCCGGGCGAGTCAGCAGGTGCGCCAGCCCCGCCCGCGCCCAGAACGCGGCGACGTCGAAGGCCGCGCGGTCGGCGTCGGGTCCCGTCTCGCCGTACCCGGTGATCAAGCCGTACACCAGAAGAGGATTCAACGCCGCCACCGTTTCGAAGTCCAAGCCGATGTGCTTGAGGCCACCGGGACGGATGTTGGTCAGGAAAACATCTGCGCCGCTGAGCAACTCGAGCGCCGTCGAGCGACCATCGTCGGTCGTCAGGTCGAGCGCGATGCTGCGCTTGCCGCGGTTGTCCATCTCGAACGGCGGGCTGACTCCTCCCTCGATGCCAAGCATCCGGCCGAACAGGCGCGCCGGATCGCCGGTCGGCGGCTCGATCTTGATGACGTCGGCTCCCCAGTCGGCAAGTATTCCGCCGGCGGCCGGCCCCGCGACCCACACTCCGAGTTCGACGACCTTGATGCCCTCTACCGGTCCGGCCATCGTCGTCCCTCCGAATGGATTTACAAATCCCCGTTAATTTGTAAACTAACGAGGTGAATCGAGTTGCGCCGATCGTCGGCCTGGGGTCGCATCTGGTCCGCGGTGTACAACGTATCGCCACCGACGCAATTGTTGGCCGCGTCCGATCACTTCCCCGCGCGATCGCGGAACTGGACGCCGCGTTCCTGTCACGGCTGATCGGGCGCAGAGTGGCATCGGTGTCGGTGATCGGCGGTGACGCGGGAACATCATCGCGAGCGCGGCTGGCACTCACCGGTGAGAATGTCCCGGACTCGGTGTTCGTCAAGATGCCCGCACAAACCGTCGCAACCCGCCTGTTCGGAGAACTGACCCGTCTGGCCGAGAATGAAACACGCTTCTACGCAACGTTGTCTCAGCAGCTGACCGGCGTCCCCAAGGCATACGGCACGGCCTTCGATTCGCTGACCGGCCGCTTCGTGCTAGTGCTGGAGGATCTCGCGGCCGAGCCCTGCGAGTTCCCCGACACGCTTCATCCGCTCAACACGGACCAGGCGACTCTGATCGTCGAGCTCCTGGCGCGCCTGCATGGAACGTTCTGGCAACGCGTACCCAACTGGCTGTACACCGCCTCGGGCGACAGTGCCGCGCTGCTCACCGTGCCCCTCCTGAAGACGTCCGCCCGCCGGCTCGCCGACCGCTCCGATATACCGATTGACAAGGGCCGCTTCATCATCGACAACTACCGCGCCGTCGCGGGGCTGATGGACGCACCGCCACACACCGTCATACACGGCGACTCCCATCCCGGAAACGTCTACTTCCGCAACGGCGAAGCGGGACTCCTGGACTGGCAGGTCGTGCGGCGCGGCCATCCCTGCCGGGAGCTCGCCTACACCCTGGTCACCGGCATGACCACCGCCGACCGCCAGACACACCAGCGCGAGCTGCTCGACGACTATCGACAGGCCCTGGCGGCCGCGGGGGGTCCGGAACTCGATCGCGACGAGTTGTGGGACCGCTACCGGAAGGGGGCGTTGTACGCCTACGTCGCGGCGCTGATCACCGCCGGATTGGGTGGCATGCAGGCCGAGAACATCGCGCTGGAAGGCCTGAAACGGGGCGTGGCCGCGCTCGAAGACCTCGACACGATCGAACTGCTTGAGAAGTCCCTGTAATCGAGCATCTACCATCATGTGGACTACTTCAATGAGGTCGGGGAAGTGAACGAACCACTACGCGCCCAGCGGGACGCATCCGGCGTCGTCGACGACACCTCGACGCGACACCGGATCCTCGTCGCCACCGCCGAAGCGCTCGGCCGCAGCGGGCAGACCAAGCTCAGCCTGTCCGAGGTCGCCCTGCAGGCCGGGGTATCCCGTCCGACGCTGTACCGCTGGTTCGCCTCCAAGAGCGAACTGCTCGACGCGTTCGGGGTCTACGAGCTAGAGATGTTCGACACCGGCATTGGCCGGGCCACCGCCGGGTTGCGCGGAACGGAAAAGCTCGACGCCGCCCTGAGATTCATCGTGGAATATCAGCACTCCTACTCGGGCGTGCGACTGGTCGACATCGAGCCCGAGGTCGTCATCGCTCAGCTATCCACCATCATTCCCGTCATGCGTGCGCGCCTCCAAAAGCTGCTGTCGGGACCCAACGGCGAAGTCAAGGCCGCGACGGCCATTCGGGTTGCGGTGTCGCACTACATCGTGCGCAGCGACGACGACGACCAGTTCCTGGCACAGCTGCGCCACGCGGTGGGAATCAAGTAACCCGCGCGCGTCGCTTCAGAAGTACACCTCTGTTTTTGCCCGCTTAGCGA
Organism: Mycobacterium sp.; assembly: GCF_050701515.1. GTDB lineage: Bacteria > Actinomycetota > Actinomycetes > Mycobacteriales > Mycobacteriaceae > Mycobacterium. The sequence continues at coordinate 27,443 of NZ_JBOGDB010000070.1, read as the reverse complement.
GCGACAACTCCAGACCTGTCACCCGGCCGTGCCATCGTGCGGCAATGACGACCCCATACCGGCTTGAGGGAATAGAGCTCCGTTACGTTCTCACGATGTACCTCTTGCAGCACGGTCCGACGACCGTCGAGGAACTGATCCAAGCGATCAGGTGGCAGGGCTTTGACGTCTGTGGACGTGCGTCAAAGCAGGTGTCAGACGCGCTGCGCTGGGAGAGGCGACGCGGCAGGGTGCGCCGACTTGCGCGTGGCGTGTACGCCCCCGGCTTTGTACCGCGCGCAACGGAATACCGCATTCACGAGCGCGTGCTCGCACTTCGGGCCGGTGTGAAACCACTGTTCTTCAGGGGTATGCGACTGTAGGTCGGCTCTCTCGCGCGTTGTCGCTCGCTAGGCGGGCAATTTCGACTGCATCTCTCGCGCCTTCACCGCAGGTGATCACCCCTCGGCGGCCAATTGACCACAGGCAGCGGCGATTTCGCGGCCGCGGGTGTCCCGGACGGTGCATGACACGCCACGCTCGCGGACCCGCCTGACGAACTCGCGTTCGGCCGCCTTGGGACTGGCGTCCCACTCGCTGCCCGGTGTCGGGTTCAGCGGGATGACGTTGACATGCGCGAGCGGCCCGAGCGCGCCGTGTAGGCGCTTGCCGAGCAGGTCGGCGCGCCACGGCTGATCATTGATGTCGCGGATCAACGCGTACTCGATCGACACCCGGCGGCCGGTCGCATCGGCGTAGTAGCTAGCCGCGGCAAGGGCTTCGGACAGCTTCCACCGGCTGTTGACCGGAACCAGCGTGTCGCGGAGTTCGTCGTCGGGCGCGTGCAGTGACAACGCCAGCGTGACGCCGAGCCGTTCGTCGGCCAGCTTGCGGATCGCCGGGGCCAGCCCCACCGTCGACACCGTGACCGAGCGCGCCGATATCCCGAAGCCGTTCGGCGGCGCCGCAATGATGCGACGGACCGCCCCGATCACCCGGTTGTAGTTGGCCAGCGGCTCCCCCATACCCATGAACACCACGTTGGACAGCCGGCCGTGGTCGCGATCGCGCAGCTCGGCGGCTGCCGCGCGCACCTGCTCGAGGATCTCGGCGGCGGACAGGTTGCGCGTCAGCCCGCCCTGCCCGGTCGCGCAGAACGGGCACGCCATCCCGCAGCCCGCCTGCGACGAAATGCAGACGGTGTTGCGCTGCGGGTAGCGCATTAGCACCGACTCGAACGTCGTACCGTCGACCGCGCGCCACAACATCTTTCGGGTCTCGCCGGCGTCACACTCGATCTCCCGGACGGCGTCGAGTAACCGCGGGAACATCGCATCGGCCACCTGATCGCGCACCGTCGCGGGCAAATCGGTCATCTGGCGCGGGTCGGCGAGCAACCGGCCGTAGTACTGGTTGGCCAGCTGCTTACCGCGAAATGCGGGCAGTCCCAGCTCCGCAACGGCGGCGGCCCGACCGGCCTCGTCGAGGTCGGCGAGATGCCGCGGCGGCATGGCGCGTCGCGGGGCATCGAAAACCAGGGGCAGAGATGGTGGCATGGTGTTCCGGCCGTCACGCCAGCAGCGTCAGCACGATCCAGCCGGCTACAGCCGAGGGCAGCATCGCGTCGATGCGGTCCATCAGGCCGCCGTGACCGGGTAGCAACTTGCCCATGTCCTTGATCCCGAGATCGCGCTTGATCTGCGACTCGACCAGGTCGCCGAGCACGCCGGTGATCACCAACAGCAGGCCCAGCGGCACGCCGACCCACCACGGCTTGTCCAGCAGGAATGTCACCGACAACACGGCTGCCGCGATGCCGAAGAGCAGCGAGCCGCCCAGCCCCTCCCACGATTTCTTCGGGCTGATCGCCGGCACCATCAGATGCTTGCCGAACAACACCCCGGCGACGTATCCGCCGATGTCGGCGAAAACGACGGTCACGATCACGGCGAACACGCGGCTGCCGCCATGGTCCTGGAAAATCAGCAGCGCACTGAAGCTGGCGAACAGCGGCACCCATGTCGCGAGCAGCACCGTGGCCGAGATGTCGCGCAGATAGTTCGCCGGCTGCTGGCGAAGGCCTCGCCCGACCAGACGCCAGACCATGGATACGACAATGGTCCCCGCGTAGGCCCCCAACAGGCCGGCGGGGCCGTAGGGCCAGGTCAGCCAGATCATGGCCTGGCCGCCGATCAGCAGCGGAATAACCGGGACGGCGTAGCCGGCCTCTCGCAGCCGGCGAACGACCTCGTGAGTGGCGATCGGCATCGCCACCGCAAGCACGGCCAGCCATCCCTTGGGCGCTAAGAGCAGGATGACGATCGCCATCGCGCCGAGTGCGACGCCGACCGCGATGGCTGCGGGCAGGTTGCGCCCGGCGCGCAACGCCTTCTTGGGCGGCTCTTCGACGGGGGTGCCTGCCACGGGACTCGCCTGCTGTTCGGCCACTAGACCTCCAGCAGCTCGCCTTCTTTGTGCTTGACCAGTTCGTCTATCTGGTGGGTGTAGGTGTGGGTGGTCTTCTCGAGGTCCTTCTCGGCGTGTTTGACTTCGTCCTCGCCGGCCTCGCCGTCTTTCTTGATCCGGTGCAGTTCCTCCATCGCCTTGCGACGGATGTTGCGCACCGACACCCGCGCGTCCTCGCCCTTCGCCTTGGCCTGCTTGACCAGCTCGCGACGGCGTTCCTCGGTCAACTGCGGGATCGCGACGCGGATGACGTTGCCGTCGTCGGTGGGGTTGACGCCCAGGTCGGAGTTGCGGATCGCATCCTCGATGGGCTTCAGCTGCGACTGCTCGTACGGCTTGATGACGACCAGCCTGGCCTCCGGCACGTTGATGCTGGAGAGCTGGGTGATCGGCGTCGTAGCCCCGTAGTAGTCGATCGAGATGCGGGAGAACATGCCGGGGTTGGCGCGGCCGGTCCGGATGGACGACAAATCGTCACGCGCAACCGACACCGCCTTCTCCATCTTCTCTTCGGCGTCGAAGAGAGTTTCGTCGATCACGGCGTCCTCCTCCGTCAGGTGGTGGTGACCAGTGTTCCGATCTTCTCACCTGCGACCGCCCGCGCGATATTGCCGTCGATGAGAAGGTTGAACACCAGGATGGGCATGCCGTTGTCCATGCACAGGCTGAATGCGGTGGCGTCGGCCACCGCCAGCCCGCGGTCGATGACCTCGCGGTGGGTGATCGCGCTGAGCAGCTGTGCGTCGGGGTTGGATCGCGGGTCTGCGGTGAACACGCCGTCGACCGCCTTGGCCATCAGCACCACCTCGGCGCCGATCTCCAGGGCACGCTGCGCCGCGGTGGTATCGGTGGAGAAGTACGGCAGGCCCATGCCGGCACCGAAGATCACCACCCGGCCCTTGTCCAGGTGCCGCCGCGCGCGCAGCGGGATGTACGGTTCGGCGACCTGACCCATGGTGATCGCTGTCTGCACCCGCGTTGCAATGCCTTCCCTTTCCAGGAAGTCTTGCAGCGCAAGGCTGTTCATCACGGTACCGAGCATGCCCATGTAATCCGAGCGGGTCCGCTCCATGCCGCGCTGCTGCAGTTGGGCGCCGCGGAAATAATTGCCGCCGCCGATCACCACCGCGACCTGCACACCGCCGCGGACGACCTCGGCGATCTGCCGGGCCACCAGTGAAACCACATCGGGGTCGAGGCCCACTTCCCCGCCGCCGAACATCTCGCCGCCCAGTTTGAGCAGCACGCGCGAGTACATCGGCCGGATCGGAGTAACCGATGCCTCGGCACCATTGGTGCCGGTCGGCTCCGCCTCGGCCATCGGTCTCCTTGGGGTCCTCGCATGAGAGCGCCATCCGGGCACCTTCCCAGGACGGCACCCCTAATCCTGCCTCATCGCGGCTGCACAGCCGCTACGGGGTGGGTGGGTGGCGGATTAGCTCGCCATCTAGGGCAGGTGCGCGGTCAGCAGAAAGGCTGGCACCGACTTGCGGCCCTTGGGCTCGTCCCTAACGTCAGTCACCGGGAAGAAGTTCTCGAAGCCCTCAGGCAATACGCCATGGATGCGCGCGGGCCTGATCGCGTCGATCACCCAGTACCTCGACACGATGTCCCGCAGCTCATCGGCCGTGACGGGGTTGGCGGGACCGTCGGGCATGCCCGCCTTGTCGAACACCAGCACGAAATACGACGCCCCGGGTGCGGCGGCGCGCACGATGGACTGCTGGTAACCCTCGCGGGCCTGCACCGGGATCGAGTGGAACAGCGTCGAGTCGACGATGGTGGAGAAGCGACCGTCGTAACCAGTGAAGGCGCTGATGTCGGCGACCTCGAAGGTGGCATTGGTCAGGCCACGCTTTTCGGCCTCCCTGCGGGCCAAGTCGATGGCGGTCGGCGACAGATCCAGCCCAACCGTGGTGAAACCTTGTTCGGCGAGGCAAAGCGAGATCGCCGCCTCACCGCAGCCCACATCGAGCACATCACCGTGGAACTTGCCCTGCTCGATCAGCGCGGCGAGCTCCGGCTGCGGTTCGCCGATGCTCCACGGCGGCTTGGCGCCCATCTCGGGGACCTCGCCCCGGTATGCGTTTTCGAACAGTTCTTGTGGATTCTCGAACACGTCTTGTGGGCTGGTCATGATTCGTGTATATCAATCTGCTTGATATGTGTCAATATGCTTGATATGAGCGAGTTCCTCGAGGATCAGCCACTGGGCTATCTGCTGCATCGAGTCCACATCGCGCTGCGCAACGAGGTGACCGCGACCGTGCTCGATCCCTTGAATTTGGCGTTCCCCCAATACCTGTGCATGCGGGTGCTGTCGAAGTACCCCGGGCGGTCCAACGCCGAACTGGCCCGCGATATGAACGTCTCGCCGCAGGCGATGAACATGGTGCTGCGCGCACTGGAGAACCGCGGGCTCGTGACGCGTCCGGCCAGCGTGTCCTCGGGCCGATCGCTACCGGCTCAGCTGACGCGGGAAGGCTTGGAGCTGTTGAAGCGCACCGATTCCGGTGTGCGCGCGGCCGAGCGGCGGTTGATGGCAAACCTGACCGAAAAGCAGCGGCGGGAGTTCAAGCGGAGCCTGGTAGCCCTCGGCACCGACCCGAATTAGCATGGCAAAGATGGACCTAGAGGATTTTCGCCGCTCGAGTTTCGAGACCTGGGGGGCGATGGCGCCGGGTTGGGAACGCTGGCGCGCCCACATCGATGAGTCGACGGCACCGGTGCGCAGATGGTTGATCGGCACGCTTGCGCCGCGCTCGGGCGACACCATTCTGGAGCTGTCGGCCGGCGTCGGCGACACCGGGTTCGAGGCGGCAAAACTCGTCGGTGGTGCCGGCGGCCGGTTGATCTCGTCCGATTTCTCGCCAGCGATGTTGGAGGTCGCCCGGCGTCGCGGGGACGAGCTGGGACTGACGAACGTCGAATACCGGGTCATCGACGCCGAACAGATCGAGCTGGCAGACGACTCGGTCGACGGCGTGCTGTGCCGATTCGGATACATGCTGATGGCAGATCCGCGCAGGGCGCTCACCGAGACCCGTCGAGTGCTGCGCTCCGGGGGGCGTCTGGTGCTGGCGGTATGGGGTCCGCCGGAACGCAACCCGTGGGGCGGGGTTGCCGCCGGAATCCTGATGGAGCAAGGCCACCTTCCACCGCCCGACCCGGACGCGCCGAGCCCCTTCAGCATGGCAAGCGAGGAGCGCACACGCGAGATGCTCACGAGCGCAGGGTTCAGCGAAATAGACATCGAGGAGGTGCCGGTCCGATTCATCGTCGGCGATATTGCCGAGTACGAGAGCTTCGCGACCGACACCGCCGGCCCATTCGCGATGGCCATTCGCGCGCTTGACGACGATCAGCGCGCCGCGCTGAGACTGCGTCTTGACGAGGGTCTCGCCGGTTTCCAGGCCGGTGGACGCTACGAGATCCCCGGCGTCGCCCTCGGCGCGGTTGCCAACTAGCCAGCGCGGCGGCCGATGCCGGCCACCATCAGCGGGGTGAACACCCGTATGTTCTCGCCGAACCGGGCGGAGGCGGCGTCGGCGTCCTCCCGCGACAGGGCACCCGAGTCGACGAGTGTGCCTCGCATGCTCTCGAAGGTCAGCCGGAAGAAGTCGAACCCCGGGTCGCTGGAGCTGATCACGCGGGCGCGGCCCTCGCCGCGGACATCGGTGAACCCGGCATCCTCGATGTCGGCGACAACACGGCGGCCGTAATCGCGGTCGAACCCGGCCTGCTCCATGTATCCGAATATCGCCTGGGCCACGTTGTCGAGAACAGGATCCTCGCCCTCAAAGCCGAAGCCGGTCCAGGCATAGTCTTCGATGACGATCCATCCGCCGGGGCGCAGTGCTGCTGCCAGGCGATCGAGGATCTCGCGACGGTCGGTCAGGTGCTCGAGCACCAGCCGGGCGTGGACCAGGTCGAATTGGGCCTGCGGAAGCTCGTCGGCTCGCACGTCCACCCTGCGCACCTCGATCGACTCGGAGGCGAACTGCTCGATGAAACGAATATCGATGTCGATCGCGGTCACGCGGGCGCCGCGGCCGGCCATCCACTCGACCAACGAGCCACCACCGGCGCCGACCTCCAGGCATTTCCAGCCGGGACCGATGCCGAGTTCGTCCAGCAAGGCCTGGCTGCCGGGATCCCACAGAGCCTCCATGCCCGACAGCCGCGCACGCTCCTGACCGAAGCCCTGGTCGAACGCGTAGTCGCGGGTCATGCGTTGATCAGCGGCCAGGCCCGCGCCTCTTCGAGTTCGTAGGCCAGTTCCAGCAGCCGCGCCTCCTGTCCCCTGACTGTCGAGAACATCATGCCGACCGGCAGACCGGCAGCGGACTGGGCCAACGGTAGCGAGATCGCCGGGTCGCCGGTGGCGTTCTGCAGCGGCGTGAATGCCACCCAGTCGAGCAGCCGATCCATGACCTGTTCGTATGGCGCTGTCGGATCGAGATGTCCGATGCGGGGTGTGTCATCGGCCAGCGTGGGCATCAGCACCGCATCGTAGGTGGCCGAAAGTCGGGCGGTGATCCGGCGCGAGGCCGACAGCCGCGCTATGGCCAGCGGAACCCTGTGGAGATTACGCGCGGCTCTTCGGTCCAGGCCCAGCGTCAGGTTGTCCAGCTTGGTGCGATCGAAGCTCGGCCCGAATGCTCGACGCCCGCCGCGCACAATCGCGAACGCGAGGAACTGCCAGTAGAGCAGGAAGTCGTCCTTGAACCGGGGCTGCACCGGATTGTCGATCTCCGTGACCTTGTGCCCGAGTTCCTCCAACAGCGCCGCCGACTTGAGTGTCAACTCGCGCATTTCCGGACTGGCTTCTAGTGAAACAGATTTGGTGCACACGGCGATGCGCAATCGCTGCTTACCCGCGTGGGTGACATCGCCGATGGGAGGCAGCTTCGGGTTGCGGTAGACCCGCTCGGCCTCGCGCAGGAACACCGCAGTGTCACGCACGGAGCGCGTCAGAACTCCATTGGCGACGATGTGAAGCGGCATCTGTGCGGTTTCTTTGTCGAGCGGCAGCCGTCCCCGCGTCGGTTTCAGGCCGACCAGACCGTTGCACGCCGCCGGAATCCGGATCGAGCCACCGCCGTCGTTGGCATGCGCGATCGGCACCGCACCGGCCGCCACGAAGGCGGCCGAACCGGAGGAGGACGCACCGGCGGTGTGGTCCGGGTTCCACGGGTTGCGGACGGGCCCGATCCGCGGATGTTCCGCCGATCCGCTGAAGCCGAACTCCGACATCTGCGACTTGCCCAGTGGCACCAGGCCGGTGGCCAGGTACACCCGGGCGAACTCGCCGTCGGCGGGCATCGGGCGCGGATCCCACGCGTCGGTCCCGTGCATGGTCGGCCAGCCTGCGACGGCGACGTTGTCCTTGATGTACGTCGGGACGCCGTCGAAGAAGCCGCCGTACGGGCGCCGGGCCTGGACACGCCGGCGCGCGCGGTCGAACGCCTCATACGCCAGACCGTTCAGCGTCGGGTTGACGGCCTCGGTGCGGGCAATGGCCGCCTCGACCAGTTCGAGCGCCGATACCTTGCCTGTCCGCAGCGCATCGACAAGGCCAACGGCATCAAGATCGCCTAGGGCGTCGTCGCCGAAGGCGTGTGTCCTGGTCATGCAGTGACGGTACCAATTCGTACCGGCGCTGTTTAGGCCTGACCGACCTCGAACCGGGCGAACCGGGTGACGGCGACGCCGGCGTCGTCGAGCAGGGCCTTGACCGTCTTCTTGCTGTCGGATACCGACGGCTGATCGAGCAGCACGACGTCCTTGAAGAAACCAGTGAGACGGCCCTCGATGATCTTCGGCAGCGCCTGCTCGGGCTTGCCCTCGTTGCGGGCGGTCTCTTCGGCGATGCGCCGCTCGTTGGCGACGATGTCCTCGGGCACGTCGTCACGCGTCAGGTACTTGGCCTTCAGCGCGGCGATCTGCAGCGCAACCGCATGCGCGGCGGCAGTGCTTGTGTCCGGGTCCGGACCCGGACCGTACTCGACCAGCACGCCAACCCCCGGAGGCAGGTCGGCCGACCGCTTGTGCAGGTAGGTCTCGACCGTGCCGTCGAAGAATGCGACGCGGCGCAGTTCGAGCTTCTCGCCGATCTTGGCCGACAGGTCCGCGATCGTCTGCTCGACTGTCTTGTTACCGGCCTTGGCGGATTTGAGAGTGTCGACGTCGTTGGCCTTGCTCGCGACCGCGGCCGCGACGATCTGATCGGCGAGCGCCTGGAATTCCGCGTTCTTCGCGACGAAGTCGGTTTCGGAGTTCAGCTCGATCAGCGCGCCGTCGGCGGCTGCGACCAGTCCCTCGGCCGTCGCCCGCTCGGCGCGCTTGCCGACGTCCTTGGCGCCCTTGATGCGCAGCACCTCGACCGCCTTGTCGAAGTCGCCGTCGGTTTCGGCGAGCGCGTTCTTGCAGTCGAGCATGCCGGCGCCGGTCAGCTCCCGCAGTCGCTTGACGTCGGCAGCGGTGTAGTTCGCCATGTCAGCCTTTCGCTATGGGTTCGTTGGGGGCTTCGGTTCGGTTTGGATGTCGGCCTCGGGGGTGCCGGGATCGGCGCCTTCGGCTGTCGGGCTGGCGGTCGCAGTAGCGCTGGCCAGCAGCTCCTGCTCCCATTCGGCCAGCGGCTCGGCACCCTCGGCCTCCGGCTTTTCACCGTCGCCGCCCAGCCCGGCGCGGGCCTGCAGCCCCTCGGCGACCGCGGCGGCGATCACCTTGGTGAGCAGCGCGGCGGAGCGGATCGCATCGTCGTTGCCCGGGATCGGATAGTCGACGAGGTCGGGGTCGCAATTGGTGTCGAGGATCGCGATGACCGGGATATTCAACTTGCGCGCCTCACCGACGGCGATGTGCTCCTTATTGGTGTCGACGACCCAGACGGCCGATGGCACCTTCTGCATGTCGCGGATACCGCCGAGGCTGCGCTCGAGCTTGTTCTTCTCCCGGGTAAGACCCAGGATCTCCTTCTTGGTGCGGCCCTCGAAGCCACCGGTCTGCTCCATGGCTTCCAGCTCCTTGAGGCGCTGCAGCCGCTTGTGCACGGTGGAGAAGTTGGTGAGCATGCCGCCCAGCCAGCGCTGGTTCACGTACGGCATGCCGACGCGGGTCGCCTCGTCGGCGATGGATTCCTGCGCCTGCTTTTTGGTGCCGACGAACAGCACGCTGCCACCGTGGGCGACAGTCTCCTTGACGAACTCGTACGCCTTGTCGATGTAGGTCTGCGTCTGCTGCAGATCGATGATGTAGATGCCGTTGCGGTCGGTGAAGATGAACCGCTTCATCTTGGGATTCCAGCGACGGGTCTGGTGCCCGAAGTGGGTGCCGCTGTCCAGCAGCTGCTTCATGGTTACAACAGCCATAGTCGGCCATGTCCTTTTGAGTTGTCGGTTGTCGCCCGGCGTCGGGTGATGCCGGGCCCTGGCGTCTGCTGCGTGCCGGACCCGACTCGAGTTTCTCGAGACGGGACCGCCCGGCATGCGGATGCAACCCTGACCTTGTTGTTGAACGACAGGCGAGGGCTGCGGCGCAGGCGCGCGAAGTCAACCCGCTGACGCGGATTGCGGATCAGAGTTTACACGGTCCCAGCAGGTGCTTTGTCCACAGCGGCCGGCTGATCCCCAGCTGACCGGTTCGGGGCTGGCGCCGCCGCTGCCGGAGCGCTGAGCTGGGTGGATGCGCGCGGCGGTGTTGATTGTGATGGTCACGTTGGTGTGCGCGGCGCCGGCGCGGGCCGAGAACGAACGGCTGGACTGGCCGTTGCGGCCGCGGCCAGCGGTTTTGCGCGTGTTCGACGCGCCATCGCCGAACTGGCATCGCGGCCATCGCGGCGTCGACCTGGCCGGGGTGCCGGGACAGCCGGTGCATGCAGCCGCGGCGGGCACGGTTGTATTCGCCGGGGAGCTGGCCGGCCGGCCGGTGGTGTCGGTGGCCCATCCGGGCGGCCTGCGCACGAGCTACGAGCCGGTCCTGCCGTCGGTGCGGCCGGGCCAACTCGTGGCCGCCGGCACCGCGCTGGGCGAATTGGCGGTTGGCCACCCCGGCTGCGCGGCGGCGGCGTGTCTGCACTGGGGTGCGATGTGGGGTCCGGCCTCCAGCGCCGACTACGTCGATCCTCTCGGCCTGCTGTCCAGCACCCCGATTCGGCTCAAACCCCTGCACGGCTGATTTCATCCGCCGAGCAGACGCAAAACCGCACAATCTGGGCCGTCTGTTCGCCGCCAGTGGCGGTGATCTACCGCAATGCCCCGCATCGCTGAGGTGATGCGATTTCGGCGTGATTTCCTGCGCTCAGCGCTGCTAATCACGCCGAAATCGCAATCAGGCGCGGGGGTGGGCCTGATCGTGCACCGCGCGCAGCCGCGCAACGGTGACATGCGTGTAGAGCTGCGTGGTGGCCAGCGTCGAGTGGCCCAGCAGTTCCTGGACGATGCGCAGGTCCGCGCCACCCTCGAGCAGGTGGGTGGCGGCGCTGTGCCGCAGTCCGTGCGGCCCGATGTCGGGCGCGCCGGCGACGGCGGCGATGGTCTGGTGCACGACGGTGCGGGCCTGCCGCTGATCGAGCCGCCGGCCGCGGGCGCCCAGCAGCAGCGCCGATCCGGATTCGCCGGTGGCGAGCGCGGGCCGCCCGTCGGCCAGCCACGCCGTCAACGCGGCCCGGGCGGGTTCGCCGAACGGCACTGTGCGCTCTTTGTTGCCCTTGCCCAGCACGCGCAGCAGCCGCCGCGACGTGTCGACGTCGTCGATGTCGAGGCCGCACAGTTCGCTGACCCGAATTCCGGTGGCGTACAACAGCTCTACAATCAGCCGGTCCCGCAACGCCATCGGATCGCCTTGCTGGGCACCGGAATTGGCGGCGGCCATCGCGTCGAGCGCCTGATCCTGACGCAACACGGCGGGCAACGTGCGCCGCGCCTTGGGCACTTGCAGACGGGTGGCCGGATCGCTCGACATCAGCCCGCGGCGTGTCGCCCATGCGGTGAAGGTCTTCACGGCCGAGGTTCGGCGCGACAGCGTGGTACGCGCGACGCCGGCGGCGGCCTGCGCGGCCAGCCAGGAGCGCAGTATCGGCAGGCTCAGGCTTGTCATCTTCGCGTCGGGCACCCGTGCGGCGAGAAAATCGACAAGCGACCGCAGGTCGCCCAGGTAGGCGCGGCGGGTGTGGTCGGAGCGGCCGCGCTCCAGGGCGAGATATTCGTCGAACTCTTCGAGGATCGCCTCCACCCTCCTACCGTGGCAGACGGCGGCGCGGTGGCTCAGTTGACGCGCCGAAGCGTGTCCGGCGTCAGTTCTTTCAGCGATCGATATCCGTCGACGGCCATGATCAGGTCGGCCTCGGCGAGCAGCGACCGCAGCACGTGGACGACGCCGTCGACGCCCCCCAGTGCAAGACCGTAGGCGTAGGGCCGGCCGATGCCGACCGCGGTGGCGCCTAGCGCAATCGCCTTGACGATGTCGGCGCCGCTGCGGATACCGGAGTCGAACAGCACCGGCAAGCCATCCGCGGCCTCGACGACCCCGGCCAGGCAGTCGATGGCCGGTATGCCGCCGTTGGCCTGCCGGCCGCCGTGGTTGGAGCAGTAGATGCCGTCGACGCCGCCGTCCTTGGCCCGCCGCGCGTCGTCGGGGTGGCAGATGCCCTTCACGATTAGGGGCAGCTTGGTCAACGACCGCAACCAAGGTAGGTCGTCCCAGGTGAGCGGATTTCCGAATATCTGAACCCAGCGCAGCACGGCGGCCTGCGGGTTCTCCTCGGGCGGTTGATCCAGGCTGGCGCGGAACACCGGGTCACTCAGGTAGTTGCTTAGGCACTTCCCGCGCAGCTGCGGAAAGTTCGAGGTCGACAGGTCGCGGGGGCGCCAGCCGGGCACCCAGGTGTCGAGCGTGACGATGATGCCCCTGTAGCCCGCGGTTTCGGCGCGGTCCACCAAGCTGGCAGCCAGGTCGCGGTCGGTGGGGGTGTACAGCTGGAAAAAGCCTGGGGTGTCGCCGAATTCGGCGGCGATGTCCTCCATCGGATCTTCGGTCAGCGTGGAGATGACCATCGGAACGCCGGTGCGCGCCGCTGCGCGGGCGGTTGCCAGGTCGCCGTGCCCGTCCTGCGCGCACAGGCCGATGACGCCGATCGGTGCCATGAACACCGGCGACGGCAGCGTCATGTCGAACAGCTGCACCGACAGGTCGCGTTCCTTGGCGCCGACGAACATTCTCGGCATGAGTCCCCAATTGTCGAACGCGGTTCGATTGACCCGCTGGGTGCGTTCGTCACCCGCCCCGCCGGTGACGTACGACCAAACCGACGGCGGCATCGCCGCCTCCGCCTTGGCTTCCCAGTCCGCGTACGCCATCGGCAGCGACGGCACGATGCCGGACAGTCCCTGAAGGTAGATCTCGAGCTGGTAGTCGCCGAACGCCATGCGGCTAGCGTGCCAGGCGCACCGTCACGCGTTGGCCTGTTCCTCCGCTTCGGCCAGTTCACGCTTCCACTGCCGGAAGGTCTCCTCGGTGCGGCCGCGGCGCCAGTAGCCGGAAATGGAGGACGCCCATTTCGCGTCGACGCCGCGTTCCTTGCGGATATACGGGCGCAGATTGTGCATGACTGTCTGGGCCTCGCCGTGGATGAAGACCTGCACCTGCCCCGGCAACCAGGCGGCGCCCTTCACCGCCGCAATCAGCGGGGCGTGGTCGCCGGCCAGGTCCTCGGGCACCAGGTCGGCGCGCCCGCCGCGGTAGATCCATTGCACCTCGACACCCGGCGGTATGTTTAGCTCGATTTCGTCGTCCGGTCCGGCGACCTCGATGAACACCTGGCCAATCGCGTTGTCGGGCAACGCTTCCAGGGCGGCTGCGATCGCCGGAACGGCGGCTTCGTCTCCGGCGAGTAAGTGCCAGTCCGCCGACGGGTCCGGCGCGTAGGCGCCGCTGGGCCCCATCACATATGCCGGTTGTCCCGGCGTCGCCGCCAACGCCCACGGCCCCGCCACGCCATGGTTACCGTGCACCACGAAGTCAATGGCGATCTCGCGGCGGTCCGCATCGGCGCGCCGCACGGTGAAGGTGCGCACCACAGGCCGTTCCTCGACGGGCAGGGTGTTGAAGCTGTCCAAAGTCAGCGGTTGGGGCAGCGCGTCGACGTCGACGCCGTCCTGGACGAACACGATCTTGACGTAGGAATCGGTGAAGTCATTCGGCACGAACGTGTCGAACCCGCTGCCGCCCAGCACCACGCGAATGAGGTGCGGCGTCAACTCCTCGCTGCGTAGCACCTCAAAGGTGTGCACCGGACGACCTGCCACTGTTCCTCCAACTTTGTTAGCCAACCTCATCGACTATACGAGCGCGGCAGCTACGGCGGCGGTCTACCTCGTTAGCTTGCTGAGCTTCCAGTAGCCGTCCTGACGAGTCACCAAACCGGATAGCTCCAGCATCGCCAGCGGTCCCAGCACCTGGGTGGGCGCCAGTCCTGACGCCACGGCGATCTGGTCGGCGGTTCGGCGGCCGCGGGCGGGCAACGCGTCGTAGACCCGCTGCTCGGCCTCGCCGAGACCATCGAGCGCTGAGCTGGGCCGCGGCTCGTCGGGCGCGAGTTCACCGATGCGACCGATGAGCTCGACAACATCGGCGGCGCGCGTGACGAGCTCGGCACCGCTGCGCAGCAACGCATGACACCCGACCGACGCCGCTGACGTCACCGGTCCGGGCACCGCGCACACCGCCCGGCCCAGCGCCCGCGCCCACGCCGCGGTGTTCGCCGCCCCACTGCGGGCGCCGGCCTCGACCACCACCGTCGCACCCGACAACGCGGCGACCAGCCGGTTGCGGGTCAGGAACCGATGGCGCGCCGGACGTACACCGGGCGGATACTCGCTCACGACCAAGCCCTGCGCTGCGATGCGATGCAACAGCGCGGCGTGGCCGGCGGGGTACGGGATGTCGATGCCGCCGGCCAGGACCGCGACAGTGAACCCGTCGGTGGCCAGCGTGGCGCGGTGTGCCGTGCCGTCGATGCCGTATGCGCCGCCCGACACCACGGTCACGTCCCGCTCGACCAGGCCGGCGGCCAGGTCCGCCGCGACGTGCTCGCCGTACGCGGTGGACGCTCTCGTCCCGACGATCGCGACAGCGCGCTCGGCCATCTCGTCGAGGTGGGCCGAGCCGACGGTCCACAACGCCAACGGTGGATGAGCCTGCGGCCGCAGCCGGTGATCCACACCGGCAAATGCCGTGAAGGAAAGCAACGGCCACTCCGCATCGTCGGCCGTAACCAAGCGGCCACCACGGCGGGCCAGCAACTCGAGATCTTCTGCGGCGCAGTCTATCCCGCGACGAGCTTCGGTGCGCCGGACCAGATCCTCAGCAACCTCGCCAGACTTGACGCGCTCGGCAGCCTCGATGGGCCCGACGCAATTCACCAGAGTCACCAGCTCTGGACAGGGTGGCTCGGCCACTCGGGACAGATACGCCAATGCGAGACGGGTGTCGTCGGTCATTGCACACCGCCGGCTTGCCGGAAGCTCAGTGCGGTGGTGACGTCGCCGAGTCCCGGCGACGTCCGCCCGGCCAGGTCGGCGAGCGTCCAGGCGACCCGCAGCGTCCTGTCGACGCCACGGATGCTGAGCAGGCCGCGGTCGAGCGCCGTCTTCAGCGGTTCCATCGCCGTCGTCTCGAGCCGGAAGCGGCGACGCAGCAGTACACCACTGACCTCGGCGTTGGTCCGGATGCCGTGCTCCTGCCACCGCTGCGCGGCGGCCTCGCGCGCCGACTTCACCCGTTCCCGCACCAGCTCGGTCGACTCGCCGGTCTCGGCCGCGAACGCTTCGGCCCGCTCGCGGTGCATGTGCACCCGCAGATCGACGCGGTCCATCAATGGGCCCGAGAGCTTGCCCAGATACCGGCGCTTGGCGGCCGGGTTACAGATGCAGTCGCAGGGATCAGCCGGAGCGCACGCACACGGGTTGGCCGCCAGCACCAGTTGGAACCGCGCCGGATACCGGGCCACGCCGTCGCGCCGGGCCAGCCGGATCTCGCCGTCCTCCAACGGAGTTCGCAACGCCTCCAGTGCGCTCGCCCCGATCTCCGCGCATTCGTCGAGGAACAGCACGCCGCGATGTGCCCTGCTGACGGCGCCGGGCCGTGCCATTCCTGTCCCCCCGCCGACCAGCGCCGCCACGCTGGAGGTGTGGTGCGGGGCCACGAATGGCGGTCGGGTTATCAGCGGCATGTTGCCCGACAACAGGCCGGCCACCGAATGGATCGCGGTGACCTCGAGCGACTCACTGAGCGAGAGAGTCGGCAGCAGGCCCGGAAGCCGCTGTGCCAGCATCGTTTTCCCGATGCCAGGCGGTCCGGTCAGCATCAGGTGGTGCGCCCCCGCGGCGGCCACCTCGACGGCGAACCTGGCGTGGGATTGCCCGACGACGTCGGCCAGATCAGCCTCGGGCTCCGAAGCGGACGTAGGCGCCTCGATCCTCTCCTCCAGCTCAGCCTTGCCGGAGAACCAGGCGTGCAGCTGACCCAACGTCCGTGCGCCCAACACCTCGATTCCGTCGACCAGGCTGGCCTCACGGAGGTTGTAAACAGGAACCACTACGGCGGGCCAGCCCTCCCGCTTGGCGGTCAGCACCGCAGGCAGCACACCCTTGACCGGGCGCACCCGGCCGTCGAGTGCCAACTCGCCCAGCAGCAGTGTCTTTTCCAGCCGTTCCCACTCCGTCTTGCCGTGGGCGGACAGCACCGCCGCTGCCAGAGCGAGGTCGTAGACCGAGCCCATTTTCGGCAATGTCGCCGGTGACAGGGCCAGCGTCAGCCGCGCCATCGGCCAGCTGTTGCCGCAGTTGGTGATTGCGGCGCGGACGCGATCGCGCGACTCCTGCAGCGCGGTGTCGGGCAGTCCGACCAGGTGCACACCGGGCAGACCGGAGGTGATGTCGGCCTCGATCTCCACGATCTGGCCGTCCAGCCCGCGCACCGCCACCGAGAAGGCCCTGCCCAACGTCATCCGCCGACCCCCTGCACATGGGTGATCTCCGGAATAGGCCGCCTGCCGATGCGCACGCCAATGACGTCGATGCGCACCGCCGCCCAGCTGCCGTCGTGGTGGGCCAGCCACAACCCGGCAAGTCGCCGCAAACGCTGAACCTTTTCCGGCGTCACCGCCTGCTCCACGCCTCCGAACTGGTCGCTGGTGCGTGTCTTCACTTCGACGAACACCACCGTGCGGGTGGCGTCGTCGGCCGTGATGACGTCGAGCTCACCGTGGCGACATCGCCAATTGCGGTCCAAAACCCGCAGTCCCAGCGACGTCAGATGATCGACCGCCAATTGCTCACCCAGCGCACCGATTTGGCCCCGCGTCCACGAACTCATGGCGCCACCCTGCGAAGGGGCACCGACAAGCTGTCGCCGACGCGGCTGAGTTATGCCCAGTCGCCACTTCATCCCCAATCGCGCGGGCAGTGGTGCGTGAGCGGAGTTCTGCACCTGCTCGTCGCCTACATCATGCTGCGCATCGCGTTCGGTGACGGCGGCAGTGCCGACAAGTCGGGCGCGCTCGCGACTCTGGCCGAGCAGACCGGTGGCGTCGTGATGCTGTGGCTGGCGGCGGCGGGCTTGGTGGCGCTGGCGCTGTGGCACGTCGCCGAAGTTCTCATCGGCCCCCATCCCGCCGAACGTTCAGGCCACCACCGCGGGGGTCGTCGGCTATGTCGCAATGGGTGTAGTGTTCGCCGTCGCCGGCGCATTCATCATCGTCGCCGCCCTTCAGTCCGATCCGGCCAAGTCGACCGGGCTGGACGGAGCAGTGAAGACACTCGGTTCCGCGCCGTTCGGCCAGGCAGTTCTTAGCGTGGCCGCGGCGGGTATCGCGGCCTACGGCATCTACAGTTTCGTGCGAAGCCGCTACGCCCGCATGTAGCAGAGGCCGCTTTACACCGGCCCGCTCGACAGCGCCTGATACAGCGCGGCGATCTGCATGGGCTGGATCGCGGTGTTGCAGTTCCGCTGCAGGTCGATCAGCGGCGCGGCAATGCCCCGCAATTCCTGGTACTCCTGCGGACGGCCGACAAAATAGTCACGAACCGACTGTTCGGCGCCCGCGCCCTGCACACCCGCGGCCGTCAGCACGTTGTTCGCGTCTGGATGCGCATCGAGCCACGCACCCGCCGCCGCGAGCACGCCGCTGGCCGTGTGAGAGAACGAACTCGCGGTACAGCCGGGTTGTGCGGCGGCCCACGGAATCGCGATGGTCGCGGCGGCGGCTCCCCCTAGCGCGCAGGTAGCAAACGCGCCGACCAATCCGCGGCGCAGGGTAGCTGGTGAGATCTTCATTGAACCGTTTCCTCAAATCTCGTTGCCATGGGTACTTCCCCCTGACCTGAGGGCAAACGTACCCACAGCGGTTCAAGATCAATCCGAGACTGAGCGGCCTTCGTGCACCGTCACAACTCCGTAAGAGCTACGAACTAGCACCGACGGCCAGATCTAAGCGAAGTCCTCTGGGGTGAACTCCTTGGGCTCAACGAGCACCAACCAATTTCCGGTGTTGTCCCGAATGACCGCTTCCACCCCGTACGGCCGGTCGGCTGGTTCCTGCAGGAAGGTGACGCCCTTGGCGGAGAGTTCCTCGAAGGTCTTGTGGCAGTCGTCGACCGACAGGCCGAGCCCGCCCATGCCGCCTTTCTCCAGTTGGCGGCGGATGAAGTCGGCGGCCTCGGCATCCAGCGGCGGGCCGGGCGTCATCAGGGTGACCTCGAGCTCGGGCTGGTCGGGGTGCTTGACCGTGACCCAGCGGAAGCCCTCGCCCATCGTGATGTCGGTACCCGGCTCGAAGCCGAGCACGTCGACGTAGAAGTCGCGGGTTTCGTCCTGGTTAAGGCAGTACACGGTGACGAGCGAAACGCAAGTGATCATGGCGACACGCTAACGCCGGGCCGCCCGACGTCGCTTCTCCCAAATTGCGGAACCGCGGGGCCCGCGGTTTCGGCGTGGTTGAGCACACCGCGCATGAACAGAAAGCAGCCCGGCACATGCGGGCCGCCGCGCGCCGCCCACCGATCGCGGTAGGCGGTCGGGCTCTCGCCCACCAGCTGGGTGAACCTCGTCGAAAAGGATCCGAGACTGGCGAACCCGACCGCCATGCACACCTCGGTCACGGTGAGGTTGGCGACACGCAGCAGATCTTGGGCCCGCTCGATGCGCCGCCGGGTCAGGTACCGGATCGGGGTCTCGCCGTAAGTCGCCTCGAAACTGCGCGCGAAGTGGTACTTCGAAACACCGGCCACCCGGGCGAGTCGATCCAGGTCCAGCGGCTCACGATAGTTCCGGTCGATGTGGTCACGGGCCCGCCGCAGATGCGCCAGCAGCGCAACGGCAACCGAATGGTTTCCGGATTCCGGCACAGCAACAGATTAGGCCTGCACAAAGGGTATGTTCATTTAGGTAAACCTCAGCTAACGGCGCCTGGACACGGCGCGGAAGGACCTCCTGGATGCGTACCCGTCGGAGCCGGATCGCCGCGGTCATCTCAACTCTGGCCGTCATTGCCGGCGCGACCGCCTGCGCGGGCTCCGACGGCGACGAGCTACTGATCTACAACGCCCAGCACGAGTCGCTGACCAAGGAATGGATCGACGCCTTCACCAACGAGACCGGCATCAACGTCACCTACCGGCACGGCGGTGACACCGAAATGGGCAACCAGCTGGTGGCCGAGGGCGACGCCTCACCGGCCGACGTGTTCCTGACCGAAAACTCCCCCGCCATGGCCGCGGTCGAAAGGGCCGGACTGTTCGCCGATCTCGACGCCGAGACCCTCAATCAAGTCCCGGAGCAGTACCGTCCGCCCACCGGCAAGTGGACCGGTGTTGCGGCGCGCACCACCGTCTTCGTCTACAACAAAGCCAGGCTGCAGCCCGACCAGCTGCCAAAGTCGATGCTGGATCTGCAGCGGCCAGAATGGAAGGGCCGCTGGGGCGCTCCCCCGGCGAGGCCCGACTTTCAGGCGATCGTCGCGGCGCTGTTGCAGCTGGAGGGCGAGGCCGCGACGGCTCAGTGGCTGGCGGGCATGAAAGAGAACGCGGTGCTCGAAGACAACAACGTCTCCACCCTCGAGGCCGTAAACGCCGGCGAGCTGGACGGTGGAATCATCTACCACTACTACTGGTACCGCGATCAGGCGGAAACCAAAGAGAACAGCGGAAATACCGCGTTGCACTACTTCCGCAACGACGATCCCGGCGCGTTCATCAGCGTGTCCGGTGGCGGCGTGCTCGCTTCCAGCGACAGACCGCAGGAGGCCCAGCAGTTCATCCGGTTCATCACCAGCAGGGCCGGACAGGAAGTTCTCGAGAAGGGAACCTCGTTCGAGTACCCGGTCGCCAGCAGTGTGTCCGCCAACCCCGCACTGCCCCCATTCGACGAACTGCAGGCGCCCAATGTCGATCTCTCGACCCTGCAGACCCAGAAGGTGTCCGACATGATGACGCAGGCGGGCCTGCTTTAGGTGGTCGCTTCCCCAGTTTCGCGCCCCGCCGCGCCGGCCTCGCGGCCCAGTAAGACCGCTCGGCCCGGCCCGCTGGTCATTGCCACGGTCACGGCACTTGTTGCCGCCACCTTCATCCCGCTGGGATACGTGGTGTGGGGGGCGATCTCGGTCGGGTGGACCCGCGCCTACGAGCTGGTCGTACGCCCGAGGGTGGGCGAACTGCTGTTCAACACGGTCGCACTTGTTGCGCTGACCGTGCCGCTGTGCGTCGTCATCGGTGTCGGAGTGGCCTGGCTGGTGGAGCGGACCGATCTGCCCGGCCGGTCGTTCTGGCGTCCGTTGTTCGTTGCGCCACTTGCCGTTCCGGCGTTCGTCAACAGCTACGCCTGGGTCGGCGTCATCCCGTCTCTGCACGGGCTCTGGGCGGGAGTCCTGATCATCACGCTGTCCTACTTCCCGTTCATGTACCTGCCCGTGGCGGCGACACTGCGCCGGCTCGACCCGGCGGTCGAGGAGTCGGCCCGCGCACTGGGATCCGACACGACCGGCGTTTTCTTCCGTGTCGTGCTGCCCCAGCTCCGGCTGGCGATCCTCGGCGGCAGTCTGTTGATCGGTGTTCATCTACTCGCCGAATTCGGCGCATTCGCGATGATCCGCTTTAACACGTTCACGGTCGCGATCTTCCAACAGTTCCAGGTCACCTTCGATGGCGCGGCGGGCAGCATGTTGGCCGGTGTGCTCGTGCTACTCTGCCTGCTCCTCCTGGTGGCCGAAGCGTCGGCGCGCGGACATACCCGGTACGCCCGCATCGGCTCGGGCGCACCCCGCGCAGCAGCACCGATCCTCCTGCGCCGCAACACAATACCTGCACTGGCGGCCTTGATTGGGTTGGCGGTGCTAGCGCTCGGTGTGCCGGTGTGGACGATCCTGCGCTGGTTGTGGATCGGCGGCACCGAAGTGTGGCTACTCGGCGAGATCGGCACCGCGCTCGGTCAAACCATCGGCCTGGCCGCCGCGGCGGCGATCCTGACGACGGTCCTGGCATTCCCCGTCGCGTGGGTGGCGGTGCGGTCCAGCGGCCTGCTCGCCCGCGTGGTGGAGGGCGCCAACTTCGTGACCAGCTCGCTGCCCGGAATTATCACGGCACTCGCACTGGTAACGGTAGCCATCCACGTCGCGCGGCCGCTTTACCAAAGCGTCGCCCTGATCGTGTTCGCCTATGTCCTGCTGTTCATGCCGCGCGCATTGGTCAACGTGCGCGCCGGCCTTGCCCAGGTCCCGACCAGTCTGGAAGAAGCGTCGCGCTCGCTGGGCAACTCAGCGTCGGCCACCTTCCTGCATGTCACGCTGCGTCTCACCGCGCCCGCCGCTGCCGCTGGCGCGTCGCTGGTATTCGTCGCTGTGGCAACGGAATTGACCGCGACGCTGCTGCTCGCCCCGACGGGCACCAGGACGCTGTCGATGCTGTTCTGGTCCTACAGCAGTGAGCTCGACTACGCCGCCGCCGCGCCGTACGCGCTGGTGCTGGTTGTCCTGGCCATCCCCGTGACGCTGGTGCTGTTCCGCCAATCGGCCAAGGTGGCCGCGTTATGACCGCCGTACTCGAAGTACGCGGGCTCGCAAAGTCATTCAACGGCCACGTTGTGTTGGACGACATCGATCTGCATTTGGAGCAGGGCAGCACCACAGCCGTCGTCGGCTCGTCCGGCTGCGGCAAGACGACGCTGCTGCGGGTGATCGCGGGGTTCGAGACGCCCGACGCCGGAACCGTGGCGATCGGCGGCCGACAGGTCGCCAGCCCGAAAAGCGCGGTGGCACCGCATCGTCGAAGCATCGGCTACGTCGCCCAAGACGGGGCGCTGTTCCCGCACCTGACCGTCGGGCAGAACATCGCGTACGGCCTGCGCTCCACCAATCGCGGCGCCGAGGTGCACGCGCGCGTGAGAGAGTTGCTCGAAACCGTCTCCCTCGACCCGTCATTCGCGTCGCGGCGGCCGCATCAGCTCTCCGGCGGTCAGCAGCAGCGTGTTGCACTGGCCCGTGCCCTTGGCCGCCGACCGGTGCTGATGTTGCTCGACGAACCGTTCAGCGCTCTGGACACCGGGCTGCGCGCGTCCACCCGCAAGGCGGTCGCGCGGCTGCTCGCCGACGCCGGTGTGACGACGCTGCTCGTCACCCACGACCAGGAAGAGGCCCTGTCGATCGCCGATCAGGTGGCGGTGATGCGCGACAGCCGCTTCACCCAGGTGGGCTCCCCGCAGCACGTGTACCGCCAGCCCAACGACCGCTTCACGGCCGAGTTCCTCGGCGACTGCATCGCCCTGCCCTGCACCGTCGCGTCAGGCGTCGCCGAGTGCGCGCTCGGGCGGGTGCCCATCGACGCATCGGATGGCGCCGCCACTCTCATCTTGCGGCCGGAACAGCTTGTAGCAACAGTGATTTCGGATAGCGAGCAACTCGACGGCTACGCGACGGTGATCGCCACTGAGTTCCTCGGTCACGATGTGCTGTTGACCATCGATCCCGCCGGTGAATCCGAGCCGATCATCGTGCGCCAGCACAGCCTCAACCCTCCGCCGATCGACGCCAAGGTGCGCATCGAGGTGGTCGGTAAGGGAGTCGTACTCAGCTCAGGGTGAGTTCAACTCGCGGTGTACGGCAGGGCGGGTTACTCATCCTCGTTTGTAGTGCTCGTTCGCCGCGCGCACCGCTGCCATAAGCGGCATAGGGAGGCCCAGTCTCTGTGCGAAATATAGGAAAGCGTCTATATCTTTCGGCAAACAACGCCCCGAGTAGCCTCGATCGGCTGGAAAAACCGCCGTGTGATCACGTTCGACGCGAGGATCGAGCAGCCAACCTTCTCGAACGGCGAACCAGTTAGCGCCTACTCTCTGGCACAAATCATAAAACTCGTTTACGAATGTGACTTTCGTTGCGAGGTAGCAGTTTTCCATATACTTGATGATCTCGGCTTCCACCGCAGTGCATTCAAAGAATCTTGTGGAGGCCCCCTCGATTGAGGTCAGGGTCGCTAAGAACCAGCGCCGGGCCTCCGGTTCGCCGCCAACGATCTGGAACGACTGATCGTGAGCCCACTCTTCCCAGGTGTTACCGGCGAAAGCTGTCTCGCCAACGTACTCCGGGCTAAAGCAAATCGACTTGCCGGTCGCGGCGACCAGCTCGTCCGTGGTTCCCGGGGGAACAGTCGACCGCAAAAGGACGCGCTCGCACGGGATTCTCTTGACTGCGTCGACGACATCCGAAATATCCGCGGCGCAATCAGGAGCGGAAGGCGTTCCGACCGAGACAACAACGAACGCACACGTACTTAGTGCCTTTTCGGGATATGGGAACTCATCCGCGATGTCATACGTCACTGTCTCAACCCCGGACCGCGCAAGACGGTGCGCAACGTTGTGACCGACATGTCCCATGCCGATGATCCCTACGCGCATTTTTGCGCCCGAGATTGAACGAAACGTGTGACAAGCCACGCCCAAGTCATGAAGTGACCCTAACCTAACCAAGGGGACGCACGCTGGCCACGGCTAACAGTCGCCGCTACGTCAATCGAATGTCGGTTTGGGGTGAGTTCAGTTCGCGGTGCACGGCAGGGATGACGTGGCTTAGGTAGCGGCCGAGCCGGACGAAGGATGTGCCGGTGTTGCGGAAGGAGTAGCTGATCGGCACCTCGGTGTAGCGAAAGCCCTTGGCAAGCAGGTCGAGTGTGAGCACCTGAGCGTAGTTGTAGTCGTGCACGATCTCGGCGGCCGCCGCGGCGGCTGGGCTGAAGGCGCGGTAGCCGCTCTGACCGTCGGTAAGGTCACGGCGGCGAGTGAGCCACCGTACCCAGTAGGTCAGGATGCGGTTGCCGAGCCGACGGTGCGGCAGCATGTGGCCGATCCGGCCGGCGAAGCGCGAACCAACGACGTAGTCGGCCGTGCAGGCAAAGACAGGGGACAGCACGGCCGCCGCGTCGGCCGGGGCGTATTCGCAGTCGGCGTCCAGGTAGAGCACAGCGGCGGGACGGTACGTCATAGCCTCGGCGAGGCCGCGGCGGACGGCGGCGCCGAGTCCGAGGTTGCGCGGCTGCGCGATCACGACGGCCCCTGCGGCCGCGGCACACGCGGCCGACGCGTCAGTTGAGCCGTCGTCGATTATGAGCACGGTGAGCGGTCGTCCGAGGTCCTGCGCGAACAGGCTGGCGACGACTCCGCCGACGGCGGCTTCCTCGTTGTGCACGGGCAGAAAGGCCACCACCGGTGCATCGGGGCCGACGGGCAAGGCGGGCGGCGCGTGGGGCAACTCCCGCGGCAGCCGCCAGCGGCCCCAGTACGACGGCGCCGGTACGAGGAGCGCGACTCCGCCGACGGCGAGCGAGTAGACCGTTTTGACGGCATGGGTGGTGAGGGCGATCGCGAACGCAGGCCCGGCCGGCACGCCGATCGCCGTCATCGCCGCGGTAGCGGCGGCCTCGTAGGTGCCAATGCCGCCGGGCGTGACGGCGACCGCTTGGGCGACGATCGTCACCGCGGTGACCGCGATGGCCTCGGCCAGGGTCAGCGGATGCGATGCGGCACGGGCGATCTCGTACACCACCGCCGACTCAAGGAGCCATGCGGCCACGATGGCGGCGCAGGTAAGCGGCGGAGGTAGCCGCACCTGGGCCCCGCCGGCGGCAAGCCGCACCGACCATGCCAGGCCGGCCACCACCGTGGCGGCTGCGATCGCGGCGAAAACCCACCACCACGGCCCGACCAAGCGCGGCACCAGGCCGGGCACGGCGAGGACGGCGAGCCCTGCGACGGCGAGCAAGTCGCCGGCGCGCAACGTCACGGCGGAGGCGATCACCGGACGGGGTTCGAGACTGGTGCGGCGCAGCACGCTGGTGACCCGCAACGCTTCGCCGAGCCGCAGCGGCAGCACGTGATTGCCGAGCAGGCTGACGTGCAGCGCCGCCCACGATTGGCCGGTGCCGAGGCCGGGGAGCGCCGCTCGCCAGGCCAGCGCCCGCAGTCCGAACGCCGCGGCATAACAGCTCAGCGCCAGTGTCAGCCCGAGTGGTGCGTCAACCACCGACTGCAGCACTCGGCCCAGGGAAGCGACGGCCTCGCCGTTGAGCAGAGCCGCGAGGTAACAGACGGCCACCGCGAGAACGACCAGTCCAGCAAAGGTACGGACGCGCCGTCCCACGTAACCTCCATCGGTTATATATCGTGAGCCTAACCTCACAGGTGCGGTTGATCAGCAAGGAGCTCAAGTGGTCGCAGTGGTGGCCAGCGCTGACGTCGTCTACCACCTTGCTGACTCGCCCGACATGCGCCGCGCCCCATGACCGATGGTGTGCGCTCCGTACGCCTGCAGTGGGCAATGGTCGGCGTCGCCTTGGTCGGGTTCGTTGCGGCCGCGTTGGGCATCGGGGTGTCGGCAACGCCGAACGAGCCCGTCGCGGTCGACGAGTCGCAGTACCTCATGACATCGCAATCACTATGGCGCGACGGCGATTTGGATATCAGCAATCAGTTCGCCGAGCAGAGCTGGCGTGAGTTCACGCCGGTCGGGCCGCCCATCGAGACGGTCATGCAGCCGGGCGGCCGTCAGGTCAGCCCGCACGACCCACTGCTGCCGATTGTGCTCGCAGCACCGGTCGGCCTAGCGGGCTGGGTCGGCGCGAAGCTGACGCTGGCCGCGCTCTCCGCAGCTCTCGCGGCGCTCACCCTATGGGTCGCGGTTCGGCGGTTCGCTGTGCCATTGGCGCTCGCCGCGATCGGTAGCGCTACAGCCGCGGCATCTGCCCCACTGGCTGTTTACGGCCAACAGATTTACCCAGAACTGCCCGCGGCGCTGGTCTGCCTACTGGGCGTTGCGGCGTTGACCGGCCGACGGTCACCGACCTCGCTTGCGCTGCTGGCCTGCGCGGTTCTTGCGTTGCCGTGGCTGTCGGTGAAATACGTGCCTGTCGCGGCCGCACTCGCGGTGCTGGGCGCAGTCCGGATCGGTGCGCGGCGCGAGACGGTGTGGTTCATCGGTGTACTCGCGGTCGGCAGCGCTGTGTACGCGCTGGTTCACGTGGCGTTTTGGGGCGGGCTCACCGTCTA
This sequence comes from Mycobacterium sp., assembly GCF_050701515.1. Taxonomy (GTDB): domain Bacteria; phylum Actinomycetota; class Actinomycetes; order Mycobacteriales; family Mycobacteriaceae; genus Mycobacterium. Next base: position 1,409 of record NZ_JBOGDB010000070.1, on the reverse strand, counting down.
CGCCAGTGGCGACCACTTCGAGCAGAGCGGGCAGCTATCGGTGATGGGACAGGACCCCAATTTCGTATTCCGCTCGTGGCGGCTCATCGACCTGTTGGTCGACCGCACCTTCGGTCTCGTTGCGTGGCAACCCGCCTGGCTACTGCTGATTCCGGCGGGCGGCGCGCTCGCCGCCAGAGGATTGGGGGTGCCCCTGGGCCGAGTGGCACTTGGGGTACCCCTCGTCGCGGGTTGGCTCGTCGCCAGCTATCCCGCACTCACCATGCACGGATACTGGTGGCCCGGCCGGCAGGTCGTCGTGGTGCTGCCACTGGCCGTGCTGATCATCCTTTGTTGGCTCGCCAGAACCGGCCGCATCATGCGCGCCATTGCGGGCGTGCTCGGCGCCGCCGGAGTTTTCACGTACGGCTGCCTGCTGGTGGACGGCCACACCGGTGAAGTGACCTGGGTCAACGGATTCCAGCAGGCCGACGCGCCGGTGTTTCACGCTATGGGCCGGGTGCTTGCGCACTACGGCACGACGACGAGCAACATCGTGTGGCTCGGCCTGACGATCGCGCTGCTGTTTGCCGGATGCTTTTCGGCGCGACGCGCCCGTTCAGTCCTCGACGACGTGCCCGCGGAACCGCTCGCGGGCGGCCGACCATAGGCCGGCGTTCCAGTCGCCGCGGCCGAGCGCGTCGACGGCGGCATAGGCCATCGCGAACGCATGGTGGGTGTTGTCGTGGGCGAAGAGCCCAAGCCGACCGAAAGTGGTCACCGAGGGCAACGTAGAAGCCCACTGGTCGAGTCCCCGTAGATGCGCGGCGTAGCCCTGCTCGTACACGGGGTACACGTGCCGCAGCCGACGGACGTGCACGGCGGCTGGCCCGTCGAGGCGAAGCGGTGGCAGCCCGAGCCGGGCCAGCGTGTCGCGAGCGAGGTCGGCGAGCTGCTCCGGTGACGCCGACCAGACCGGATCGGCCGGCTCGGCCGAGCACGGGATCTCGCAGCACAGCACCGTGCGGTCAGTCGGATCCTCTTCGGACACTCGGTAATTGGCCGGCTCGGAGATTCGGGTGATCGGAGTACCGCTGTCAGGCAGGTACGTGGCATCGAACTCGGTCCAGCGATTGGGGGCCGAGTGGACCAGGTACACGAGCACCATGGCGCGGAACGTCAGCTCGGCCGCGTCGGCGATGGCATCCGGTGGTGCCGTCGGAGATACGAGCCGCGCAAGCGTCGGCAGCGGTGCGGTGGTGAAGAGGTGGCGTGCGGTCAGCACGCCGCCGGCCTCGGTCTTCACCTCGACGCCGTCGCGTCCCGGCCGGATCCCGGTCACCTCGGCGCCAAGTTCCAGCTTCACGCCGCGGTCGACGGCTGCGTCGGCAACAGCGTCCACAATCTGCCCGAACCCGAGGCGCGGGTAG
>NZ_JBOGDB010000069.1:0-19801 GCF_050701515.1 Mycobacterium sp. | reverse complement strand
CACTGGCGCGCTACGGTGCGGGTATGGCCCGATACCGGGAACTGTTCGACGCCAGCATCTCCAATCCCACGGCCTTTTGGGCCGAAGCCGCGAAGGCCGTGACGTGGACCCGCGAGCCGCAGCGCATTCTCGACGACACCAACCCGCCGTTCTATCGGTGGTTCCCCGACGCGGAGCTGAACACCTGCGCCAACGCGCTGGACCGCCACGTCGAGGGCGGCCGCGCCGGGCAGGCGGCGTTGATCTACGACTCACCGGTGACCGGCTCGCAGCACACCTACACCTACCGCGAACTGCTCGACGAGACCGCTCGGTTCGCCGGCGCGCTGCGCGGGCTGGGTGTGGCCAAGGGCGATCGCGTGGTGATCTACATGCCGATGATTCCCGAGGCCGTCATCGCGATGCTGGCGTGTGCCCGACTGGGCGCGGTGCACTCGGTGGTGTTCGGCGGTTTCGCCGCCAACGAACTGGCCACGCGGATCGACGACGCCCGTCCCGCCGTCATCGTCACCGCGTCCTGCGGCATCGAGCCCACCCGAACGGTGGACTACAAGCCGATGCTGGATGCCGCGCTGGAGGTCGCCGAGCACGCCCCGCCCGCGTGCGTGATCGTGCAGCGCGAGCAGCGGCCCTGTGAGCCGCTGGCGGGACGGGATCTGGACTGGAACGAGCTGATGGCCGGCGCGAAGCCCGTCGACGCGGTGCCGGTCGCGGCCACCGATCCGCTGTACGTGCTGTACACGTCGGGCACGACCGGGCGGCCGAAGGGAATCGTCCGGGATAACGGCGGGCATGCCGTGGCGCTGTTGTGGAGCATGCGCAACGTCTACGACACCCACCCCGGCGACGTGTACTGGGCCGCCTCCGACGTGGGCTGGGTCGTCGGCCACTCCTACATCGTGTACGGCCCCCTGATGCTCGGCGCGACGAGCGTGCTCTACGAGGGCAAGCCGGTGGGGACACCGGACGCCGGCGCGTTCTGGCGGGTGGCTTCCGAACACGGGGTGAAGGCGGTGTTCACCGCGCCGACCGCGATCCGGGCGATCAAGAAGGAAGACCCCGATGGTGTGCACCTGAGCAAGCAGGACATGTCCGCGCTGCAGTACCTGTTCCAGGCCGGCGAACGGCTGGATCCCGGCACCTACCACTGGGCCTCGGAGCGGCTGGGCATCCCGGTCGTCGACCACTGGTGGCAGACCGAGACCGGCTGGCCGGTCGCCGCCAACCCGATGGGCGTCGAAGCGCTGGACATCAAGCCGGGCTCGGCCACCGTGCCGATGCCCGGGTACGACGTGCAGATCCTGCGCCCCGACGGCTCGCGGGCAGCACCGAACGAAGAGGGCGCGATCTGCGTCAAACTCCCACTCCCGCCGGGAACGCTGCCGACCCTGTGGGGCGACGACGACCGCTACGTCGCCTCCTATCTGTCGGCGTTCGAAGGTTATTACCTCACCGGCGACGGCGGTTACATCGACGACGACAGCTATCTGTTCGTGATGGGCCGCACCGACGACGTCATCAACGTTGCGGGACACCGCATGTCGACCGGCTCGATCGAGGCGGTGCTCGCCGAGCACCCGGCAGTGGCGGAGTGCGCGGTCATCGGTGTTGCCGACGAGATGAAGGGACAGGTGCCGCGTGGATTGGTCGTGCTGAAAGCGGGTGCATCGGACGAGGGGCTGGCCGAGGACCTGGTCGCGGCCGTGCGCGAGAACATCGGCGCGGTGGCCTGTTTCAGGATCGTCGACGTCGTCGCCGCGCTACCGAAAACCCGGTCGGGGAAGATCCTGCGCAAGACCATGCGGGGAATCGCCGACGGTAAGGACGAACCGCTGCCGTCGACGATCGAGGACCCCGCCGTGCTCGACGCGCTCCGCCCGATCCTGCAGGGCTGATCGTTGAGACTGCACCAAGGGCGCAATTGTGCGAGTAACCTACGCCCTGAGCGCAGTCTCAACGAAAGGCGTTGACTATGCGAGTACCAGCAACCAAGGCCGGATCGTGTACCTGTCGGTGCAACGCATGCGACAGCGGCCACCATTGCGGCAACCTCCCCAACTGCAAGGTACGGCGCTAACCGTAGGTAGTTAGTCTCCGCCCGATTCGTCGTCGGGTGGTGTTTGCGTGCGGCTTTCTCGGGCAATTCATCAACCCCGTACTCGAGAAAGGGCAATCATGTCCACCAACGTCGGACGCAGGTACACCCCAGTTCAGGCCGCGGCGTTTGTGGTCGGTGCGGTGTTCTTGCTGATCGGCATCCTGGGCTTCATTCCCGGGGACGTCGCGTCGCGGGTTCCGGTGAACCGGACGCCACCCACCAGCCCATAACCGGTTAAGCGACCGGTCGCCGGGGTACTTCACCAACCTGCGGGTCCGTCAATAAGGGCCCGGCAGGGAGGTGAAGGAATGGCGACTCCCAGGTACATGGCCGTGCAGGGCGCGGCGGTGCTGATCGGCGCCGCTTTCCTGGTGGTCGGCGTGCTGGGCTTCATTCCCTGGGTGACGACCGACTACGACGAGTTGCAGTGGGCGGGCCACCATTCCGGCGCAAAACTGTTCGGCGTCTTCGCCGTCTCGGGGCTGCACAATGTCCTTCATCTGCTGTTCGGCGCCGCCGGTTTCTTCATGGCACGCAGCTACGCCACTTCGCGCGCCTATCTTCTCGTCGGCGGTTTGGCCTACCTCGCGCTCTGGGTGTACGGCCTACTCGTCGACCACGCCAACCCCGCCAACTTCGTTCCGGTGAACGGTGCCACCAACTGGCTGCACTTCGGGCTCGGTACGGGCATGGTGCTATTGGGCCTGACACTCGCGGGCCAGCACGACCCGACGAAACGTCGCGCGAAAATTCGCACTTGAACCAGCGCCTAGCCGATTGACAGCGCGATTCCGTCGAGAATGTCGTGCTCGCTGACCACCAGCTCATCGATGCCGGCCCGGGCGCGCAGGGCGTCCGCCAACTCCTCCACGATGATGGCGCCGCCGCCGATGACGTCGACGCGGCCCTCGTGCATCGGCCCCAGCGCTGCCCGCTGCTGGTGGGTCATCGTGAGCAGCTCCTCGCACACCGGCAGCAGTTCACCGAACCCGACGCGGGACAGGTGAATCGCCGTCGGGTCATACGTCGTCATCTGTTGGGCCAGCGCCGAAATCGTGGTCATGGTGCCGGCCACCCCGACCCAGGTTCGCGCTCGCTCGACGGGCACCACTCGCAGCGCCTCCCCCAGTCGTTGCCGCACCACTTCGCGCGCGGCCGCCACCTCCGCGGCCGTCGGCGGATCCGAATGCAGGCAGCGTTCGGTCAGCCGCACGCAGCCGATGTCGGCAGAGAAACCGGCGTCCATGTCACGCTCGCCCAGCACCACTTCGGTGGATCCACCGCCGAGATCCACCACCACGAAAGGTGCTGCGGCGATGTCCATTTCATCGACAGCGCCGTGAAACGACAGCGCAGCCTCCTCGGTTCCGGTGATCACCTCGGCGACCGTCCCGGGCACCACGGCGCCCAGCACATCGGCTGTCATCGTGAAGAACACGTCGCGGTTGGCGGCGTCGCGGGTGGCCGACGTCGCGACCATCCGTACTTTCGACACGTCGTGGCGACGCAACAGCTCGGCATAGTCGACCAGCGCGGCCTTCGTCCGCGCGAGCGCGTCGGGTGCGAATTGCCCGGTGGCATCGACGCCCTGGCCCAGCCGCACGATGCGCATCTCGCGATGGACTTCGCGCAACCGGCCGTCGACGGCATCGGCGATCAGCAATCGAATCGAGTTGGTGCCGCAGTCGACCGCGGCGACCCGGTTCATGCCTCGGCTCCCGCTCGCTCCGGTCCTCGCTTCGCTGCGATCCTCACTCGCGCTCGCCTTCGGGTGTTCATATCCATACCCCCGGCTCGAGGATGCCGTTCATGGCCGGTTCGACGGCCAGCACGGCCAACGCCTCGTCTCCGAGCGGGTTGACGCCGGGACCCTTGGCCAGCGAGTGCGCGATCAGCACGTGCAGGCACTTCACCCGGTCCGGCATACCGCCGCCGGAGAACGAAGTACCCAGGGATTCGAGCGCGTCGCGCTCGCCCAGATACGACTCGTGCGCCCGTCGGTAAGCCGTGGCCAGCTGCGGGTCCTGCCGCAGCCGGTCGGTCATATCTCGCATCAAACCCGACGATTCGAGTCGGCTAGCCGCCGCGGTCAGCACCGGATGCGTCAAGTAGTACAGCGTCGGAAAGGGTGTTCCGTCAGGCAATCTCGGCGCTGTCTTGACGACACCCGGCTCACCGTTCGGGCACCGGTAAGCGATCTCCAGGACGCCGCGTGGCGCACGGCCGAGCTGCCGCGCGACGGCGTCGAGATCCGATCGCTCAACCACCGGGAGGCGGAGCACCGGGAGGGGCGGGCGTCGGAGGAACGGGCGGAGTGGCGGGAGGGTCCGGGCTCGGAACGTTGTGCGGCACATCGGCGATCGTGTGCCACAGCGACGTGTACCACGGCTCGCCGGCCCGGGCGGCGAAGGCTTCGTCGCCGGGCCCGCCCGGTACCGCTCCCGTCGGGGGTAACTGCACCTGATAGGGAATTTCGCCCGGCATGACGAACCCGAGCCGTTCGCGGGCTTGCGCGGCAATGTAAACCGGGTCGGCCAGCTTCACCTTCTGCTGCTCGAGTTCGGCGATCTCCGCGCGCAGCCTGGCTTCCGTCGCCGCCAGCTGTTTCATCTCGGTTCGCTGGGCGAAGTAGGTGCGCACCGGCCCGGCGATGGTCAGGGTGAGCACGCACACCACCGCGGCGAGAATCGCCGCCCGCCGCGCCGCCGAACCCAGCCGCTGTTCGGCCAGTTGTTCGGCCGATTCCGCGATGGACTTCCTGATCGAATCGGCGGTGCTCCGCTCATCGGGCTCGGGTGCGGACCGCGACTCGGTGCCGCGTTGCTCACGTCGGGCCGCTCCCCGCGGGCCGCGCGCCGAGTCGTCGGCCTTACCCGACTTGCCAGGTCTGGAAGCCGGGGAGCGCCGTTTCGGATCGGGCCGTTTCGCTTCGGGCACGGGCTATTTGGCCTCCGGGGCGAATCTGGGGAAGGCGAGGTCGCCGGCGTACCGCGCCGCATCGCCGAGGGTCTCCTCGATGCGCAGCAACTGGTTGTACTTGGCGACCCGCTCGCTGCGCGCCGGTGCACCGGTCTTGATCTGGCCGCTGCCCACCGCGACCCCGAGGTCGGCGATGGTGGTGTCCTCCGTTTCGCCGCTGCGGTGGCTCATCATCGTGCGGTAGCCGCTGTTGTGCGCCAGCGACACCGCATCGAGCGTTTCGGTCAGCGTGCCAATCTGATTCACCTTGACCAGCAGGGCGTTGGCCGCTCCCCTTTCGATGCCGTCCTCGAGTCGCTCGGGGTTGGTGACGAAGAGGTCGTCGCCGACGAGCTGGACACGGTCACCGATGGCCGTGGTCAGCGCCACCCAGCCGTCCCAGTCGTCCTCGGAGAGCGGATCCTCGATCGAGACAAGCGGATAGGAGTCGATGAGCGCGGCGTAGAACTCCGCCATCTGATCGGCGGTATGCGTCTCCTTCTCGAAGTTGTAACCCTTTCCCTCGGTGAAGAATTCGGTGGCCGCGACGTCCAGCGCCAGCGCCACGTCGGCACCGGGCTGGTATCCCGCCGCTTCGATGGCCGACAGGATCAGGTCGAGTGCGGCCTTGGTGCCGGCCACGTCCGGCGCGAATCCGCCCTCGTCGCCCAGACCGGTGGACAATCCCTGCTTCTTCAGCACCGATTTCAGCGAGTGGTATACCTCGGCGCCCCACCGCAGCGCCTCCTTGAAGCTCGGCGCACCGATCGGGGCGACCATGAACTCCTGGACATCGACGCCGGTGTCGGCGTGCGCGCCGCCGTTGAGGATGTTCAACATCGGCACCGGCAGGACGTGGGCGTTCGGACCGCCGATGTAGCGGAACAGCGGCAGCCCGGCCGATTCGGCGGCGGCCTTCGACACCGCCAGCGATACACCCAGAACCGCGTTGGCGCCCAGCCGTGACTTATCCGGTGTGCCGTCCAGGTCAAGCAGCGCCTGGTCGACCAGTCGCTGGTCGTCGGCGCTCAGCCCGATGACCGCCGGAGCGATCTCGTCGAGCACCGCCTGCACCGCCTGCTGCACACCCTTGCCGCCGTAGCGCGAGCCGCCGTCGCGCAGCTCCACCGCCTCGTGTTCTCCGGTGGAGGCGCCAGACGGTACCGCCGCCCTGGCGAAGGTGCCGTCGATCAGTGCCAACTCGACCTCGACAGTCGGGTTGCCACGGGAGTCGAGGATCTCGCGAGCTCCGACCTGCTCGATGATGGGCACGGGCTTCTCCTTGATCGTCGGGTTCATCGTCGGGCTGGTCGTCCGGCTTGACCGTGGGGCTTGAGCATGAGCCTAAAGCGTGTCGACGGCGCCGTGTGGTTAGAGGGCGTGGCCGTCGGCGTAGGCCGTCGCCCAGTCCCGCACGGTGCGGGCGTACTGGTCGGAGCGGTTGTAGGCCCGCAACGCTTCCATCCAGCCTCGCGGGGTGGCGAGGTCCTTCCCGCGCCAGCACAAATAGCCCGCCGCCGACAACGCCGCATCATCGAAGTTGTCCGGGCTGACCTTGCCGTCATTGTTCGCGTCCACCCCGTACAGCCGCCAGGTCTCCGGGATGAACTGCATGGGGCCCATGGCCCGGTCCAGGGCGCGGTCGCCGTCCAGCCGCCCGTCGTCGCTGTCGACGATCTCCAGGTTTCCCATCGTGCCGTCCAGCCGCACGCCGCGGATGGGCGGGCGGACATCGCCGTTCGAAGCGATTTTCGCGCCGCGATAGGCGCCGTGGTGACTCTCCACCATGCCGATCCCGGCGAGCGTGGGCCAGGTCAGATGGCAATCCGGGTTCTCCACCTCGGCCACCCTGGCCGCATAGGCATACGCCTCGAGGGCGCCCACCGGCAAGCCCAAAGCCGGCGCCCGCTCGGCCGCCCATTCGTGCAACTGATCGGCCGGCCTGCCCTTGGCGTGGGTGTCGATCTGTGGCACCGGGTCGCCGGCCGGTGGCGGGACGCCTTCGGGAATGGGGATGCCCAGCTGCCACGAACAGCTGGAAGCCAACAGCAGTGCCGTCGCACCCACTACCGCGACAGCCCGCAGCCAACGCACTGGCGACACTGGACTCCCTCAAACAACCTTGGTCGCTGACCATCGTCGCACGGCCTGATGAGTGCTACGGAACCACAGCCGGAGCTACCCGCCGGGCAGCCACACGGTCGAGCAAAACGATCACACCGGCGTTTAGGTGTGCCTACCCTACGCGGAGCGAAACAATGTAGGGTTCACGCGTCTACTACGAGGAGGTTCGATGCGACGGCATCTCGTCTGGCAGGTACCGGTGGTGGCCCTGGCGCTGGCTCTGGCCGGCTGCTCAAGCAACGATGCCGACAGCGGCACCGAAGCCGCCCCGACAACGACGACGACCGCGGCGGCGGCCCCGAATCCGCTCGTCGAAAAGGCCGCCGACGAGTACCAGGCCTACGCGGTCGATCAGACCAACGAACTGGTTCGTGTCACCAAGACGTTCACCGATGCGGTGCGGGCCGGCAACCTGCAAGCCGCGCAGGACGCGTACGCGCCGTCGCGACTGCCGTGGGAGCGAATTGAGCCGCTGGCCGGCCTCGTCGAGGAGATCGACGGCAAGGTCGACGCGCGTGTCGACGACTTCGCCGGCGTCGACGACGCAGCATTCACCGGCTGGCATCGCCTTGAGTATCTGCTCTTCGAGCAGAACACCACCGAAGGCGGGGCTCCCTTCGCCGACCAACTCGACCAGGACGTCGCGACGCTGCAGCAGCAGATGCCAACGCTCGAGGTCACCCCGAGAGACGTCGCGGTCGGGGCAGCCGAGCTGATCGAGGAGGTCTCGGAGGGCAAGATCACCGGCGAGGAGGACCGCTACTCCAAGACCGACCTGTGGGACTTCGATGCCAACCTGCAAGGCTCACAGGTCGCAGTCGACAAGCTGGAACCTGCACTCGTGGAAGCTGATCCGGCGCTGCTGGGCAAGATCTCTGCCGGGTTCACCGAGATCTTCAACACCATGCGGCCGCTGCGCCGCGGTGACGGCTGGGTGCTCTACTGCACCGAGAACGACCCGTACCCGTCGCCGCGCTGCACCGGCGTGACGGTGGATCCGCCGACCATCGACAAGCTCAAGGCGCAACTGGCCGGACTGTCCGAGAACGTGTCGCAAGTCGCGGGGGTCCTGAAGCTGCAGTGAACCAGCGGCCACGGCGCGCGGGGATCTCACGCCGAACCTTCGTCACGGGGGCACTGGGCACCGGTGCCGCCGTCGGCGTAGGTACATCGTTGTCGGGCTGCGGTTCGCCGCAGCCCGCCCCGCCCGTCGCGGCTCGGTTCATCCCGTTCGCGGGTGCGCATCAAACCGGGATCACCGCATTGCCGATCCCGGAGCGGGGTCTGCTGGCATCGTTCACCGTGCAGTCCAAAGACCGCGCCGCCCTGTCGTCCGCACTGGCCGCACTCACCGACGAGATCCGCGGCCTGATGGCCGGCAAGCCGCCCGAGGTGCGCGACCCCGCATACCCGCCCGTCGACTCGGGGATCCTCGGGAAGAAGCCGCCGGAGGACAACCTTTCGGTGGTCGTTGGTGTCGGCGCTTCGTTGTTCGACGACCGGTTCGGCTTGGCCGACCGCAAGCCCAAAGAACTGGTCACCATGCCGTTCTTGGCCAACGACCGGTTGGACCCGAAGCTCTCACACGGTGACCTGGCGATCGTCCTCGAGGCCGGTCACGCCGACACCGTGCAATTCGCGCTGCGGCAGTTGATGCGCCGCACCCGAAGCGATCTGGTGTTGCGTTGGATCGTCGACGGTTACTCCCGCGGGATCGGAGCGGGCCCGGTGTCGGAAGCCGCGACCCCCCGAAACCTGTTGGGGTTCAAGGATGGAACAGCCAACCTTGACGTGGACGACGCCGCTCTGATGGATCGCCACGTCTGGGTGGGCCCCGAAGACGGCGAACCCGATTGGGCGGTCGGCGGTTCGTATCAGGCCGTTCGCATCATCCGGATGTTCGTCGAGTTCTGGGATCGGACCCAACTCGCCGAGCAGGAGGCAATCATCGGTCGGCGCAAGGTCAGCGGCGCCCCGCTGGGCATGACGGACGAGTTCGCCGATCCCGACTACGCCGAGGATCCCGACGGCAAGCGGATAAAGCCGGATGCCCATATCCGGCTGGCCAACCCCCGCACGGCCGAGACCGAGGAGAACCTCATCCTGCGCCGCGGATTCTCGTATTCGCGGGGATTCGACGGCGCCGGACGGCTCGACCAAGGGCTGGCGTTCATCTCCTATCAGCGGAGTCTGGAGTTGGGGTTCCTCACCGTTCAGAGTCGACTGAAGGGTGAACCGCTCGAGGAGTACATCCTTCCGGTGGGTGGCGGCTTCTTCTTCGCCCTGCCCGGGGTGACCGGTCCGGACCGGTTCCTCGGTGATCAGCTGGTCGCCTGACCGTGCTCCGACGTGTCGGTGATCGTCGGCACACTTCGTCGCATGGGGGAGGCATTCATCGGAACTGAGGCGATTGCGTCACGTGCTTTAACGCCCTACGCCCTGCGCAGCAGGTTCGTCGCGCTCTATCCGGACGTGTACATGCCGCTCGACAGCGATCTGACCGCTATCGACCGCGCCCGAGCGGCGTGGTTATGGTCCGGGCGCCAAGGCATCGTCGCGGGACAATCGGCCGCAGCGTTGCATGGAGCGAAGTGGGTCGACCGCGATCGGCCGGCCGAGTTGCTGTGGCCGAATCGCCGACCGCCCAGAGGTATTCATACGTGGTCCGACCGGGTCGTCGACGACGAGGTCGAGATGATCAACGGGATCCGAGTGACCACACCCGCCCGCACCGCCCTCGACCTCGCATGCCGATACCCCGTCGACAAAGCGGTAGCGACGGTCGATGCCCTGGCGCGCGCAACCCAACTCAAGATCGCCGATGCCGAGCTGCTCGCCGACAGATACCAGGGCCGTCGCGGTATTCGGAGGGCACGTACGGTTCTCGACCTCGTCGATCCAGGCGCGGAATCGCCACAAGAGACCTGGCTGCGACTTCTCGTGATCCGAAACGGCTATCCGCGGCCACAGACGCAGATCCCGGTCTACGACGAATTCGGCGTGCTCGTCGCGGTACTCGACCTGGGTTGGGAGGACGTGAAGATCGCTATGGATTACGAAGGCGAGCATCATCGGATTGATCGCAGCCGCTTCAACCACGACATCCGTCGGGCGGAGACGGTCGCTGAGCTGGGATGGGTGGACATTCGCGTGACCGCAGAGGACACCGCGGGCGGAATTATTCGCCGACTCTCAACGGCGTGGAGCCGCCGAACGTGAGGCCACTGCGATATTTTGAGCGATTTTTCGCAGTGGTTGCACGCTCGGCGAACTAGCGCGGCTCGACCGTTTCGCTGACGTCCTCGGGTGTCGGCTCGGGGACGTCCACCGGCGACGGCTCGGGCACCTCCGCCGGCCCAGGCTCTGGAACGTCGGCCGGTGTCGGCTCGGGAATTCGATCGGGCGCCGGTTCCGTATCCGTCTCCTCAGTCTCTTCGGCTGCGACGGGCTCCTCAGCGACATCGGCGGACGGCCAGAACGCCCGCCATTCCTCCTCAGTGATCACCCCGAGCGATGCGATGTCGAGTTCCTCCGGTACGTCTTCACCACGGCGGTCGGCGGCGATGGCCCTCTCCACCCGGCGCACGGTATCCATGAACTCCAAAACCGTGGTGCGCAAGTTGTTTTCGGCATCCCCATCCACCGATACCGTAATGCCCTTGATTTCGGCCGGGATGAGGTCGGCGGGCAGACCGGCCTGCGTCACCCGATCAATCACCTTCTGCGCCAACGCCAATGCGGGTTGACCCGTCGGCACATCATCCATTGACGAATTACGCGACTTCTCGGCAGCCTTGCGCTGTTCCCATTGCGCGAGCTGTTCGTCCAGCGAGATTGGTTCACCGGCCAGCACCGCCGGCACCCTGTTGCCGAGCTTGCGCAGCAGCGAGTCGGCGACGTCGTCGATGGTGAACGGATGCTGCGGCGCGTCCTCGGCGATGCGGGCGTGAAACAGCACCTGCAGAAGCACGTCGCCAAGTTCCGCGCGCAGCTCGTCCGCGTTGCCGCTGCGCACCGCGTCGAAGAGCTCGTAGGTTTCCTCCAACAGGAATCGGCGCAGCGAGTCGTGGGTCTGCTCGCTTTCCCACGGGCCGGCGGTGCGCAACTTGTCCATCATGGCCACCGCGTCGACAAGCCGATCGCCGGGTTGCGGGTCGGGCGCCGCAATCAGTTTGTCTCCGGCCGCCAGTCGCGCCTGGACGGCGGGGTGTTCGGGATCCGACGACAGCAGCACCGGCGCGTCTTCGCCGTCATACGCCGGCCGGGCCGCCGGCAGCGACCACGGCACCTTGACGGGCATCTCTTCGGTGTATTGGACATCACCGGTCAACAGCTCCATCGCCTCGACCGGGACCAACGAAGGGCGCCGTGGATCGACCAGCACGACTGTCATCGCGCTCGCTGCTTGTCGTTCATCGCCGCTTCACCTCCGAAGTTGGTTATATCAACTTCATCCTGCGGTTTTCCATCAAGGGCCAATACCAAACCGGCCACCATTTGGACGAGCTCGAGATCGCGGATTCGCGCCGCGCCCACTCCAGTGCCGGATCTCGGGATCGGCACCTGCACCGTTGACGTCGTCGCCCGGTAGTGCGCACTGGGGTACAGGCGCTTGAGCCGCAGTTGCTGCGAGTCCACCAACGTCAGTGGCGACAGTCGCACCGTCGACGCCGAAGCGGCGCTGATCTCGGTGATGCCATACTCGCGCGCCAGCAGCCGCAACCGCGCGACCGCCACCAGTCGCCGGGCCGGCTCGGGCAGCGGGCCATACCGGTCAACGAGCTCCTCGGTGACCGCGTCGACGGCGACCGGGTCGCCGGCCGAGGCCAGCCGGCGGTAGCCCTCCAGGCGCAACCGGTCGCTGGCGATGTAGTCGGGTGGTAGATGCGCGTCGACCGGCAAGTCGATCCGCACATCTTTTGGTTCTTCAATGGCGGCAACGGTTTTCCCGTCCGCAGCGGCGCGGTACGCCTCGACCGCCTCACCGACCAGCCGGACGTACAAGTCGAATCCGACGCCGGCGACGTGGCCGGACTGTTCGGCGCCGAGAACGTTGCCCGCACCGCGGATCTCGAGGTCCTTCATCGCGACGGCCATGCCCGCACCGAGCTCGTTGTTCTGGGCGATGGTGGCCAGCCGGTCGTAGGCCGTCTCGGTCAACGGAATCTCGGGCGGGTACATGAAATACGCGTAGCCGCGTTCACGGCTGCGTCCCACCCTGCCGCGCAACTGGTGTAGCTGGGACAGCCCGAACGTGTCGGCGCGTTCGACGATCAGGGTGTTGGCATTGGAGATGTCCAGGCCGGTTTCGACGATCGTTGTGCAGACCAGGATGTCGTACTCGCGATTCCAGAATCCCTCGACCGTGGACTCCAGCGGGTCCTCGGGCATCTGACCGTGCGCGACGACGACACGTGCCTCGGGCACCAGCGCGCGCACCCGGGCGGCGGCCTGGTCGATCGAGCTGACCCGATTGTGGATGTAGAAGGCCTGCCCGTCGCGCAGCAGTTCGCGCCGAAGCGCGGCGGCGATCTGTTTATCGGAGTGCGGCCCGACGTAGGTCAGCACCGGATAGCGCTCCTCGGGCGGGGTCAGGATCGTCGACATCTCCCGGATCCCGGCCAGGCTCATCTCCAACGTGCGCGGAATCGGGGTGGCGCTCATCGTCAGCACGTCGACGTGGGTGCGCATCGACTTGATGTGCTCCTTGTGCTCGACGCCGAACCGCTGCTCCTCATCGACCACGACCAGGCCGAGGTTCTTCCAGGTCACTCCGGTTTGCAGCAGCCGGTGCGTGCCGATCACGATGTCGACCGACCCGTCTTTCATGCCGTCGAGCACCGCGCGCGATTCGGTCGGATCGGTGAACCGCGACAGGCCCTTCACGGTGACCGGGAATTCGGCCATCCGCTCGGTGAAGGTCTGCAGGTGCTGGTCGGCCAGCAGCGTCGTGGGCACCAGCATCGCGGCCTGCTTGCCGTCCTGCACCGCCTTGAACGCGGCCCGCACCGCGATCTCGGTCTTGCCATAGCCGACGTCACCGCAGATCACCCGGTCCATCGGGATCGGCTTCTCCATGTCGGCCTTGACCTCTGTGATCGCGGTGAACTGGTCGACGGTCTCGGTGAACCCGAACGCGTCCTCCATCTCGGCCTGCCACGGGGTGTCGGGCCCGAACGCGTACCCCGGCGACGCCTGCCGCTTGGCATACAGCGACACCAGCTCGCTGGCGATCTCGCGGACCGCCCGCCGCGCTTTGGTCTTGGTGTTGGTCCAGTCGCTGCCGCCCAGCCGGCTCAGCGTCGGCGCCTGCCCGCCGACATAGCGCGACAGCTGGTCCAGAGAGTCCATCGGCACATAGAGCTTGTCCGAACCACCGCCTCGCCTGGCCGACGCGTACTCCAGCACCAGATACTCCCGGTGCGCACCGCCGACGGTGCGTTCCACCATCTCGACGAAGCGGCCGATGCCGTGCTGGTCGTGCACCACCAGGTCACCGGCGGTCAGCGCGAGTGGGTCGACGACATTGCGGCGCTTGGCGGCCAGCCGCTTGCCTTCGGGTGCGGTAACCCGGTTGCCGGTCAGATCGGTCTCGGTGATGACGACGAAGTTGGCGCCCGGCAGCACCACGCCGTCGTGCAGCGGGCCCTTGAGCACCCCAACCACACCGGGTTTGGGTGCCGCGCCGGGCTCCAACATCGCTGCCGGCGTATCGGCTTCGGCCAGCTGCTCGACCACCCGATGCGCGGTTCCGGTGCCGGGCGTGACCACCGCGGCGTGTCCGCCGGTTGCCACGTGGGCGCGCAGCATGGCGAAGATCTCGTCGACGCCGGCCTGCTGGCCGCGGGCCGACGGCGCCGCACGGATGTTCAGCTCCAGCGCCGACTCGCTACCGAGCTGGCTCAGCGTCCACCAGGGGTGTCCGCCGGCGCGGGCCCCGGCCTGCACCTCGTCGAGTTGCAGGTACCCGGATGCGCCCAGCGCCTCCAGATCGATCGGTGCATCGCCGCCGACCGCGGCCGTCGACCACGACGCTTCGAGGAACTCGCGGCCGGTCTTGATCAGGTCGGCCGCGCGGGTGCGGACCTTCTCCGGGTCGCACACCAGCAGCGGCGTCTGCGCCGGCAGCTGGTCGCTGAGCGTGGACAAGTCGGTCGGCCGCAGCAGCGGCAGCAGTGCCTCCATGGCGTCGACGGGGATGCCTTCGGCCAGCTTGGCCAGCATGTCGGGCACGCCGCCGGGGACTGCATTGTCCGTTCTGGGGTGTTGGGCGGCCAGCGCGGCGGCCCTTGCCCGGACGTCGTCGGTGAGCAGCAGTTCGCGGCACGGCACGGCGACGATGGTGCCGATATCGATTTCGGGGATCGATCGCTGATCGGCGACGGAGAACATCCGCATCTCGGAGATCTCGTCGCCCCAGAATTCGACGCGGACCGGGTGCTCGGCGGTGGGCGGGAAGGCGTCGAGGATCCCGCCGCGCACCGCGAACTCCCCCCGCCGGCCGACCATGTCGACACGGGTGTAGGCCAGTTCGACGAGCCGGGTGATCACATCGTTGAACTCGACTTCGGCGCCCACCGTCAGGGTGACCGGTTCGATCTCGGCCAGATCCGGCGCCATCGGCTGCAGCAGCGAGCGCACCGTGGTGACCACCACCCGCAGCGGCGGCCCGAGCCGCTCGTCGTCGGGGTTGGCGATTCGGCGCAGCAGCATCAGCCGGGCTCCGACGGTGTCGACACCCGGGGACAACCGTTCGTGCGGCAGCGTTTCCCAGGACGGGAACAGCGCAACCGAATCACCGAAAACCCCGCGCAGCTCGGCGGTCAGGTCGTCGGCCTCGCGCCCGGTGGCGGTCACCACCAGCAGCGGCCCCAGCTGGGCGAGCGCGCTGGCGGCGAACACCCTGGCGCCGGCCGGGCCGACCAGGGCCAGATCATCGGGTCTGCCGGCGGCCCGCCGGGTGACATCTTGTAGACCGGGATCGCGCAGCGCGAGGTCGACCAGCCCCGCGATCGGGGTTTGGACATGGGTAATCCCCGATGCGGTCATGATGTATCCATCCTAGGCAAGCCGCGATTTCGGCGTGATTTCTATCGCTGAGCGCAGGTTTTCACGCCGAAATCGCTTATGACGGCGGCCTACTCGTCGAGCAGCTGCGGGTCGTCCTCGAGGTGCATCAGCCCGTTCCAGCACAGGTTGACCAGATGGGCGGCCACCACTTCCTTCTTGGGCTCGCGCACATCGAGCCACCACTGCGCCGTCATCGATACCGAACCGACCAGCGCCTGGGCGTACAGCGGTGCCATGTCGGGATCCAGGCCGCGGCGGGAGAAGTCGCCGGCCAGGATCGAGGACACCTGGTTGACGGCCTCGTTGAGCAGGGTGGAGTAGGTGCCCGATGTGATGGCCGCCGGGGAGTCGCGAATCAGAATGCGGAATCCGTCGGTGCGTTCATCGACATAGGTCAGCAGGGCCAGCGCCACCCGCTCGATGCGCAGCCGGGACCGGTTGTTGGTCGTCCTGGTCAGCGACGACGTGATGCCGTCCAGCAGCGCCGACATCTCACGGTCGACGACCACCGCGTAGAGCCCTTCCTTGCCGCCGAAATGCTCGTAGACGACGGGCTTGGAGACGTTGGCGCGTTGCGCGATCTCCTCGATCGAAGCCCCCTCGTATCCGCGCTCGGCGAAGAGGGATCGTGCGATGTCGATGAGCTGATGGCGGCGCTCGGCGCCGGTCATCCGGGCGCGGGGTGCACGCGCTTCCTTCTCGGCTGCTGCCACGCTTATCAGCGTAGATGGTTGCACTAGAGTCGCTAGGTGATCGGTCCGTCGTGGTGTAATCGGCAGCACCTCTGATTTTGGTTCAGAAAGTTCAGGTTCGAGTCCTGGCGACGGAGCTTTATGACGGTGCATGGTGAGGCGGCGGTCCTGGTCCTGGCGGCTGGGGCCGGTACCCGTATGCGCTCCGACATCCCGAAGGTGCTGCACACGCTGGCCGGTCGCAGCATGCTGTCGCACGCCCTGCACTCGCTGGCCAAGGTGGCCCCGCAGCACCTGGTCGTGGTGCTGGGCCACGACCGCGAGCGCATCACCCCGGCCGTCACGGAGCTGGCCGAGCGGCTCGGCCGCAACGTCGACGTCGCGGTGCAGGAGCAGCAGCTGGGCACCGGCCATGCGGTCGGGTGCGGGCTGGCCGCCCTGCCCGCCGACTTCGCCGGCATCGTCGTGGTGACCTCGGGCGACATCCCGCTACTGGACGCCGACACCCTCGCCGAGCTGATCGCCACGCACGGCTCGGAGACCACCGGGGCGACCATCCTGACCACGACGCTGCCCGATCCGACGGGCTACGGCCGCATCCTGCGCACCCAGGACCGTGAGGTCATCGGCATCGTGGAGCAGACCGACGCCACGCGAGAGCAGCTGGCCATTCGCGAGGTCAACGCCGGCGTCTACGCCTTCGACATCGCCGCGCTGCGCTCGGCGGTCAGCCGGTTGCGCTCCGACAATGCCCGGAACGAGCTCTACCTCACCGACGTCATCTCGATCATCCGGCAGGACGGCCACGTCGTGCGCGCCAAGCATGTCGACGACGTCGCGCTGGTCGCCGGCGTCAACGACCGGGTGCAGCTGGCCGATCTGGGCGCCGAACTGAACCGGCGCATCGTGGCCGCCCACCAGCGCTCGGGGGTGACGATCGTCGACCCCGCGACCACCTGGATCGACGTCGACGTGACCATCGGCCGCGACACCGTCATCCAGCCCGGCACGCAATTGCTGGGCGCCACCCGCATCGGCGGGCGCTGCCAAATCGGCCCGGACACCACGCTGACCGACGTCACCGTCGGCGAAGGCGCGACGGTGATCCGCACCCACGGCTCCTCCGCCTCCATCGGCGACGACGCCACCGTCGGCCCATTCACCTATCTGCGGCCCGGCACCGTGCTGGGCGCCGACACCAAGCTGGGGGCGTTCGTCGAGACCAAGAACTCGACGGTGGGCACCGGCACCAAGGTGCCGCACCTGACCTACGTCGGCGACGCGGACATCGGCGAACACAGCAACATCGGCGCGTCGAGCGTGTTCGTCAACTACGACGGCGAGAACAAGCAGCGCACCACGATCGGCGATCACGTACGCACCGGCTCGGACACCATGTTCGTCGCACCGGTCACCGTCGGCGACGGTGCCTACACCGGAGCGGGCGCCGTGGTGCGCGACGACGTGCCGCCCGGCGCGCTCGCGGTGTCCGCGGGCCCGCAGCGCAATATCGAGGGTTGGGTGGAACGCAAGCGGCCAGGGTCGGCAGCGGCCGAGGCCGCCCGAAAGGCCAACTCCGAAGCCGGCGAAGAAGCCGACACCGGGGACGACGAACCAACGTGAACTGGACGCCGCCGTTCTTGTTGTGGCAACCCGGCCACGCGCGGCCAGCTGCGCTACGTACGATTAGGCCGAAATCGATTCTCGACCGGCGAGGGCAACCGTGGGCACCGACTGGATGGAAAACCGCAAGAACCTGATGCTCTTCTCGGGTCGTGCGCACCCTGAGCTGGCCGAGCAGGTCGCCAAGGAACTCGACGTCCACGTCACCGCGCAGGCGGCCCAAGACTTTGCCAACGGCGAGATCTTCGTGCGGTTCGAAGAGTCGGTCCGTGGCTGCGACGCGTTCGTGCTGCAGTCCCATCCCGACCCGCTGAACAAGTGGGTGATGGAACAGCTGCTTATGATCGATGCGCTCAAACGTGGCAGCGCCAAGCGCATCACCGCGATCCTGCCGTTCTATCCCTATGCCCGCCAGGACAAGAAACACCGCGGCCGCGAGCCGATCTCGGCACGGCTGATCGCCGACCTGCTCAAGACTGCGGGTGCCGACCGCATCGTCTCGGTGGACCTGCACACCGATCAGATTCAGGGCTTCTTCGACGGGCCGGTGGATCACATGCGGGCACAGAACCTGCTGACCGGCTACATCGCCGACAACTACCCCTGCGAGAACATGGTCGTGGTCTCCCCCGACTCCGGCCGGGTCCGCATCGCCGAGAAGTGGGCCGACGCGCTGGGTGGCACGCCGCTGGCGTTCATCCACAAGACCCGCGACCCGCGGGTGCCCAACCAGGTGGTGTCCAACCGGGTCGTCGGCGACGTCAAGGGCCGGACCTGCGTGCTGATAGACGACATGATCGACACCGGCGGCACCATCGCCGGCGCGGTCAAGCTGCTGCACGACGACGGCGCCGGCGACGTCATCATCGCCGCCAGCCACGGCGTGCTATCCGAGCCGGCACCGCAGCGGCTGGCCGAAAGCGGTGCCCGCGAGGTGATCGTCACCAACACGCTGCCGATCGGCGAGGACAAGCAATTCCCGCAACTCACGGTGCTGTCCATCGCACCGCTACTGGCCAGCACGATTCGAGCGGTGTTCGAAAACGGATCGGTGACAGGACTCTTCGACGGTGACGCTTGATGGGCGATCAGCCGCTTGCGCGAAGAGCAGACAGTGCTGACTTCGTCATCTATCACAATCCACGCTGCACGACCTCACGCAAGACGCTGGAGCTGTTGCGGGACAACGGTATCGAACCGACGGTGATCCAGTATCTGAAGACACCGCCATCGCGCGCCGAACTCGTCGAGCTGATCAAGGACTCCGGCATCGACGTGCGCACCGCGGTGCGCAAGCGTGAACCCCTGTACGCCGAGCTGAATTTGGCGGACGCCGATGACGACGAGCTGCTCGACGCGATGGCCGAACATCCGATCCTCATCGAGCGGCCGTTCGTCGGCACGCCGAACGGCACCCGGCTGGCCAGGCCCATCGACGCAGTTCGCGAGATTCTGTGACGCGTCACCGCTTTGCGGCAGCTGTCGCTTTGGTGGTCATCGCCGCAGCAGGCTGCGGCGAGAAGCAAGCCGACTACACGTCGCTGCTGAGCACGACCACCACGACGACCACCACGACCTCCACCGAGAAGCCCGTTACGATCGCCGAATATCTGGAAAGCGTCGGAGTCGTAGGCGAACCCGTCGCTCCCGACAAGCTGACCGACTTGACGGTGACGATGCCGCAACCGCCCGGCTGGGCTCCGTACGAAAGCACCGATTTCGCGCCGGGGACGCGGGTGATCGCAAAGGGTTCCACCTATCCGACCGCGATGTTGATGGTGTTCGAGCTCAACGGCGACTTCGATGTCGCTCAAGCCGTTCAGCACGGCTACGCCGACGCCGAACGGTCGCTGAACTTCAAGCGCCTCAACGCCTCCACCGACAATTGGCGCGGTTTCCCCTCATCGATGATTGAAGGCAGCTACGACCTCGCCGAGCGCCGGATGCACAGCTACAACCGGATCGTCATCCCCACCGGTCCCCCACCGGCCAACCAGCGCTACCTGATTCAGTTCACCGTCACCGGCTACGCCGAACGGGCCGTGGAAGACGCTCCCGACGTCGAGGCGATCATCAGGGGATTCACCGTCGCCCGGAAGTAGCTACTGTTAGCTCCATGACTGGATGGACCGCTGCCGACCTGCCCTCGTTCGCTGGACGCACCGCGATCGTCACCGGCGCCAACAGCGGCCTGGGTCTGATCACGGCACGCGAGTTGGCCCGGGTCGGGGCGAAG
>NZ_JBOGDB010000068.1:0-1915 GCF_050701515.1 Mycobacterium sp. | reverse complement strand
CTCCGGCATGTCGCTGCGGACACATTTTCAACCAGACATCACTGTTGTCGAGGTGCGCGGCGCGGTCGACGCCTGCAACGCGCAGCGGCTAAGCGATTACGCCGCCGACCTGGCCAGCGCCGGCCGGCGCCTCATCGTCGACCTCTACGGTGTGGATTTCTTTGGCCGCGACGGCGTCCGGGCCATGGTCAAGCTTGCCGAGAAATGCCAGCAGATAGGTGTGCGCTGGCTTTTGGTGCCCAGCGAGGCCGTGAGCCGACTGCTGCGGAGCACCGACGACACCTACCGGCTGCCCACCGCAGCCTCGCTGAACGACGCCCTGCAGCGGCTGACACTCCACAACCACACAGAGCTGCTACCACAGCGCATCACACCACAGGAGGTCACGAGATGCTAAAGCAAGAGGATCGGTCGCAAACAGTTGCGAAGGGATCGGGGTGGCCAACCACGGCCGCGATCGAGGGCCTTGACGAGCACGGGCTGGGGGACCTGTCCCAGCGCGTCGACAAGCTCGGGGTGTTGTCCGTCTACCTCAACGCCGATCCCCGGCACGACACGAACCGGCAAGCCACCGCAATCGACCTCAGAAACCGATTCCGGGAGTTGCAGCGGCGGCTTGCCGAGGGCGCCGGTGCTGACCGCAGCCGTGACGTGGCTGCCGCGCTGAAGCGACTCTGGCCGCAGATCGAGAACCTGACAAACCCGATAGCGTCGGGCCGAGGCCGCGTCGCGTTCGCGGCGCTGGACAGCGACTGGATCCTGCGTCTTGACAGTGCGATGCCGGTGCCCACTCGGGTGGTACTCGACGATGGCCCCTTTATCCACCCGCTGCTTGAGGTGCTCGACGAAGGCCGGGCCGCTGGCGTCGTGCTGGTGTCAACCGAGGAGGCCCGGCTGCTCGAGTGGCGAATGGGGTCGCTGCAAATGTTGCGCCGGATGCCGCGACAGTATGTACAGGCACCGCACGAGCGTGCCGGCCAAATTGGGGGCGGCCCGCAAGGGCAGTTCCACACGCCGATGCGCGAGCAACGCGAAGCCCGCGAGCACCAATGGGTACAGCGATTCCTAGATCAGGTGACCGAAGTGGCCGTGGAGCTAGCCGATGATCGCGGCTGGGAGCGGATCCTAGTCAGTGGCGGAGAACGCTGGACCGAGCCCACCGTCGCGAAGTTCCCCGACGCGCTTCGCGACAAGGTATTCGCCGACGCCCGAGTCCTCAACGGACTGGATGATGCCGCGCTGGCGAGCGCTGTCACCGAGTGGGTGCATGGACAGCACACCGACCGGGAGAGCCAGATCGTGGCGCGCGTGCGCGAAGCCGCCGCGTCGCGAATTGCCGCCCTGGGGCTGTCCGAAGTGACCGCCGCGTTAAACGCCGGCCGAGTCGCACACCTGGTGTACGACCCGAAGGTCCGCTACATGGGCACGGTGGGCGCCAACGGGGCGCTCTACGGCGGCGATGAGGTCGGCCCGCACGCACACCCATCAAGGACCGAGCCCCGTCTGACCGAACGGATGGTCGAGCGGGCCCTTAAGACGGGAGTCCGGATTAGTCCCGTCGAGGGCGCGGCCGAAGGGAAGCTAAAGGACGCCGCCGGCGTGGCCGCGGTACTTCGCTGGTAGAGGCACAGCGGGCATCGCGCGGTGCATGATGGACCCGACGATCCACGCGGCCCTCCCCTTGAAAGCATTGCGGGCCAGCCATTCCGGCTCAACCCACAACTTCCATCGGCCGACACAACAAAAGGAGACCACATGGCGGCCAGCGGTCCACATCGAAACCGCCAGCGTCAGCGGGCGCCCCGATTGCGTACTCATCGATAATCTCGCACGGCTGCACTGGTATGCGTTGGATCCGAGGGAAAGGGGCCATGACCGCACATGCCGCTCGGTTCGCGCGGTGGGCAACTCGACG
>NZ_JBOGDB010000067.1:0-2176 GCF_050701515.1 Mycobacterium sp. | reverse complement strand
GGCCGCGGGTGCGGGGTTCTCGACGAACACCCGTCGCGGCGCCGGGGCTTGCTGCACCACCGGCACGGGTGCCTTGATGGTCTCCGGCGCTGCAGGCGGCGGCGGCGCGACCGGCGCGGCCTCCTGTACCGGCGCCGGGGCCGGAGCCGGGGCGCTGGGAATGATCGCCTGCTCGCCGGGGCTGGGCCGCTGATCCACCGTCGGGCGGATGCTCACCGCGAGCGAAATGACCAGTGCCACAACGCCAACCACGAAGATCGATGTCAGTGCACTCCCGACAAGAAGGAACGGCTTGCGGCTCTCGTCGGCATAATTCACCTCGGCTTCGGGCTCGATCTCGTCGACGTACTCGGCCGCGGCACCGACCGGGGCCATCTGGGTTGCCGCGCTGGCGAGATCGACGTGGTACGCGCTGGCGGCGGTGGTGCCGTCGGGATCCTGGGAGTAGGCCAGGCCGGCGGTGGACGCCTCCATCTCGGGCGCATGCGCCGACGCCAACGCCGCGCCGCGGGCGAGTGCGAGTTCGGGTTCGTCGGGGGCGCTGACGGGCAGCGCCACCAGGTTCTCCAGGTGAGCCTTCACCGAGCTGACGTCGACACCGGAGCCGACGATGAACATGCCCTGCGGCGGCTCGTCCGTGGCTTCGACGGCGGCGGCCATCTCGGTCAGTACCGCCATCGCATCGGCGTCGTGCAGGTTGCGGCTCAGCACCTTGACCACCGACCCGTCGTCGGTCTGCACGACCGACAAGGTGGCGGTGTCCTTGTCAATGAACAGCAGCGCGGTGGTGTCGTATCCGACCGCCCGGCCGACGGCTTGGGCCAGCGCGCCGGCGGCGTGCGTCGCCGAGACGAGCATCACGTCCTCGATGCCACGGGCCTCCAGGGTGTCGCGCAGCTCGGCGGCATCGGAGTGGTGGGTCCACGTCACACCGATCGACTTGAGGTGGTGGCCACCGGCGGCGGCGCTTTCTTGTGTGCCCAGGATTGCGGCGACGACCTGATCGGCTGCACGCGAAGTTGCTGAGCCTTCAATGGCGCTGATATCGAAGACATCGTGGTCCACGGTTACACCGTCGGCCTTCTCGCCCTCGACCAGCACCATGCGGACCGTCGTAGGTGTCATCGACACACCTAGTACGATGTCCACTCGACCCTCCAAAGTGTTTGCTACGCTTGCTCGTCTGTCTTTGCGCACTCTTTCCGCACGAGCCGACAACTAGATACTTCATCGCCACAACCACTTCGGGCGTTACTGCCAACCGCATTTGCTGATGGCGGTGAAGTCCTGGCCGGACCGCGACGGCACGGGTGCCCGCCGACGCCGGTACATAGACCCTACTCGGATCAACGAAAAACGCCCCTGCCGCGGTTCAAATTCCCCCGTTCGGACGACCGTCACTAAGTCGACTTGATGAAGTTCTGGTAGGACCGCGATGGCGTCGGACCGCGCTGGCCCTGATACTTCGACCCGGCCGCGGCGCTGCCGTAGGGGTGCTCGGCCGGACTGGTCAGCCGCAGCAGGCAGAGCTGGCCGATCTTCATCCCCGGCCACAGCGTGATCGGCAGGTTGGCGACGTTGGACAGCTCAAGCGTGAGGTGGCCGCTGAATCCCGGGTCGATGAACCCGGCCGTCGAGTGGGTCAGCAGGCCCAGCCGGCCGAGCGAGGACTTGCCCTCCAGCCGGCCCGCCAGGTCGTCGGGCAGGGTGCACAACTCGAGGGTGGAGCCGAGCACGAACTCGCCGGGATGCAGCACGAAGGGCTCGCCGTTCTGCGGCTGGACCAGACTGGTCAGCTCGTCCTGCTGGATCGACGGGTCGATGTGGGTGTAGCGGGTGTTGTTGAACACCCGGAACAGGTTGTCCAGCCGGACGTCGACGCTGGACGGCTGCACGAGGTCGTCGTCGAACGGCTCGATGCCCAGCCGTTCGGCGGCGATTTCGGCCCGGATGTCGCGATCGGAGAGCAGCACCCGACGAGCGTATCGCTCGGGTGCTAGCCTTTCCGATCACCGGCGCGAGCCGGCCGTGCCGATGTAGTTCAATGGCAGAACATCAGCTTCCCAAGCTGAATACGCGGGTTCGATTCCCGTCATCGGCTCCACCCTGACCAGTGCGAACGGTGCTCAAATGGGGTTCTGTTCGCTGCCCCGTACCCCGCCTGTACCCCGACTTG
>NZ_JBOGDB010000066.1:0-5762 GCF_050701515.1 Mycobacterium sp. | reverse complement strand
AGCAGCATCTCGTTGATCGCCCATGTCAGCGCCGCCGGTGCGGCGACGCCGCCGACCTCCTCGGCGAGGCCGACGCGCCACCACTCGGCGTCCTTGACAGCCTGCACCGTCTTGGCCAACTCGGCGGGCACGGTGATGGTGTGTCGGTCCGGGTCGAACACCGGCGGGTGACGGTCGGCGTCCGCGAACGACGCGGCGACCGGACCCTCCGCCAGGCGGGCGACCTCGTCGAGCATCGTGCGCACCGTGTCGACGTCGAGATCGCCGTAGCTGCCCGATCCGAGGACGTCACCGAGGCGCAGTACCTCGAACAAGTTGAACTCGACGTCGCGGACGTTGGCGATGTAGTGGCCCAAGGGTTTTCCTCCACGCAGACAAACTGAACGCAGTCTGTCCGGGCGGAGAAAACGTACGCAACCGTAACCAGCGCGAACCTACGGTGACGCAACCGTAGGGAGCGAGGTCACGGTGCGGGTTGTGACGACCGTCACACCTCCGGCAGTTCCGCCAGGACGTCGGCGCGCGCCGCGTCGAAGCTGAGATAGCCCTTGATACGCAGTGTTTCGGGCAGCGGGTCCTGATAGTTCCAGGCGACGTCGTCCACGGCGGTGTCGCCGATGACGGCCGACCAGTACGTCGCATCGCCCTTGTAGTTGCAATAACTGGTGGTGGCCGACCGCCGCAGCAGGTCGGTGCGCACCAACGACGGGTCGACGTAGAGCACGGGCGCAAGTGCGGTTTCGAACACGATGACCGTCTCGGTGGTGTCCACCAGCGTGGTGCCGGCGACGGCGACTCGCAGCCCACGGCTCGTTGGGCGGCAGTCGACGCGGTGATAGGGGTTCGGCGGGTAGTGGACGAGCTTGCGTCCCTCCTCGAGCCAGGTGTCGACCGCATCCCAGGGCACGCGAACATATCCGGCTGCCTCAGATTCGGGTTCGCTCGGAAGGTCGCCGATTTCATCGGCCGGGAACGCGTAGCTGAGTGGATGGCCGCGGCGATGCACCATCAGTGCCCGCTCGGTGTCGATCAGCAAGCGGCCATCGCGGAAGGCTTGAACGCGTCGGGGATGCGGCTCGACGAAGACCAGGTCGTCGGGCAACCGAGAAGAGAACCATCCGGCGGGGTCCTTGCTGAGCGGACCGTGCCCGGCGACGAGACTCATCGCGCGGCTCCTATGGGGTTTACAAAACGCGGTCAAAATGTCACGCGGTGATGATATCAGGCCAGATTGGCGGAACCGCCCACCGAGCAATGCCGAAGGAGTGCAATGGAGGACACCAGAACGGGTCGTTGACGAATGGGGGTGGGATGTGAAGCGACTCAACGGCGTGGACGCGTTGATGCTGTACACCGAGACACCTGAAGTCCACATGCACACACTGAAGATCGGCGTGCTGGATGTGTCCGACGTGCCTGGTGGCTACGGCTTCGACGTGTTCCGCAGCGTGGCGTTTCCGCGGTTGCAGGCCATGGCGCCGCTTCGGTATCAGCTCGTCGACATTCCGCTGAAACTGCATCACCCGATGTGGGCGGTGAACGACGACATCGACTTCGACTATCACGTGCGCCAGGCGCGGGTGCCCGCCCCGGGTGGGCGTCGCGAGCTGGATCAACTGATCGGCGAGATCGCCAGCACCCCGCTGGACCGCCGCCGTCCGCTGTGGGAGATGTACGTCGCCGACGGCCTGGCCGACAACCGCATCGCCATCATCCACAAGGTCCATCACGTACTCGCCGACGGCGTGGCATCGGCAAACCAGATGGCGAAGGCGATGGAGCCCCACCAGCCATCGCGGGTGGTGGGGATGCCGGAGGCTCCCGATATGGCGCGGACGCGGGCGGCCCTGCTGAGGGCGGCGGGACGTGATCATGTGCGGCTGGTCCGAAAACTGCCCCGGCTGGTAAGCGAAACGGCCAGCGGGGTTTCGCGGGTTCGGCGCCGGTCCAAGGAGCGGGGCGAGCATCCCGATCTCGCCCGAAATTTCTCCCCGCCGGACTGTTTCATCAACCACGTCGTCACACCGGGGCGCCGGTTCGCGACGGCGCCGCTCGCGTTATCGGATGTCAAGGAGACCGGCAAGCACCTTGGCGTCACGATCAACGACATGGTCCTGGCGATGGCCGCCGGTGCGCTGCGCAAGCTGTTGCTCCGGTACGACGGACGAGCCGACTCACCGCTCATCGCCGGTGTGCCGGTGAGCACCGATACGTCCCCGGACCGATTGGTGGGCAACGAATTCACCTACATGACGCCGTCCATACCCGTTCATATCGACGATCCGCTGGAGCGGGTGAAGGTGACCGCGGTGGGCACGAAGATCGCCAAGGAGAACAACCAGTTGCTCGGGCCGACAATTTTGCCAGCATGGCTCGCCTATCTTCCCCCGTCGCTGGCACCCCCGATGTTCCGTAGGCAGGCCAGGCGAATGGAGTCGGCCAGCTTGATGAACCTGACCATCTCGAACGTGCCCGGCCCGCGAGAGCGAGGACACATCGAGGGGGCGACCGTCAGTGAGATCTACTCCGTCGGCCCGGTGGTCACCGGCAGCGGGCTCAACATCACGGTATGGAGCTACGTCGATCAGCTCGCCATCTCGGTGCTCACCGATGACCGCACGCTCGATGATCCGCACGAGGCGACCGACGCGATGATCGATGCGTTCGCCGAAATCCGAAGTGCTGCGGGAATTTCCGGTGACCTGAGGCGCGTCAATACCGCCTTGCCGCTGGCCGCCGCGGTCGGTTGAGTGCTACCTGATCCAGCCGCGGCGGCGCAGCCACCAGTCTCGTCCGACGGCGACCAGGATGAGCGCGGCGAAGCCGATCACGAAGAAGTCCTCGATACGGCCGGCGTGGTTGCCATGCAACATGGCCAAAAGAAACCCGGCCGACAGTAGACCGCCGATGTGGATCCAGCGGTGGTTCTCCTTGGACCAGCCCCAATTCGCGGACGGCACATCCTCGACGTCGACGTCGGTGTTCCGGTCCACCTCGGTGTTCGCCACGGCGGCTCCTCACGGTCGGGCTGAACTCTGCCGACATTCTGGCATAGGTCTACTACGCGCCGCCGTATACCCGCTGTACTGATGTTCGCCACCGATGACGAAAGGGTGACATATGCAGTTTTGGTCAGGAACCGCATTCATGGACACGTTGGAGGCCATCCCGGTGGCGCGGATGCTCGATGAGGCCGGCTACGACGGCGTGCTCTGTTCCGATCACATGATCTATCCGCGCGAGCTGTCGTCGCCGTACCCCGATTCGCCGACGGGCAAGCCAGGTTGGCCGCCCGACACCGCCTGGCCGGACTCCTGGGTGCTCATCGGCGCAATGGCCTCGGTAACCCGCCGGCTTCGGTTCTCCAACGCGGTGTATGTCGCGCCGGCCCGTCCGCTGCTGGAAGTGGCCAAGCTGGTCGCGACGGCCTCCGCTGTCTCGGAAGGCCGGGTGTCGCTCGCGGTCGGCGTCGGATGGATGCGCGAGGAGTACGAATTGATGGGGCAGGACTTCGGCAATCGAGGCAAACGGCTCAACGAGATGATCCCCGCGCTGAGGGAGTTGTGGCGCGGCGGCTGGGTGTCCTGGAGCGGCCGGTACTACCAGGTGCCCGAGCTGATGATCGAACCGCATCCGCCGGTGCCGGTGCCGATTCTGTGCGGCGGCGAGTCCGAGGCCGCGCTGCGGCGTGCGGCGCGACTGTGCGATGGCTGGGTCGGCTACGCGTACCCATGGGACGACGCGGTTGGTTACGTGAAACGGCTGGACGCGCTGCGGAGGGAGTACGGACGGGAGCAGGAGCCGTTCGAGGTAATGCTGGCGCTGCTCGAACCGCCGTCGGTCGATCTGTACAAACGGGCCGAGGACATCGGTATCACCGCGGTGATGTGGGTGCCATGGGCCGGGCCGGAGATCGGGTCTGCCGGCGTCGAACGCTACCGGGAACCGATCGAGCGGTTCGCCGAAACCATCATTGACCAGCTCCGTTAGCCTATGACGGCATAGTGACGCTTGTGGTGACACCATTATGATGTCATGATGATGTCATGGATCTGCAACCGTACGTCGACGGGGTACGCCACGAGCTGGGTGTGGCCGCCGAGGCCGGTGGTCCCGACGCCGCCCAACTGGCCGAGCGCCTGACGGCGCCGCTCGAGTCGGCGATCCGACTCGCGCTGCTCGAAGCGCTGTCCGACGCGGCGGAGCAGATCACCCGCGAAATCGCGCCCCGATCTGTCGATGTGCGGCTGCGCGGTCGCGACCCGGAGTTCACCGTCAGCTCTGGCGTCGAGGACATGCCCGACGAGCCGGTCGCCGCGGCCACCGAGCCCGACGTTGTCGGCGGCACGTGGCGGGTGACGCTGCGGCTACCGGAGAACCTGAGGTCGGCGGTCGACGCGGCTGCCCGCGGCGAGGGGCTTTCGGTGAATGCCTGGCTGGTGCGCGCGGTCACCGCAGCGCTGGGCCCCCGCGGCCGGCGCTCACATGCCAACACCGACAAGCACTTCAGCGGCTGGGTCCGCTGAGCCACGAAATCACAATTAGGAGAAGCGATGCCAACATTCCCAACACCCGACCCCATCACGGCCGTTATCGAGGTGGTGGCCGGTTCGGTCCACCTCGTCGCAACCGACCGCGACGATACCGTGGTGGACGTCCGCCCGCGCGACCCGAACCGGTCCTCTGACATACGGGCGGCCGAGCAGACGCGCGTTGACTTCCGCAACGGCACGCTCACGGTTTCGGCCGGCCGGCGATTCGTATCCCTCGGTCGTGGTGGCGCGGTCACCATCGACGTCGAATTGCCGTCGCGTTCGCGGCTTCAGGCGTCAGCAGCTTCCGCCGATGTCCGCGCCGACGGCGAGTTCGCCGAGTTCCGGTTCGCGTCGGCGAGCGGAGACGTCATCGCCGACTCAGTCACGGGAAACGTCAAGGCGGACACCGCCTCTGGCGACATGACCGCCCAGAGCGTCACGGGCTCGGCCGTCGTGGCGACAGCGTCGGGCGGCGCGACAATCGGTGACCTCGATGGCGACGTGAAGTTCCGGACCGCCAGCGGGTCGCTCAAAGTCGGGCGACTGCACGGCACCGTCAACGCCCAGACGGCGTCGGGCGACGTCACCGTCGCAACCGCGATCAACGGCACGGTCTCGGTGCAGTCCAGCAGCGGCGAGGTCGAAGTCGGCATCGCCGAAGGCACCGCGGCCCGGCTTGATCTGCGGACGGGCACGGGCCGGGTACGCAACAACCTGAATTCGGCGGACGGCCCGGCAGAGGGCGACGAGACCCTCGACGTGCTCGTCCGAACCGCCTCCGGCGATATCGGCGTTCAACGGGCAACCGGGCCGGCGGCGGCCTAACCCGGATCCAGCCTGAACACCGGAATCCTGCCGGCGAGCGCTTCGAACTCATCTGGGGTTCCTTCCCGCACCAGCCCGGTTCGTTTCCCGAACCCCACGCCGATGGGAACCTCGGTCGGAAACGCCCGCAGCACCGGTCGTGCCTGCTGGGTGCTGAGCTCGACGATCTTGACTGGCCGCGACTCGCGGCCATGTGAGAGGGTGCCGGCCCCGGCGGCCCGCGCGTTGAGCGCCCAGTCGGCGCGGGGAAACCCGGCGACGGTGTACAAGCCGCCCTGGAACTCGAACGGAGTCATCGGGGTGCTGCGTAGTCGGCCCGACTTGCGGCCCGGCACCGTTAGGACCATCGCCGGCCCGGTCCGGAGCCCAAGCTTCTGAAGCCCTTTCACCACTCTGTTCATT
>NZ_JBOGDB010000065.1:0-4107 GCF_050701515.1 Mycobacterium sp. | reverse complement strand
CCTGACGGCTTATCTGATCCGGTGTCTCGTGAACCTGGTGCAGGTTCTCCAGCGAAGCGGTCTTGTGGGCTGCTCATGGTTACTCCCTCACAGCCGCCGCATGGGCTGCGGCGACTGTGATATGGATTACCCGGGATTGGGTGCCCGAAAACCCAGCTAGCCGCGCTGACCCAGCAGCTGAGCCGTTTCCCGGTGCAGCCTGCCGAAGTTGTAGTACGCCGCGCAGGCGCCTTCGGGGGAGACCATGCACGTGCCGATCGGCGTCTCGGGTGTACACGCCGTCCCGAACACCTTGCATTCCCAGGGCTTGATGACGCCCTTGAGGACCTCGCCGCACTGGCACGCCTTGGGGTCGGCGACCCGCACGCCGGGCATCTCGAATTTCAGCTCGGCGTCGAATTCGGCGTAGTCGTGATGGATCTTCAACGCGCTCTGCGAGATGAAACCCAGTCCGCGCCACTCGAAGTGGGGCCGCAGTTCGAACGTCTGGGCCATCAGCTTCAGCGCCTGGGTGTTGCCCTCGGGGCGCACCACGCGGGTGTACTGATTCTCGACTTCACAGCGCCCATCCCGGATCTGCCGCAGCAGCATGTGCACCGACGCGAGGATGTCCAGCGGCTCGAATCCCGCAACCACCATGGGCTTTCCATACACGTCCGGCACGAACCGGTATGGCCGTATCCCCACCACCGTGGAGACATGGCCGGGTCCGAGGAACCCCGACAGCCGCAGGTCGGGCGACTCCAGGATCGCCTTGATCGGCGGAACGATGGTGACGTGGTTGCAGAAGATACTGAAGTTCTTGACGCCGAGCGCACGCGCCCGGACCAGCGTCACCGCGGTGGACGGCGCGGTGGTTTCGAAGCCGACGGCGAAGAAGACGACGTGGCGGTCGGGGTTGTCGACGGCCACCTTGAGCGCGTCGAGCGGAGAGTAGACGAATCTCACGTCCGCACCGCGTGCCTTGGCCTCGATGAGGTTGCCCTTGGATCCGGGCACCCGCATCATGTCACCGAAGGTGGTGAAGATGATGCCCGGCCGTTCGGCCAGCCACATCGCATCGTCCACCCGGCCCATCGGGATCACACACACCGGACAGCCCGGCCCGTGCACCAGCTCGACGGACTCCGGCAGCAGATGCTCGATGCCGTGCCGATAGATGGTGTGGGTGTGGCCGCCGCACACCTCCATGAACTTGAAATGGTCACCGGTGGCGAGCTCGGTGATCGATTTGACCAGGGCGCGCGCGGCCGCCGGATCGCGGAATTCGTCGACGAACTTCATGCTCGTAACCTCTTCTATCTCAAGCGATCTCGGATGAATTGAATGCTTCGATCTCGTTGGCGTAGTCGGCGCCCATCTTCCGCACCTGACTCAACGTCATTGCGGCCTCGCGCTCGTCGATCTTGGCCATCGCAAAACCGACATGAACCAGCACCCAGTCACCGACCTGCAGGTTGTCGTCGGCCAGCAGTCGCACACTGATATTTCTGCGCACGCCGTTGACGTCGACCTTGGCCAGAGACTGTTCGGCGTCAACGATGTCGACCACTTGGCCGGGAATTCCCAGACACATCGTCGTTCTCCTCTCAGCAGATCCGCGGCAGTGGGTCGCCGACGAGCATGTCGACGATTCGGCTGCCGCCGAACGAAGTCCTAAGTGCCACAATGCCGGGTGGCTCGGGCACGATTTCGCCGACGACGGCCGCGTCGGGGCCTTGCGGATGCGCGCGCAACGCGGAAACCGCCGCGTTGGCCTCGTCGGGCGCGACGATCGCGACGAACTTGCCCTCGTTCGCGACGTACAGCGGGTCGATGCCGAGCATGTCGCACGCACCGAGCACCTGCGGCTGCACCGGGATGCTGGCCTCGTCGAGGACCAGCGCGAACGGCGAGTCCTTGACGAGTTCGTTGGCGACGGTGCCGACCCCGCCGCGGGTCGCGTCGCGCATCCATCGCGTCGACGGCGCGGCTTGCAGCAGCAGCTCGACCAGTTCGTGCACCGGTGCGGTGTCAGACGCGATGTCGGCATCGATTGCCAGGTCGCCGCGCGCGAGCATGACCGCCATCCCGTGCTCGCCGATGGTTCCGGACACCAGGACCTTGTCGCCGGGCTGGACGAGATCGCGCGACAGCCGCCTGCCCTCGGGAATCACACCGACGCCTGCGGTCGAGATGTACAGACCGTCGGCCGCGCCCTTGCCGACGACCTTGGTGTCCCCGGTGACGATCTGCACGCCGGCCTTGGCGGCTGCTTCGCTCATGTCCGCCACGATCTCGCGCAGCTCAGTGATTCCGAAACCCTCCTCGATGACGAACGCCGCCGACAGCCATTGCGGGCGGGCACCCGACACGGCGAGGTCGTTGATGGTGCCGTGCACCGCGACGTGCCCGATGGAACCGCCCGGAAACCGCCGCGGTGAAACGACAAACGAGTCGGTGGAGAACGCGAGCCGTTCACCGGACGCGGTGCGCAACGCTGCGGCGTCGCCGAGCTGCTCGAGTTCGTCGTTGCGGAATGCTTCAAGGAACACCGCGTCGACGAGGGCCGCCGACGACTTGCCGCCGGCGCCGTGCGCGAGCGTCACCACGTCGTCGAGCAGCCGCGGGCGCCGCTGCCGGAACTTGTCGATCCGTTCCAGCACGCGGTCTTCGCGTTCGGCGGCGGTCATCGCATCGGTGGGGCTCATGAAGGGTGCGCTCCGTTGAGGGGACGGGACAGGTGTTCTTGCGCCACCGACCAGAGCCGGTAGCCGAGCATGGCGTGGCTTTCCTGGATGCGGTGGATGCTCTGGCTGTGCACGGTGAAGCAGTGGTCGAGATCCTCGATGACCGCCATCTGGCCGCCGTCGTGACCGGCGAAGCCTAGGGTCAGTAGGCCTCGGCGCTTCGCCTCCGCGAGCGCGGTCATCAGGTCCTCGGAGTTGCCGGACGTGGACAGCGCGATGGCGACGTCGCGATCGCGGGCGTGGGCGATGATCTGGCGTTTGAATATCAACTCGAACCCGACGTCGTTGCCCAGTGCGGTCACCACGGCGTTATCGGCGGCCAGCGACCACGCCGCGACCGGGCGGCCCCGCGCCGGACGGCTGAACAGCGATGCCAGCGTCGCGGCGTCGGTGGAGCTGCCGCCGTTGCCGAAGGTGTAGAGCCGGCCGCCGCGCAGGAACCGTTCGGCCATCTCGGTGCCCGCGGCCGTCAGGCCCGGCGCGTACTCGTCCATGGATTCCCGTTGCAGGCGGGCACTTTCGGCGGCCTTGCCTCTGGCCGAGGCCGCGAGGTCGTCGAGCAGGCTGCCGGCGTCGGTTTCCTCGGACTCGATGAACGGATACAGAAAGCCGGTGCTCTCAGTGCTTTCCCTGCCGGGTGTCGTCATCGGTTCACCTCCTCGGCGGTGTCGTCCAGACGCGCGATCGCCGTTCCCGCGTGCACCAACACCAGGTCGTTCGCGGCAACCTCACCCAAGATGCTGACGTCCACCCATTCCTCGCCGGTGGCGGTGCGCACGAGAGCCTGACCCGACCTGTCGGCGGGCTCCAGGATGACCTCGGCCAGTCGTCCCTCGTCGCTACATGTCACACAGACGTCGTCGCTGCACTCCTCGGCCGGGGGCTTCAACAAGCCCGGGTGCTCGAAGCAGACGTGGGTGAGTTCCCACAGCAGGTGATACATCAGGACGAACCGCCCCGTTGCCGGCACCATCGGATCGTCGGAGTCGACCCACAGGATGTGGTTCGCGGCGCCGGCCGGTGGGCGCGGGCCCGAGCCGATCCACAGCGTGTGTGCGCCCCATGCGGGCGCTCGTCGCATGGCGTCGACGGCAGCGGGTTCGTCCGCCGATGCCACGGCCATCAGCAGGTCGCCGGGCTGGGTGGCCACCCGCGCCTGGGCCACCGGGTCGGGCTCGACGAGCGCCACCGACGGCAGCGCCCGTTTGCCCATGATCACCGGATGGACGAACTCGACGGCGACGTGATGGGCGTGTGGCTCCCACTGGGGAGAGATCACCCACAGCGTGGCGCCATCATGAAATTTGCGGGCAAGGCTCAGTGCTGCCGCCGCCAGGTCTGCGGACAAAGCCGTGTCGACGAAGCCCCCGGCCGGTTC
>NZ_JBOGDB010000064.1:0-41056 GCF_050701515.1 Mycobacterium sp. | reverse complement strand
TGCGGGGTTTGGGTTCTGGCTTCACCGCCCACGGCCGCCGCTTGCGCGGGTCGGTCTTACACGGGCTCGCCAGGCCAGAATTATCGGCTGGTCTGGCCCGCCGTCTCCAGCGCTACCGCTGGAACTGCTGACGAACGGCGCCGTGGCCCCGACTGGACCACAACTGGCATATCCCGGCCAGTCACGGGGGATCAAGTTATGCCGCCAACCTATCTTCGACGTACGACAAGCTCTGCTAGAACACACCAAAGCACACTCGAATACACCCCAGCGGCAACAGCTCCTCACCCCTGGCGACTCGTCGACTATTGGACGTGGACCCGCCAGCCTGATCTAACCGACTTCGTCGTCCGGTAACCGTTAGCCAAGCTCCCAGTTCATGTTCTTCGCAAACGTCCTGGCGTCATCGGAGATCGTTCCGAGCTGGTTGCAGCGCTGGATGTACTCCTGCACCATCACCAGGAAGTTCATCGGGTTGTAGGCGTCTTCTTCGTAGCTCCACCGATCCTCGCCCGCGTACTTGAGCACCGAGATGACCGGCGTCTCATGGATACTGCCGTCCCCGGGATCCTTCATCCGGTTCGGGATCTTGGCGATCACCCAACCCATTTCTTCGTCGATGGCGTACCACTCGCAGGGGAAGAACGGCATCTCGTTGCCGGGGAACATGTTCATCGTCGACACGATCCATTCCCGGATCTGCTCGCGACCGCTGAAGCTGCCCAGTGCGTGCTCGACATACGTTGCGTCTTCGGTGAATTGGTCGGCGTAGCTCGACCAGTCCCAGGTCTTGCCGATCTCGACGACGCGCTGCTCGTAGCGCTCGAAGGCCGCCTCCAGCTGTTCGCGTGACCACTGCCCCATCGCGGACTCCAATCGGCTCGTCAAACGCCGAACCTGTTCTACCAAACGCTCCGTCCGGCCGTACCCAATTCCGTTAGTGTCCGTCATCATGGCGCTGACCCCGGACGCTCAGGTGCTGGCCGAGATGACCGCATTGTTCGCCGCGCTCGGGGAGATCGAGCCGCCGCCGGTCGGCGACGTCGAGGCGCGACGGATCAACGGGCACCGCATGTTCGACCTCGTTGCCGCTTCGGCTGCACCCGCCGAGGGTGTCGTTACCGAACACTTCTCGCTGTCCGCACGCGACGGGGCGACGCTGGATGCCACCTGGTACCGGCGGACGGCGGGGGACCAGCCCGGTAGCGCGGTGCTGTATCTGCACGGCGGCGGCATGATCTTCGGTCTCCAGCACATCGGCAAGATGTATGACGTCGCGGTGCGGGGGTACGTCGCGACCTCCGGCGTGCCGATGCTGATGATCGACTACCGCATCGCGCCCGAGCATCCACATCCGACGCCAGTGGAGGATTGCTACACGGCGCTGGTGTGGCTGGCTGAGCAGGCGCCCGCGCTGGCAGTGGACCCGAGCCGGATAGCCGTGATGGGCGACAGCGCAGGTGGCGGGCTGGCCGCCGGCGTGGCATTGCTTGCCCGCGACCGGGACGGACCGGCGATCGCCCAGCAATTGCTGATCTACCCCATGCTCGACGACCGGCCGTCGATGCCCGACCCCGCCCTCGTGCCGTTTCTGACCTGGACCTATGACGACAACCTCACCGGCTGGGGAGCGCTGCTCGGCGACGACGCCGGTGCTGCGGACGTCTCACCGTATGCCGCCCCGGCCCGCGCGGACGACCTGACCGGGCTGCCCGATACCTACGTCGATGTCGGCGACCTCGACATCTTTCGTGATGAGGACATCGCCTACGCGCGTCGACTCTCCGACGCCGGAATCCCCACCGAATTGCACCTGCATCCCGGCTGCCCGCACGCCTTCGAAGGGTTGGCGCACGGGGCCGACGTCTCGAAGCGCGCGGTCAGCGATCGCGTGCGGCGACTTCGGTCGCTGTAGCCGACGTCACGGTAACGACGTCGCCGGCCGGCCCGATAACAAAACGGGGGTTTAAACGTCATGCCGTCAATGCTGCGGTAGGCAAGTCAAGGGAATGAATAGTGACCGCTCCGACGTCGGATTAGTGAACACCATCGACGTCGGGTCACAAGGTAGGAGTCAAAGATGAAGCTGGTTAAGACTGTCGTCAACGCCGTGTTCGTCGCCGCGCTCGGCTTAGGTGCCGTCGGGCTGGGTGGAGGCGTTGCGTCCGCTCAACCGGCTGCGCCCGCCCCGTTGAAGCCGGGGCACGATCTCGATGACATCGACAGGCCGTGCTTCCCGTTCTGCGAAGGCCGGGACGACGACTGGAACGACTTCAAACGCGGCGACTGGAACGACTTCAAACGCGGCGACTGGGACAAAGGTCCCTGGTGGGCCAACAATCGGCACGACTGGTGGGACGACCGGCAGGGTCCGCCGCCGTGGGGCTGGGGCCCACCGCCGGCGCATCACTGGCACGGTGGTCCGCCGCGGCCGTTCAACTACTGGGGATACGACGTGAACCCCGTGTGGGATCCCGGCTTCAACCAGTGGGGCATCTGGCTGTTCGGCCTCTGGATTCCGGTCTTCGGGATCGGCTTCGCCTAACGTCCTGGGCCTTCTGGGGGAGCCTCCACCACGGCCTTGATCCGCTCTAGCGTCTTGCGCATGTCGCGGATATTGCGCCGCCGGCGCAGCTGACCGCCCAGCAGCGAGTACACCTTGATGAAGGCGCTGTCGTTCAGGCGAAACGACTCGGTGACTTCGGTGCCGCCGTCCGCCGGAGTGAAACGGTAGTGCCAGTTGTTCACCGGCGTGTCGCCGACGAGCACCTCGAAGCCGAACTCGCGACCTGGGTCGCAGGCGGTGACCCGGCAGGTCGTCCAGTACACGGGTCCGATCTCATTTCGTCGGACATGTCCCCGGAAACGTGCACCAACTTCGGGGCCGGTGGCGCCGTCCAGCCACTCGGCCTCGAATGTTTCCGGCGAGAACCTGCCGGTGTTGCGGACGTCGGCGACAAGGTCCCAAATCTTGTCCGCCGGCGCCGCCATCGGAACCGTCACAGATGCGTGCATCAAATTCATCCTCCTTTGATAGTTCCGATCTTCGCAGATAGCGGTAGTCAGCCGTCGTTCTCATCCTCCGGGACATCGTGCCGGACGACGCGTACGTGGCCGCGCGGCAGGCACGCCGCGTAGCCGTGGTACTTGCCGTACAACTCCCACGCGGTTTGGTGTGGGTCGGCGTTCACGCGGATCTCGTGGCCATCGGAGAATCGCAGGTGAAGGCCGCCGTTGTCGTCCCATTCGGCGTGGCTGCACGTCGAGCCGGCAAAGTCGAACAACGCGCGCTCTGCTGTCCTGATGGCCGCCGGATCGATGGCCACCACCTCCGAATCAGCGGAATCTATCGCCGGCAGCGTGAGCAACAGCGGAACCGAGATGACGAGTTCGTTGTAGTCGTCCATGTTCAGCACGAGACCGTCGCTGAACATGATCCGCTGCACCAGGCATCCCTGGATCCACTGTTCGGTCATCTTTTCACTCTGGACGGTCGACGCACCCCACACAAGAGTCGTACAGCAGTGCCACCCGGCAGGTGAACCCGGCAACCGACAAACCCGTGTCAAAAGTGGGTCTCACAACACACGCCCGGCGTAACTTGGGCGTAGGGAGGAGTCGCTATGAACAATCGTCTTTTCCGTTTGGCCAGGTCATTGGCCCTTGGTGTGGCCGCGGCCGGTCTCGCGTTGGCGCTCAGCAGCCCGCCTGCGGCGCTCGCCGATGACCGTCTGCAGTTCACCGGGACGACCCTGAGCGGCGCGCCGTTTGACGGTGCGTCTCTGCAGGGCAAGCCGGCCGTGCTGTGGTTCTGGACGCCGTGGTGCCCGTTCTGCAACGCCGAGGCGCCATCGGTGAGCAATGTGGCGGCCGCCAACCCGGACGTGACCTTCGTCGGCGTCGCCGCGCGCTCCGATGTCGCGGCGATGGAGGGCTTCGTGTCGAAGTACAACCTGAACTTCACGAATCTCAACGACGCCAACGGCTCGATCTGGGCGCGCTACAACGTTCCGTGGCAGCCGGCATATGTGTTCTATCGTGCCGACGGCTCATCGACGTTCGTGAACAATCCGACCGCAGCGATGCCTCAGCAGGAGCTGTCCGATCGGGTGGCGGCGCTGACGGCCTAAGACCGCAGCGCCGAGTGGAACACGATCTGGTCGGGCTGGCGTTCGCCGCTGGACTGGTGGCCGCGCTGAACCCGTGCGGGTTCGCGTTGTTGCCCGCCTATCTGGCGTTGGTGGTGCGGGGAAACACCACCGGGGGAGTAGCGGCGGTGGGTCGCGCGCTAGCGGCAACCGTGGTGATGGCGCTCGGATTCCTGGCGGTGTTCGGCACTTTCGGGCTGCTGACCGTCACGGTTGCCTCGACGGTGCAGCAATACCTGCCGTATGTCACCGTGCTGATCGGCATTGTGCTTGTTGCGCTGGGCATCTGGCTTCTGACCGGGCGCGAGTTGGCCCTGTTGATGCCAGATCGATTGACCCGCAACGGTTCGTGGGCGCCGACGGCACGCCTTGGGTCGATGTTCGGCTACGGCGTGGGTTATGCGATCGCCTCGCTGTCCTGCACCATCGGTCCGTTCCTGGCGGTGACCGGAGCCGGCTTGGGCAGCACTTCGGTGTTGCAGGGCGTGTCGATATATCTGGCTTACGCCGCCGGCTTCGCGTTGGTGGTCGGTGTGCTGGCCGTTGCCATCGCATTGGCCGGCACTGCTCTCGTCGACCGGATGCGGCGAATCCTGCCCTTTATCAACCGGATTGGCGGCGCGCTCCTGGTTGTGGTGGGACTGTACGTCGGCTATTACGGCTTCTACGAGGTCCGGTTGTTTACGGCCAACGGTGATCCAAACGACCCGGTGATTGCGGCGGCCGGCCGCCTGCAGGGGGCGCTGGCCGGCTGGGTCCATCAGCACGGGCCGTGGCCATGGCTGGTGGCCCTGGTAGTGCTGACGCTGGGCGCGCTTGCCTGGGCCTGGCGCTCGAAGTCCGGCTCCGGTGTCAGATGGTCCGCCTCAGATCGGGCCACGGCGGACGACGAACCATAGCCAGCGTGGCGAGGGTCGCCGAGACCAGCCCAATCAGCTCGCCCATCAGCGCGATCCGGGTGGCGTCTACCGCCGGCACCCAGGACGCCTCGCCATCCTTGATGACGAACACGCCGACCGGCTTTGCGTTGAGCCGAAGCTCGGTGTCCTCGGTGCCGGGCCGTGTCCTGCCGCGCACTTTGGCGACCGGGACGATCGTCACCCCGTCCACGGTTTCGTACGGCTGTCCGTAGACCCGGGACGCCGCCGGATCCGCCACGATGGAATCAAGGGCCTCTCGCAATCTCACTGCTTTCCTTTCGTCGGATCGATGATTTCCGCGGGTGCGGCTGGTCATACCTTGCACTGGTTCGTTCGGACAGTGAGGAGCGAGTAATGGTAATTGTCGCGGGTCATGTGATTGTCGACCGGCAGGAGCGTGCCGGCTATCTGGCCGGGTGCGAGCGGGTGGTCGAACAGGCCCGAAGCGCTCCGGATTGCCTTGACTTCGCGATATCGGCTGATCTGCTCGACCCGACGCGGATCAACATCTTCGAACGATGGGAATCGCAGTCCGCCGTCGAGGCTTTCCGCGGCAGTGGGCCCAGCGATGAGCAGGCCGGCGCAATCGTGTCCGCCTCGGTGGCCGAGTACGACGTGGCGAACGGGCGGACCATCACCTAGCGGCGCTGAGTTTGCTGTCGCAAATTCCGGGTACCTGCTAAGCAAGAGGGTCCTACACTTATTGACACGGGCGCCAAATGAAGGACGACAACGGAGACAGTTATGACCGTCTCGATTTCACATCCCGTCTTGCACACTGTCGAGGCTGGGTCGACCCAGCCCACCACCCTGTCCGCTCTGCTTCGCGAGCTCGGTGTCTCGCATTCGTGCGTCGAGAAGCACAAGGTGGCGCTGCGCGGTTGGCTGTGCGTCAATATGCCGCACAAGCCCCTCAGAATCAGCCTGCTGGAAAACGGCTACGGCCTGCTGCTCAAGGAGACTGACGAGGCGCGGGCGGCTACCCGCTCTTGAAGTGGTGCTCGGTAGGGTGCTGCACCGACGCCGAGTGAGACCGCGCCCGCTGGTCGGCCGCCTCCTGCTCGGCGGGGTTCACGACGAGGGCATCGGGGCCCGGATACACGGTGGCCTCGTGGTGCGTGGCGAACCACCGAACCACATAGGGTGGCGAGCCGTCCGCGGAGCGGACCTCGGTGATTTCGCCGCGCTGGTCGGGCTGCTCAACGGTCGCGCCCTTGATCACCAGCCAGTCGCCTACCTTGGCCTTCATTGTCCGCTCCTTCCGTTTTCAACAAGCCTTATGCGGGCACATGGAAATTGTCTCTCGCCGCGCAAGGGCGTGTAACTGCCTGCCCGCGGATTGCGATATCCCGGTATACGCCAAACGGAAGTAGCGCCGTGAACCTTGTCCAGAAAACTCGCAGCTCCTGGGTCCGCCGGCTCACGGTGGCCGCCATCGCCGCAGCCCTTCTACCAGGCCTTATCAGCCTCGTCGGTGGCACGCCGACCGCGGCGGCCGCCGTCGAGGTGCTAAGTGTGCCGTCGCCCTCCATGGGCCGGGACATCCAGGTGCAGTTCCAGGGCGGCGGGCCGCACGCGGTATACCTCCTGGACGGGCTGCGCGCGCGCGACGACCGAAACGGCTGGGATATCGAGACCGGCGCCGTCAGCTGGTTCGACGGGTCCGGGCTCTCGGTCGTCATGCCGGTCGGTGGCATGTCCAGCTTCTACACCGACTGGTACCGGCCGGCCGTGGGCAACGGCACCACGCAAACCTACAAGTGGGAGACCTTTCTAACGTCGGAGCTTCCCGGCTGGCTCGCGGCCAACAAGGGGGTCAGCACGTCCGGCAACGCCGTGGTCGGACTGTCGATGTCCGGGGGAGCTGCGCTGATTTTGGCCGCGTATCACCCCGGCCAGTTCATCTACGCGGGATCGCTGTCAGGGTTCCTGAACCCCTCCGAGGGACTCTGGCCGGTGCTGATCGGCATCGCCATGGCCGACGCCGGTGGCTTCGACGCACTCGACATGTGGGGGCCCTACGGCGGGGGAGCCTGGCAGCGCAACGACCCCATGCTGCAGATCGGGCGGCTCGTCGGCAACGGCACCCGCATCTGGGTGTACAGCGGCAACGGCAATCCGACGGATCTCGATGCCGGTCTGGGTAACGCCCAGATCCCGGCACAGTTTCTCGAAGGACTGACCATCCGCACGAACAAGGAGTTCCAGAGCCGCTACCTTGACGCCGGTGGCGGCAACGGCGTATTCAACTTCCCGCCGAACGGCACACATAGTTGGGGTTACTGGGGCGGCCAGCTGCAGGCGATGAAGCCTGACCTTCAGCGGGTGCTGGGCGCCGCGCCGGCCGCCTGATCCGT
This sequence comes from Mycobacterium sp., assembly GCF_050701515.1. Taxonomy (GTDB): domain Bacteria; phylum Actinomycetota; class Actinomycetes; order Mycobacteriales; family Mycobacteriaceae; genus Mycobacterium. Next base: position 33,631 of record NZ_JBOGDB010000064.1, on the reverse strand, counting down.
CGACGGGCTATCCTCAACGCAGCCAGCCCGGGCCAAGGGGTATCGTGCCCAACGCGCTGGGGCGACACCATAATGCATCAACCGGACCTCAACGCCTGCAGGATTGCGGGCGCCGAAAGGCTGTACCTTTGCCAGAAACATCGACTGACACCCAGGACCTGAAGCCTCATTTCGAGGACGTGCAGTCGCACTACGACCTGTCTGACGACTTCTTCCGGCTTTTCCTCGATCCGACGCAGACATACAGCTGCGCGTACTTCGAGCGCGACGACATGACGCTTGAAGAGGCCCAGCTGGCCAAGATCGACCTGTCGCTGGGCAAGCTGGGGCTGCAGGCCGGCATGACGCTGCTCGACGTGGGTTGCGGCTGGGGCGCCACCCTGCGTCGAGCTGTCGAGCGCTACGACGTGAACGTGGTCGGCCTGACGCTGAGCCGCAACCAGCAAGCCCACGTCGAGCGGTCGTTCGCCACACTGGACAGCCCGCGCTCCAAGCGGGTGCTGTTGCAAGGCTGGGAGCAGTTTCGCGAACCCGTCGATCGCATCGTCTCCATCGGCGCATTCGAGCACTTCGGCTTCGACCGCTACGACGACTTCTTCAAGATGGCCTACCAGGCCCTACCGGACGACGGCGTGATGATGCTGCACACGATCGTGCAGGTGAGCTCCGAAGAGATCGAGGAGCGCGGCCTGCCGATATCCATGCGGCACCTGAGGTTCTTCAAGTTCATCATGGACGAAATCTTCCCCGGCGGACGCCTGCCGTCGGTGGCGAAGGTCGAAGAGCATGCGACCAAGTCCGGTTTCGGCGTCAAGCTGGTCCAGCCGCTGCGGCTGCATTACGCCCGCACCCTGGACAACTGGTCGGCCGCCCTGGAGTCTCACAAGGACGAGGCCATCTCGATCCAATCCCAAGAGGTTTACGACCGGTACATGAAATACCTGACCGGTTGTGCGGACCTGTTCCGCGACGGCTACACCGACGTCTGCCAGTTCACCCTGGCGAAGAGCTAGGATTCAGCGCCTCCCGACGGTCGCGATCGCGTCGATGACCGGCCGTGGATCATCGAGGGCGACAAAGGTTTTAGCGTCGGGCACCTCGATCAACGAGGAGTTCGGGAAGAGTTCGGCCATCCGGGTAGCGAGCGACGGCGTGAAACATCGGTCGCGCTGTCCCCACACCAGCGTGACGGGCTTGGTGAACCGGGGGAACCGAGTCGACACGTCGTTCAGGTCGGTCTTGGCGACGTGGCGGAGCAGGGTGGCCAGGTCGCGGCAGATGCGAGAGTCGTTGCGGCAAGGGTCGAGCCAGGCGTTGGTGAGTTGCGGGTCCGGATCATTCATCAGCAGTCCGAAGCCGAGCGGTGAATGCCGGAGCGCCGTCAGCTTCATCTGACCGAACAACAACTTGATCGACGCCGGCCCCCGCAGCAGCGCAAAGACGAGCGGGAAAGGGAACGGCGGGAACTTGTCGAACGCGTCACAATTGGTCAGCACCACGCTCCCGATCTGGTCGGGGTGCGCGTCGATGACGAACTGACACAAGCCACCACCGGTGTCATTGCCAACCAGCGTCACATCGGAAAGGCCGAGCGCGACAATGAAGTCGCGGATCAAGGTCGCCAGGCCGCGCGGCGACAGGTCTGCGCCGTCGTTCACCGGGATGGTGTGGGAGCCGAGCGGCCAGTTCGGCAGAATGCAGCGAAACCCCTGCCTCGCCAATTCCTCGGCGACCGGCAGCCACAGCCGCTGGTCGACCAGGATGCCGTGCACGAACAACACCGGCGGATGAGGCGAGTTCTCGGGTCCCAACACTCGGTAGTCGATCGTGGCCTGCTCCAACGCGGCGTGGGGCATGTCCGCAGGTCCTCTCCGAGAGATCGTTCCGTACCGACTCCCAGTATGGAAATGACGGGACGCCATGTCCACGCCCGGCCTTAGGCGAACTGGTCCAGTCCAGCCGCCCGGAGGATGATGCGGTCGAATCGACGATCGGGCAATAGCCGGCGCAACAACAGCATCCGCTTCGCGCCATCGCCGGCCGGGTAGCGGGTACGGGGCCGATCACTGGTCAGCGCGTGCAGCACTGCATCGGCGACCACCTCGGGTGCCGAGCCGCTCGCCGCGTGCTCACTGATGTTCTCGGCTATGGCTTCCAGTTGCGGCCCATATCTGCGCCGGCCGTCCTCCGGTAGGCAACGGATGACTTCTTCGGTGTCGCGTTGGAGTTTCCCTCTCATCGCGGTGGCGATGAAACCGGGTTCCACCACCGAGACCTGGACCCCCAATTGCCGGAATTCCAACCGCAATACGTCGCTCAGGCCTTCCAGGCCGTGCTTGGCCGTCACGTAGGGAGCCATCAGCGGTACGCCGGCTTTGCCGGCTGCGGACGTGATGTTGACGACCCGGCCATGACCCTGGCGCAGCAACGGCAGCAGCGCCTGGGTGACCGCGAGTGGTCCGACCAGGTTGACCTCGAGCTGCTGACGAAATCCGGACAACGACAGATATTCGACCGGTCCCGGCAGAGTGGATCCCGCGTTGTTGACCAGCCCCACCAGGCCGGCGTCGCCGACGGCGGTGCTGACCTGTTCGGCCATTGAGGCGATCGACGCCGCGTCGGTCACGTCGATGTACACCGGGGTCAGCGCCTCCGATGCCGCCGCTTGCAGGGCTGCACCATCGGCCTCCTTGCGGACGCCGGCGAAAACCCGGAATCCCTTGCCGTCCAACGTGAGTGCACACGCGCGACCGATTCCCGTCGACGCCCCTGTGATGACTACTGCTTTCATGGTGTGCTCACCTACCTTGCGATTTAGTGGCCACCGCGGTGCAGAACGCGGCAGTCATGACGTCAATGACCGCCTGGCGGTCGGGTACCGCTGCGCCGGCCGCCGTCAGCCGGCCGCGCGCCAGCAGGTGAACGCTGATCGGCGCGATCAGCAACGGCACCAGCAGTGAGAGCGGCAGGTCGGCGCAGCGACCGCCCGCGATCTGGGTGGTCAGCCAGCCGCCGATGTTAGCGATGATGCGGGGGAGGATCCGGTCGCGGAAGAGCTGTGCAGCAATGCCGTTGGGTTTGGCCAGGACCTCGGCGAACAATGCCTCCAGCACACCGGTATGACCGCGTTGACCGTTGATGGTGTCGAAAACCGCCGTGTAGATCGTCCGCACTCCGGATTCGAAGTCGGTGAACCGCTCTGGATTGGCTGACATCAGCTGCTCGACCGCGGGCAGCGGCGCATGCCGTTCGAACACCGCGGCCAACAGGCCCTCGCGTCCACCGAAGGCGGTATGCACCGAGCTGACCGAACACCCCACCCGGCGCGCAACACCGTCGACCGTCAGCGCGGCGACACCGTCGGCAACGATCACCTCGGTGGCTGCGGCGATCGCACGATCGGCGACGCCGACCCGGCTGCCCGGGTCGGCACCTGCCTTTCGGACGGCCTCGTCGAGCGCCCGCCGGTTTCGAACCCGGCGGTAGATCGTCGAGCGTGACACCCCGGCGCGCCGGGCGATCTGATCCAGCGACAGCTCGGCGACCGGTGTTCCGGTCTCCTGCGCCTCCGCCATCGCGGCCTCGACGATTCCGCTGTCCACAGCACTGATACTAGACACTAGTTGCCATAGTCTCAAATGCCAGAGCAAGCGCGTAGATTTACCCCAAGCGCTGTGGTCTGGAGTGGTTGAGGCAGATATGAGCGGCGGTAAACACGGATGGCTCCGCACGTCACGCGCCATGACGCTGCTGCTTGCCGTGCTCTCGATCTCGTTGGTTTTGGGAATCGCCTTCGTCGTGATCGCCGATGCTCCCACCTCGGACGTCGCCGCGCTGACCGACGAACAGGCCAGGGACCAGGTGGTGGATTCGGCTCGACAGATCGTCACAGTCGCCCAACTGCGCGAGGCCACCGGCGGCTACACCTTTCTGTCCTGCACGAACGAGCATGACCCTCCGTATCAAGCCGCGGTCTACCTGAACTTCCGGTTATCCGGCACAAATTGGGTGAAGCAGATCCGCGAGATAGCGGCCGCCATGCTCGCCCTTGGCTGGCAGGAGGCCCCGACGATGGGCGAGCATTTCGGCAGAAAGCTCACCAAAGACGGCGTCACGGCGACCGTTCACCGAAACCTCGACGACGCCGCGTTCGGGGCCATGCGGATCTACGGCGAATGCCGCAACGTGGGCGACCACCGCAACGACAACCCGGCGTGGACCGACATCGGCGATCAGCTCAGTTGAGGCTCCGCTGCAGCACGGAATCGACGAGTCCAGTCCTCCCGATCGGACAATGTTGTCAGCAGGCGACCGGATGAGACTCGCAGTACGGGGTCGTGCCCGGGAAGCGGTAGCGGTGATCGACGACCCACCGGTAGACGGCGTCCTGCAGGGACCGGATGCCGGGTATCCGATAGATGAACAGCGGCAGCCTGGTGCCCAGCGCCGCCGACAGCGCGGCGTTTGCGGCCTCCGCCCCGCCATATACTTGGCCGGACGCGTCCAGCCACCACACCGATTCGCCGAGTCGCTCGGCGGGGATCCCGAGTCGCTCGGCGGTGCCCGCGCGTTGGTGCGGCTCGGTCTGCAGGTCGCCGGTGCGGTTTAGTTTGACCAGGAAGTTTCGGGCGCGAGTGCACATCCCGCACGCACCGTCGAAGAACAACACTCCGTTCACAACTTCATTATCCGCCCGCCGCCCCGGCCGGTGTCAGGTCGGTGACGGCTTGCCGGGCCGGGATGACGGCCGTCATCCGCAGTGCGGTCTCTCCGGCATACAGGGCGGCGCGGTCAACCGACGACGCGGGCATCCCGACCGTCGGGGCGATGGGGGAGAAGAACGGAAGTCCGGGCGTTTGCGTCCGGAGAACCGACGCGGCCGCCCGATCCGGAAGCTTGGCCAGGACCGCGCTGCGGGAATTGATCAATCGTGGCAAGACCTTGATCGTTCCGTCATCGCGACACCAGCGTTCGGTTGCGGCATTGGCGATGACCCGGTGCGGCGCCGGCCAACCAAGTCCGAACAGGGTCGTCCTAAAGGTCTTGCGCGCGGCCAAGACTCGGCGCTGATACTCCGGATGTGCGCCCGATTCGTGCGTCAACAGAAATCTTGTTCCCGCGATCACGCCGCTCGCCCCGGCCGTCAAGGCGGTCCGGGTGTCGTCGCCGGTCGCTATTCCGCCGGCGAGCAGCACCGGTCGGCCGTCGGAGAGTTCGAGCGCGCGCGGCAAGAAGTGCAGCGCCTCAGTGGTTCCGGAAAGATGCCCGCCGGCCTCACCTCCCTGCGCGATAAGCGCATCGGCGCCCCAGTGCACCGCCCGGCGTGCCTGGTCCTCCGTGCCGACCATGACCATGACGAAAACGCCGGCGTCCCTGAGCTCCTGCACCAACGCGCGATCACCGCCGAATGCCACCACGGCGGTGTCGATGCGGGAGTCGACACACATCGCGACGTGACGCCGGCGCAGGAATGGAGTCAGGAGGTTCACCGCAACAGCACGGCCGGGCGCGCCGTCGCGAATCTGGCGGATCGAATCGCGCAGTTGGTCCGGAGGGGCCAGGCCCAGCGTGCCCAGACCACCGGCGCCGGCGACAGCCACCGCGAGTTCCGGGCCTGCCAGGCCGCCGCCCATTCCGGCCTGCCCGACCGGCACATCCAGGCGCAGCCGGTCCAGAAGGTCCATGAAGCGCACGTTATCGCGCGGGCGGACCTTTGGGTGCGCCGGCGGCATCGCGGCGGCGCGCGGCCATTCCGGCGAGCGACTCCAGCACCACCCGATGCGCCGCGTTCACCGTGAGGTCGCTGACGTCGTAGGGCGGGGACACCTCGACCACGTCGACGCCGGCAACATCGTGCTCGTAACTGAGTTGTCGCACCATCCGCAGGAGATCCGCGCTGGGAATGCCACCGGGCTCCGGCGTCCCGGTGCCGGGTGCATAAGCCGGGTCCAGCACGTCGATATCCACCGACAGGTAGAGCTTGTCCGCCTTGGCCAGTGCCTCCGCCACGGCGTCTGCCATCACGTCCTTGAATCCGCGGTCCCAGATCTCCTGCATGGTGTGCCAGGTCATTTCCTGCTCGACCATCCACTCGAAGACGTCCTGCGGCGGCCAATAGCCGCGCAGGCCGACCTGGACGAAATGGGTGCCGGGGACGGCGCCGGATTCGATCAGCCGGCGCATCGGAGTGCCGTGGCTGGCCAGGTTTCCGTCGATGATGTCCGCGGTGTCGGCGTGCGCGTCGAAATGGACGATGCCGACATTGCCGTAGCCGTGAACGTCGGCCACCGCCGTCGCGGCCGGCCAGGTGATCGAGTGGTCCCCGCCGAGGATGACCGGCACGATGCCGCGCGACGCGACGGCGTTGACGCGCTCGCGGATGTTGGCGTGGGAAACCTCCGTCAGACCGTGCGGGCAGAACGCGTCGCCGAAGTCGACGACCTCCAGCCAGTCGAAGATCTCCAACCCGAAGTCCAGGTGATACGTGCCGGGCTGGTAGGCCGTGGCACGGATTGCCCGCGGGCCGAAGCGGGCACCCGGCCGGTTCGTGGTAGCGACGTCGAACGGGGCGCCGACGATCGCGACGTCGGGCCGCCACGACTCCAGCTGCTCGACCTCGGTCAAGAACGGACGGTGGCCGAACGACGCAAGTCCCGCGTGGGGCAGGTCCAGCTGCTCAGCCATTCCGGGGGGCAGGTCCCGCTCCGGCTGGTGGTCGTGCCGATTGCCCATCAGCGAGTCCCGAGGGGACCGGCGGCTTCAGCCGTCGGGGGGATCGGGGCTTCCGCCGTACAGTGGCGAAAGTTGTCGGTGCCCACCTGTAGCGTTCCTTTCAGGATTGGACGGGTCCTTCGTGCAGCGTCGGGAGACGCACCGCAGAGAAGAATCTGAGACTGAGTGAGGCCAACAAGGCCGTTGCCTTCAGCCATCAGAGACGTCACGGCGTGACACTACCGTTCGGCGCGACTCGATTTCGGGTATTGCCGGTGGCTATCCGGGAAGCGCGCGATCGATGATCGCGCGGGTGTCCACCCCGGCCGGGAGGGTGCCGTAGGCCAAGCCGCGGTCGGGCCCAAGGCGTCCTGCGCAGTAGGCGTCGGCAACGGCCGCCGTCGAAAACCGCACGAGCAGACTGGCGATGAACCCGACGGCAAGGTCTTCGACCATGCGCCGCGCGCCGGCCTGAGGATCCGTCGATTTGGCCAGGGCGGCAAGCTTTGTGGGCAGCGTGTCGAGATGTTCGTCAAGCCGTCGGTCGGCACCCCGCGCGACGGCGCACTCGTCGAGGAACGCGGTGATCGCCTCGGGTTCCTTGGCCGCGACACGCAAGATGTCGAGTGCGACGACGTTGCCCGACCCCTCCCAGATCGGGTGGACGGCGGCGTCGCGGAGCAGCCTCGGCAGCCCCGAGGCTTCGCTGTAACCGTTGCCGCCCAGGCATTGCATGGCCTCGGCGATATGGCCGGTGGCACGGCCGCAGCCCCAGTACCCCATCACCGTGCCGGCGATGCGGTTCATCGGTGACCTGTCGCCGCGCGCCGACAGATACATCAGCGCGGCGGTCTGGCCCTCTGACTCGATGGCGAGGTCGGCCAGTACGTTGGCCATTGCCGGTTGATCGATCAACCGTTCGCCAAAAGCGCTGCGGTGCTGGCAGTGGTGGATCGCCTGTACCAGCGCGGCACGCATCTCGGGGGAGACCGCCGGCCCGAGCCGGGCGTGGCTGAGGTTATGGATCAACGGGATCATTCCCCGCCCGTCCTCGCCGACCAGCCAGCCGCGCGCACCGCAGAACTCGATCTCGGCCGACGGCAGCGACCGGGTTCCGAGTTTGTCCTTCAGGCGCACGATCCGAAAGCCGTCACCGCGCTCGACGAGGAAGCACGACAGGCCCGCCGGTGTCTTCGCGATCGTCAAGAAGACATCGCACATCGGCGCCGAGCAGAACCACTTGTGCCCGTCGAGGACCCACGAACCGTCTCCGGCGGGGACCGCGGTGGTGGTTATCCGTCGCACATCTGAACCGCCCTGCCTTTCGGTGAACGCCTGCCCGGCCAATGCGCCCGCCTGGTAATCGGCCAAAGTCAGTCGCGGAACCCACTTTTCGGCAATATCGGCGGGCGCGAAACGCTGCAGCACCGGCACGGCGGCGAAGGTCATGATCATTGGGCACATCACGCCGGTATTGAGCTGACCCCACAGGTAACCCAGGGCCGCCCGCACGGCGTGCGCGTCCGGCCGGCGATCCGTCCACGGCAGCGACGAGACGCCGCGCTGTACACCGGCAGCCAGCAACCAGTGCCAGGACGGGTTGCACTCGACCTCATCGATGCGGTGGCCGACCGAATCGTGCGTGTGTAGTTGCGGCGGATGCAACTCGGCGCGACGCGCGTGCTCGCGCGCTTCCTTCGACCCGGCCAGCGCTCCGATGTCGCGCACCCGCGCCGTGCCCCAGTCCGCGTCCGCCCGCGCCAGCCCCTCCTGCAGGGCGAGATCGAGTTCGAACAGGTTCGCCTCCGGGAAAGGTGGCGCCTGGTTGAGCACCTCGTCCGCGCTCGTGCGCAGGAATTCGATGGTGGCCATGGCGGCCTCCCTTCGCGGTTGCAGCGGGATGGGCATCCGTTAACTGGCAACGCTATTCCTGTAATAAAGTGAAGTCAATTCAATTTTGTGTTAGCGTTCTCGCCATGGCTGTGGCCGCCGAACCCATCACGCCCAAGGGGCTTGCGACGCGGGACCGCCTGCTCGGCTGCGCACGAGATGTCGCGATCGCCAACGACGGCCACCTCGAGGTCGCCTGGGTTGCCGAGGAGGCCGGCGTCGTGCCCAGCCTCGTCAACCGTTACTTCGGGTCGCGCGCCGGCCTGGTCAGCGCGTTGATCGACGACTTCTTCCGACGGCTGCGCGCCGAGGTGCTCGATCTCGACCTTGACGATCAGGGGGAGTGGGCGCTCCACGAGCGTGTCCGGCTGGAGAAGGGCGTGCGCTTTCACTACACCGATCCGGTCGCGGTGGTTGTCTACACGCGCCTGTCCCGTGAGCCCGAGGTGGCAGCGACCGAGAACCGGCACATCGACATGGTCGTCAAAGCCGCGGCGGCGAACATCCGCCGCGGTCAGGCCCGCGGCGAGCTTCCGGCATCGGTGGACCCTGAGCTGGCCGGTGCGGCTATGTTCGGTGCGATGCAACGCGTGATGGTCGCCGCACTTTCGCGCAGGCGGCGCCCGCGGCCCGAGCGTGTCGTCGAAGTCCTATGGCGGCAGGTGGCCGCCGCCGTCGAGATCGACCCAACCGGAGGAGACCGTTGACCGCCGACTACGAACACCTGGGGCGAGCGGCCCGGCGTACATGGCCCATCGCGCTGGACCGACCTCGCGATCGCCGACGAACACGCCACCTTCGGCGTCACCCCCGGTCACACCGGGTTTGCGCCGTTCGGGGTAGCCTTCGCGCCCGCCGCTACGACCGCCATTTTCGCCCAAATCCCTTCAGCATGCGCGGATAGACAATCAGGTAGCGGAACGGCGTGATGGCCGCCATGTACCCGGTCCCGAGCAATCCATTGGGCTTCACCAGGATCGCCATTTCACCGCGGTACCTGCCCGTCCCGTCCGGCACCCAGCCGAGGTGGATCACACCGTGCACGGTCTTGTTGATGATCTCCGCCGCCCACTCATCATCCGTCTGATAGAGCGCCGTGAACGGGGCCGGGTTCACCGAAGACGGAGCACCGCGCAGATCCGCGGGCAGGCGATCCCGCAGGCTTTGACGGTCATCGGCGGCATCCGGGCTGTCCCAATCGAAAGCCCGGCCGAACAACTCTCGGATTGCGAACAGCAGGCCGACAACCGAGCGCCGTTGCTTGGTGTCGAACGCCGCAACCATCTGTACCAACCGCGGAAAGTCGTCCGACTCGCCCGGTGTCGGCAGCGCCCAGACGTCCTCGAGCCGGAAGTCGCGGGTGATCTCGTGGATCCGCCACGGCCGGGAAAGATGCGCAGCCTTGGGGAGTTTCATCACCGAACCTCCTCTACCCGCAGACTAACTCGCCGGTGCACACTCGAACCGTGCAGCTGGTCACCATCGAGGACATCCGCGTGGCCGCGGACCGGATTCGCAGCGCGGTCGTGCGGACCCAATTGATCCCGGCACGATGGGCGGATGCGGACCGTCCGCTGTGGATCAAGCCGGAGAACCTACAGCCGATCGGCGCATTCAAGGTTCGGGGCGCGTTCAACGCCGTCGCAAATCTGGACGAGTCGGTGCGCGCCCGCGGAGTGGTCGCATATTCGAGCGGGAACCATGCCCAGGCGGTGGCCTACGCGGCCGCCGCGTTCGGTGTTGCCGCGCACATCGTGATGCCCGAAGAAACGCCGACCGTCAAGGTGCAGGCCACCCGCGACTATGGCGCGCACGTCGTGTTGTGCGCCGCCGGCCGGCGAGAGCAGGTCGCGGCGGAAGTGGTGGAACAAACCGGTGGCGTGCTGATCCCGCCGTTCGACCACCCCGACGTGATCGCGGGGCAGGGCACGATCGGCCTGGAGATCGCCAACGATCTGCCCGAGGTGCAGTACGTGCTCATCCCGGTCAGTGGCGGCGGCCTGGCGTCCGGGATCGGCACCGCCATCAAGGCGCTCTGCCCGCGTGCCAGCGTCCTCGGCGTCGAGCCCGAACTAGCCGCCGACACCGCCGAAGGTCTTCGGCTGGGCCACCGGGTGGACTGGTCCATCGAAGACCGGAACCGCACCATCGCCGACGGGCTGCGCTCGCAGCCCTCCGAGCTCACTTTCGCGCATCTGCAGCAGGTGCTCGATGGCGTGATCACGGTGTCGGAGAACGAGATTCGCGCGGCGGTCCGTGAACTGGCCGCCAAAGCTCACCTCGTCAGCGAACCCAGCGGCGCGGTCGCGTTGGCCGCCTACCGACAGGGTTCGACACCCCGCGGGCGCACCGTGATGATCCTGTCGGGAGGAAACGTCGAACCTGCCACGCTGCGCGAGCTTCTGACCGACTAGTTTGCTGTCGCGGACTTGCCCGCCTGGCTGCCCGCTCGCCGGGTTTGCTCGGCATCGGAACCACCGTCTCGTCGGCCCGCAGTCCATGCCCGGATGGGGCCCATATCACGTGATCCGGGTAGTCTCACCCCGGTAGTGGACGAAGCGGTCCGGAGGGGAGCAGATGGACGCGGTGCTCGGGCTGTCCATGACGCCGACCACCGTTGGGCTCGTGCTTGTCGAAGGGCAAGACGCGAACGGCGCCACCATGGATCACGATGAGTTCGCGGTTCACGACCGCGGCTTGGTCAGCGCCGTCAACACCTCCGAAAAGGCAGCGGCCGCAGTGCTACGCACCGAGGCCATAGCCGCCGCCCGCGGTCACCGCCTGCATTCCATCGGTGTGACGTGGAGCGACGACGCCGATACCGAGGCCTCGCTGCTGCTGGAGTCGTTGTCGGAGTCGGGTTTCGACAATGTGGTGCCGGTTCGACTGCCGGAAGCCACCGAAGCCCTGGCCCGAGGAATCGGAAGTGTCATCGGCTACGAGATCACCGCGGTGTGCGTCATTGAGCCCGATGCCGTGATCGTTTTGGTGGTCGATGCGGATGATGACGCCGTACAGACCGCCGTCAGCCATTCCGTCAGTACCGACGAGGACCTGGCTCGGTGGTTGAGCGCCGTCTTCGCCCAGGCCGACTGGCGACCCGAAGCCCTGGTGCTGGTCGGTTCGGGCAGCGACCTGGACGCCATCACGCCACACCTGGAAGAGGTGCTGTCGGTGCCGGTCTTCGTGCCGGCCGAAGCGCAGTTGGCCCTCGCCCGCGGCGCGGCCATCGCGTCGGCTCAGGGCGCCGACTTCGTCGACCACGGGGTAAGCGAAGAGCCGGGCCGGGGCCACACCGCACGCCGGGGATTCTGGTCCGGGTCGCCCGTCGGTGCGGCCACCGCCGTGCTGGTCGCCGGAGTGGTGACCTTCGTGGTGTCGGGGTCGCTCGCGATCGGGCTGCAGCTGACGTCGGGCGAGGGCGTAAAGCCGGCCGAGCAACGGCCCGCCGCCGACACGTCGTCCGACCAGCCCGCCGCTGTGAAGAACGTGCCGTCGGCGCCGGCCGCTCCGCCGCCAATCGTCGAAGCGGCTCCACCGCCGCTCCCGCCGCCACCGGTCGCGGAGGTTCAGGCGCCCCCGCCCGAGATCGCAATCGAACCGGCCCCCGCCGCCGAGCCGCTGGCGCCCGAGCCCGTCGCCCCGCCGGAGGTCGGGTCTCCCGCCCCTGTGCCCGCGGCCCCCGTGCCCGCGGCCGTGCCGGTCGTCCCGCCACCACCGGGTGCCGCTTCGGACGCGCCGGGACTCGTCCCGGCGCCGGTGACACCGGTGCCGGAGGAAAAGCCGGGAATCCTGCGACGGATCAAGGACAAGTTGTCCGGAATCGGCAAGCCCGACGACCCGCCGCCGCCGGCCATGGTGCCACCCCCGGATCCGGCCCTGTTACCGCCGCCGCCTGCCCAATGACCCCGTGCGGGTACTGCTTCGAATCTTGATCGTCGCGGCGGTGCTGCTTGCGGTCGTCCTGGTGGAGATGACGTCGCGATCCGGTGTGCTGTGGCGACTGACCACATTCACCTACCAGGCCAACGTGCTTGCGGCGGCGTTCTACCTGTGCACCTTGGTGTTTCCGCGCACGGATGGGCGCGGCAGCGTGCGAGGCGCGATCGTGCTTTATCTGGTTGTGGCGGGCGTTCTCTGGAACCTGTTCTTGACCGGCTACAGCATGGGATACACCGCGGCCAACATCCTGCTGCACGTCGTCGTGCCGGCCCTCGCCGTCACCGACTGGCTGGTCGTCGGACGCAGCCAGCGCCAGATCCTGTGGTGGCAGCCGCTGGTGTGGCTTTTTTATCCCGCGGCCTACCTTGCCCTGGCATTGCTCGTACTGAACGAGTTGGGACGGCGGGCGCCCTACTACTTTCTGGATCCCGAAGCTGTCGGAATTGTGGCCGTCGTCGCCAACGCCGGGCTGCTCGCACTGCTTGTCCTCGGCCTGGGGTACCTGCTTTCGGCCGTCGGCCGTCCTCGACGAGACCGGCCGACGGTGACCGTTTAGGCCCCGATTGCGTGCAGGTTCTTGGCGGTCGGTGAGGTCTCGACGCTGTCGAGGTCGGGGTATGTGCCCAACACCCGATCCGCCGTACCGGAGCTGGTCACCGTGAACCAGTAATGCTCATTCTTGAAGTGGTGTTGCCGGTGATTTCGCCAGATAGCCCGGTAGACAGGGGTTTTCGGCTTGTAATCGGTGTGGATGAGGTAGTGAGCCCACTCATAGCCGAGACCGAGGACGGTGATGAATACCAGATAGGTCAGGCCGAGCCCGAGTCGCGGAAATGCCAGCAGCGCAATCCCAACCGCGAGGGGCAGCACCCACAGCAGGGCCTTCCACGGTATGAAGATCAGCGGGATGTTGCGCGGGTCGACGTGATGACGGCGATGGTCACGCGCAAGCAGCGAGTCGATTTTCAGCCTCCCGACCCGCTTCGGCCGCCAGTGCAGGATGAACACGTGGACCACCCACTCGAAGAACGGGAAGACGGCGAGCATCACGAGTGGGACGAAAGCATCGGTGATCTGCCAGTCGCCGACGACGATGCGTGCGGTGATCGCGGCAACCAGTGTGGCGCCAATCATCCAGGGGGAGGGGTGTTTCCAGAACTCGCGCCACGCATCGGCCAGCGTGAATCCCTTGCGCACGGTGCGCTCGGCCGAGATGGTCATGGCTGATCCTCCAGACTGGTGATCGCGGCGATCATCGCCGTCGTAGCGGGTTCGAGAAGGTCGACCGCCGCCCGTTTCGCCGTGTCGGGATCTCCCGCCGCGATCGCGTCGGCAAGCCTGCGGTAGGCATCCGGTCGGCCGACCTCAGCGGCCATCACCGTGGCCAGGGCGGGCAGTGCGGGCTCGTAAGCGGCGCGCAGCGTGTTGTACATCAACCGGAACACGATGGAATCGGCACCGTCGACAACGTGATCCCAGAATGTCAGCGCGTGGCGTTGCCGCTCGACCGGGTCCGTCTCGACCTCCAGCTTGTGCACCGATTGGTCGAGGAGGGCGGCCAGACCCGGACCGCGGCGCAGGGCCGCGAGTTCGGCGGTCTTCGGGCCGTTGTGCAGTCGCGCCTCGAGGATGCTGCGGACGACGGAGACGTCGAGCTCGCCGGCGCGCAGCAGCAGGCGGGGGAGCAGGTCGAGCCCGGCATGCCGGCGGAAGTCGCGCACGGTGGTCGCGTCGCCCTGGCGCACCTCGACCAAGCCGGCGGCCGAAACCCGCTTCAGTGCCTCGCGCACGGCCGGTCGGGATACTCCCAGCACCTCGGCCAGACGACGCTCGCTGGGCAGGGTCTGTCCGGGTTGCATTTCGCCGCTGAGCACGTCGGCGACGATCTGCTCGAACACGTCCTCGGGTACCGAGCGCCGGTTGACCGGTTGCAGGGCCATATGCCGAGCATGCCCGATGAAAGGCCAGAGGTCAAGTGGTCATACCACTGCTGCCTATCGCTGCCACTACCTCTGAGGTAATTGCGTGGCTTACCTACGGGCAGGCACCGTGGAGTTATGCACGACGGCCGGACCGCGAACGCACCGATTCCGCGGTGGCTGCGCTTCGTGCTCAAGTCCGACCGTGCCGGTTCGGCGTGGTATGTCGGAACCGGCTTTTTCTTCGCACCGGTCCTCGCAGTGTTCTCACCCTGGCCCACGGTGACCGCCGCACTGTGGGTGATAATCGCCCTCGCCGGTTTGTGGTTGGGTCTGCTCGGCATCGCCATGGCGACCGGGCTGGCAATCGTGTTGCGCTCGGGCGAAGAGATACCCGAGGACTACTGGCGCTCGATCATCGACTACCCGGCTACTGGGCGACCGGCGTCTTCCCGCCCGTGTAGTCGACCTGCCAGTGCTTGATGCCGTTGAGCCATCCCGACCGTAGCCGCTCGGGTTTGGAAATCGGTGTGAGGTTTGGCATTTCGTCGGCGATCCCATTGAAGATCAGATCGATTGTCATCCTCGCCAAATTGGCGCCGATGCAGAAATGCGCGCCGGTGCCGCCAAACCCGACGTGTGGGTTGGGATCTCGCAGAATGTTGAACGTGAAGGGGTCGCCGAACACTTCCTCGTCGAAGTTGGCCGAACGGTAGAACATCACCACCCGCTGACCCTTCTTGATGGGAACCCCGGACAATTCGGTGTCCTCGAGCGCTGTCCGCTGGAACGACGTGACCGGGGTGGCCCAGCGAACGATCTCGTCGGCAGCGGTCACAGGCCGCTCACGCTTGTACAGCTCCCATTGGTCGGGGAAGTCGGTGAACGCCATCATGCCCTGGGTAATGGAGTTACGGGTGGTCTCGTTGCCCGCCACCGCGAGCAGGACGACGAAGAAGCCCAATTCGTCGTCGGACAGCTTGTGTCCCTCGACATCTGCCTGCACGAGTTTGGTGACGAGATCCTCGCCGGGCTTGTCGGCCCGTTCCGCCGCCAGTTGCATGCCGTACATGATCAGGTCCATCGACGCGGTGATCGCGTCGTTGTTGGCGAACTCCGGATCCATGTCACCGACCATCTGGTTCGACCAGTGGAACAGCTTCATCCGATCCTCTTGTGGCACGCCCATCAGCCCGGCAATCGCCTGTAGCGGCAGCTCGCACGACACCTGCTCGACAAAGTCGCCCGACCCTTCCGCCACGGCTATCTTGACGATGTGCTGGGCGCGCTGGCGCAGCTCGTCACGCAACCGCTCCACCGCGCGCGGAGTGAAGGCGCGCGAGATGATTTTGCGCAGGTGGGTGTGGTGGGGCGCATCCATGTTGAGTAGAACGAACTTGCCGCGGTCGATCTGTTCGCCGACCGTGCCGTCTTGGTAGCGCGGCAGCGCCGTCTTCTCCAGGCTGGAGAACACATCACTGCGCACCGACACCTCTTTGACGTCCTTGTGTTTGGTGACGACCCAATAGCCGCCATCGTCGAATCCGCCCTTCCCAACCGGCTGCTCGTTCCACCAGATCGGCGCCGTTCGGCGCATTTCGGCCAACTCCTCGACCGGCAGCCGCTCGGCGTAAATGTCAGGGTCGGTGAAATCGAACCCGGGGGGAAGGTTCGGAGCTGGCATCGATGCACTCCTCGTCACGACGTTGTCTAGCACCCTTACCGCATTGCTACACCACAGATGGGACATGGTGAAGGGGGTTCTGAAAAGTCTCAAGTGAAACGTGTTCCGGCCGGTGTTTGCGAATTGACTTCTTGGTCACACGCGGCACAGGTGTAACAATCTTGATAGCCAGACTGAAGCACCCGATAGCACCGCCTCGAAGCGGTAACCCGGAAGGGGGCATCGGTGAGGACCAATAGCGAAGCGAAGGCGCTGTCCGTGGCCACGGCCGCGGTCGGGATGACCGCGGCGTTGATGTTGACGGCGGCACCGGCGCTCGCCGACCCCGAGATCCCCACTCCGCCACCACCGCCGCCCCCCGGACAAACCGTGTCAGTCCACGCCGCCGACGGCGTTCCCGCGCCGCCCGCGGAAGTCCCGCACTTGCCGAGTCCCGAGAACCTGCCGCCTGGCACCACCGACACCCCCGTCGGGCCGCAGCGAGGTCGTGGAGTGGAGTATTTGCGCGATTTGTGGCACGCGGTACAGACCCAAGAGATCAGTGGCGGGGACGCGCTGCTGCTGTTGACGCAGCGCCGGCTGGATCCGAACGCCGCGCCGCCGCCGGGGGTCGCCCCAGGACCGCCGGGACCGGTGCCGCCCCCACCGCCGGCTCCCTGAGCCTTAGACGGTGGCGGCCTCGTTGAGTTCGTTCAGCGTGTTCGTCGCCTCGAGGTACTCCTGCACCCAACGCTGGATGACCGTCGCGGACTTCTCCACTTTGGTGAGCTGGCCGACGACCTGGCCAACCGGGTTGAATGCGACGTCGACGCTCTCGTTGGGATACTTATGCGTCGCGGCGACAGCCATCCCGGACACCATGTACTGCAACGGCATTCCGAGCGGCTTGGGATTGTCTGGCTGCTCCCAGGCTTCGGTCCAGTCGTTTTTCAACATGCGGGCCGGCTTGCCGGTGAACGAACGGCTGCGCACGGTGTCGCGGCTGCTGGCCTTGGCATAGGCCTGCTGCTGGACCGCCGTGTGCTCGGCTTCCTCGACCATCAGCCACTGCGAACCGGTCCACGCGCCCTGCGCCCCCAGAGCTAGGGCAGCGGCGATCTGCTCACCACTGCCGATGCCGCCCGCCGCCAGCACCGGCACCGGCGCGACCTCCTTGACGACCTGCGGCCACAGCACGATCGAGCCGACCTCACCGCAGTGCCCGCCGGCCTCACCGCCCTGGGCGATGATGATGTCGACGCCGGCGTCCGCGTGTTTGCGAGCCTGCGATGGCGAGCCACAAAGCGCGGCGACCTTACGGCCGGACTCGTGGATGCGTTGGATCATCTCCGCAGGTGGGGTGCCCAGCGCGTTGGCGATGAGCGTCATCTTGGGGTGCTGCAGCGCCACCTCGACCTGCGGGGTCGCCGTCGCCTCGGTCCAGCCGAGCAGCTGCAACGCGTCCTCGTCGCTGTGGTCGATCGGGACGCCGTGGTCGGCGAGAATCCTGCGGGCGAAGTCCAGGTGCTCCTGCGGCACCATCGACTGCAGCGTCTTGGTGAGCTCGTCGGGGGACATGTTCGAGTCCATGCCCTCGTACTTGTTCGGGATGACGATGTCGACGCCGTAGGGATGGTCGCCGATGTGTTCGTCGATCCAGTTCAGCTCGATCTCGAGCTGCTCTGGCGTGAAGCCGACCGCCCCGAGTACGCCGAACCCGCCGGCCTTGCTCACCGCGACGACGACATCGCGGCAGTGCGTGAAGGCGAAGATCGGAAACTCGATATTGAGGTCGTCGCAGATGGCCGTATGCATGCCTGCTCCTTGGGCGCGGTAGGCGAACTGAAACGTGTTCTAGTTTAGTACGCTTCCGCGCCGCGGTGTGCACGCGGGGTCGACGACGATGGTTATTACCAGCTCTAGCCGTCGTCCTTGGTCTCGCCTTCGCCCTTCGACTGGTCTCCGTACTTCGGGTTGCCCTCGTCGTCGAGCCAGTCGGCGACGGCGGTGCCGGCCACCGTGCCTTCGCTACCCGGCAACTTCACCGTGGGCCGGGCCTCGTCGTACTCCTCGGCTATCTCCTTGGCGGCCTGCTTGTGCTCCTCTTTGACCTCAGGCTTCTCGGTCATAGGTCGGTCGTCTTGTTGCTGCGTGTCTTGCTGCTGCGTGTCTTGCTGGTCGGAACTCACAATGCTCGTCCGTTCTGATCGATAGTTGTTCAACGTCGTGCCCTATGGCTGCCCGAAACCGCACGTTACGAAACAGCGCCCCGGGCAGACGTTCTACCGGCGACCAGCGCTCCGGCAATCGCGAGCGCGCCCACCACGGCCACCGGAATCGACCAGGCCCGCCGACCCGAGACGGCTTCTTGGCATTCCGCGACGTAGTCGGTTGACGGGAGGATCTGGTTCAGAATCGGGACGTTTGCCAGGTTTCTGTCGTTCGCGGCCCGGGCCTCGGAGAGGTCGACGGCCACGGCATTGCCGCAGCCGAGGGATTGGCCGTCCTCTCCGGACACCGACACCGGAATCAGCAGGGCGATCACACCGGCGATCAACGCCACGGCTCCCGCCAAAAAGATCACGCGGCGCAGGCTCATCGTCAGCCCTCGATTCCTAACCCGGGATATCCGGTATCGGCGGCGGGCTCGGAATCGCCGGCGGACTCGGAATGGCCGGTGGGCTGGGAATCCCCGGAGGCGCCGGAACGACCGGAGGCGCCGGAACGACCGTCGTCACGGTGGTCCCCGGGGTCGGCGAGGGCGTTGTGGTCGTGGTCGTGGTCGTCGTTGTTGTTGTGGTTGTGGTCTCGCCGTCTTCGTCGCCATTCCCGCAGGCGACCGCGACCGGGGCCACGCTAATGGCGGCCAACGCGCTAACAGTCGCCAGCCGAACGTTCCAATGCGTCATTTGCTTCTCGTCTCCGACTCTTCGAGGCTGCTTCGTCCCCGACCCGCTCATGGAGATTGCCCGCGCGACCGCTAACCAAACCGGAAACTCACGGGCAGTCTCCGATATCGGTGTTCGAAGCCGAACCCGTCCGCCCCTGATAGCGTCTCTGCGTGATCAAGGGCGCCAGGCGGCGGACCGTGGCCGCTCTCCTGACGGCGGCCGCGATCATGACCGGTTGCGCAACCGCCGCCGCCGACAACGGCTTCTCCGGCCTGGTCGAAATCGGCCCCGACCGAAGCCTGTACCTGAACTGCCAGGGCTCGGGGTCGCCGACGGTGTTCATCATCCCTGGCAAGGGCAGCTACGCCGAGGCCTGGAATGTCGTGGTGCCGGAGGACGACCCGGTACGGTCCTCGCCCTACGACCTGATCGGCCAGGCCAGGCTGGAGCCGAGTCCGGCGGCCACCCAACCCACCGTTGCGCAAACGACACGGGTGTGTGCTTACGACCGGCCGAACACCCGACCGGATGGTGACGATCGATCCACCCCGATCGCTCAACCGCACACCGTCCAACAGGATGTCGACGACATTGTGAAACTGCTTTCGGCAGCCCATATTTCAACGCCAGTGGTGGTGGCTGCCCATTCTTACGGCGGGCTGATCGCTGACCTGCTTGCCCGCACGCATCCCGAGCTGGTCCGCGGTTTGGTGATGGTGGACCCGACATCGGAGTTCCTGCCGACGCTGGGAACCGCGGCGCAGAATGCCGCGTTCTATCGGGACGCCGGGCAGCCGATGCCGGATCCCGGCAGTGAAAGTTTCCTCGCACAAGAGGATTTCGCCCTCGTCAATGCCGCGCCTCCACTGCCGAAGGTGCCGGCCATCGTGCTCAGCTCCGACAAGTTCCCGCCGCCGGCGGAACTGAAGCCCGACAACTACACACTGCCGCAGATACACCAGGCCAACAGCCTGCTCGCCGACGCACTGGGCACCGTCAATGTGACGACGACCGACAGCGGCCACAACCTCATGCTCTACCAGCCGCAGTTGGTCGCCAATCAAATCGTCGCGGTCGTGGATCGCGTGCGGGCAGGCTGAATCGCGCGTTACGCCACCGAAAGGTAGGCCAGCCAAAGGACGAGGAACGCGGACATGCCCGCGAAGCACAGCAGATGATCCCGGCAGATCGTCCGCGCCAGGCGCGTCTGATCGGCAGGCCCGCCGGCGCGGTGACCGAGCCGGATGGCGTTCGGGACGGTTCGTACCGCGGCCAGCAGTATCGGCACGCCGGCCAGCACGGCCGAGGTGACCACCAGCCAGACGGGATCGTGCCCGTGCAACGCCCGAAACAGCAACGCGCCCAACAAAATCACCATGACGAGCGCGATCAGGTAGCTCATCGGACGTGATGTCGTCGTCGCGCGATGGTAATAGTCTGCGATGGAAGCGCGCACGGGTTCGGGCAGTTCGTCACCGGCACGGTGGGCTAGAACCTGGGTGTCGAAGATCAGGTCCATCCACACGACCGCGAGCAAGAAACCGCTGCAGGCCACGAGCAGTGCGGTGCTAACGCTCACCCTCGTGACTATGCCGGATTCATCCAGAACGGCGCCGCGCTTTGATGCAGGCGCCGCATCAGCACGTCGACGGGCAGTGCGCGGAGCTCGGCGCTGAGTACCTCCACGGTTCGCGGCCCGCACCACCTCCCCGCCCTTCTCGATCGAGCAGATCGGGCCCAGCGGACTGAATTCGACGGCCATTCCCGCACCGGCGGCTGCAGGGTCTTCGCCGATGTGGCCGTCCGTGCGCTGGGGAAGGCGGTGAGCACCCAAGCCGCACCGATCGCCTCGGCCGCCGCTTTGACCGCCACGGCGAGGTCGGCCGTCGTTACCTGCCAATGCTGGTCCGGGGTGACGGCGAGGTCGACTGCCACCTGCCGGCTCAACCCCTGCGGCCGGCGACGGCGACTTTCAGAACCGGCCAGCCGTGCGCGGCCGCCGTCGTGGCCAGCCCCGAACGTGGATTCACCGGTCGGGGATGGCCGACCAGAGACATCAACGCCACGTCCTCGTCGCCGTCGGCGTAGAAGTAGCTGGACTGCAAGTCGACATTGTTGTCGGCGCAAAACCGCTGTGCCGCATCGGCTTTTTGCGCACCCCAGATGATCGGCTTTTCGATCCCGCCGGTCAGCAGGCCGCGCTGGTCAACTTCGAAGTGGTTGCAAAGCACCCGCGTCACCCCGAGGAATTGCGCGACGGGTTCAGCGTGGATGGTGAGTGCTGACGAACACATCACCACGGTGTGGCCGCGCGCCTGGTGTGCCTGCACGATTTCACGCATGTGTGGGTAGACGCGGGAAGCGATGTGCCGCACGAAGAGTCGTTCGCCCAGTTCGTCGAGTTCACTGATGGATTCCCCTCGCAGATAGCCCGCTGCCCTGACAATGAGCCGCTCGAACTGCATTCGGCCCAACCGGTATCTGATCGAGGCCTCCAAGACTCCCAGCACCTCGCCGATCCGCGCTTGCCTGCGCCGAATGCGGTCGCCGGCGTGCGCCGTCGCGGTGAATCCCGACACCAGAGTGCCGTCCAGGTCGAAGAACGCGCCGACGTGTGGACCCGGGGGGCTTGCAGCAATCTCCGCGACCGCGTCCGGCGGTTTCGCGGTCATCTGTCGATGCTACGTCGCAGTGCACGGTGCAGAATGAGACCGGTCCGCCGGATCGATGGAGAGGAGACTGCCATATCGCGTGAAGGGCGTCGCAATACTCTCCTGAGAATCTTCATCACCCTGTCCCTATTGGTGTGTGCGGGATCCTTTCCGACTATCGCTCGCCCCCAGCAGCCGCCCGACAGGATCGAGCTCGCCGCCCAACAGACGGAAAGGTTGCCAACTGGGTACGCGTCGCGGGCAACAACAGCCCACCGGTGGTAGTGCCGATCGAATAGGGGCGTATGGCCGCTATCCCACGGCGGCGAAGTTGACGGTCGCCGTCGCAGCGAGTTCACCGTCGTCACCCCGGTATATGTCGACCTGCACCACGACCGAGCGTTTACCGGTACGCAGAATCCGCGCCACGGCGCGCGCCGGGCCGTTCTTTATGGGCCGCAGATAGCGGATGAACAGATCGGTGGTGGCGATGCCATTACCGAATGCCGTTGCCCGCGCGGCCAATTGGCCTGCCGTCACATCCGCCATGGTGGCGATCAGTCCGCCCTGCAGTCCGCCCGCAGTGTTGACCACCCGCTCGTCAACGGGCATTTCCATGGTCACGGTGCCGTCGGTGGATGGAACCTCCTGCAATCCGATCTGGTCGAAGAGCTCCCGGAGGGACTTCGGCGCCGTCATATCGAAGTCCCTTCCCCGACCCGGGCCACGCGCTCGCGCGGCGAGAATGAGATTACTGGTCCCGCCACGGCTCGTATGCTCTGGTCATGGGTGAAACCGCGCTACCTCCCGGCCCTCCGCTTCCCGCCGCCATCCAGGCCGCGTTGATGGCCCGCTACTGGCCCCGGTTCATATCGGCATGCCGGCGCCGGTACGGCGGCGTGTTCACGATGCGGATCGCCACCATGGGGACGCTGGTGTACCTGGATGATCCCGCCGAGATCAAGAAGGTGTTCGCGGGTAGCCCCGGCGTCTATCACGCCGGCGAAGCGAACTCGATGTTGGGCGGCCTGCTGGGGGACAGCTCGGTGCTGGTGATCGATGACGACGTGCATCGGGACCGCCGCCGCCTGATGCTGGCGCCCTTCCAGCGCGACGCCGTTGCACGCCAAGCCGGTGTGATCGCCGAGATCGCCGCGGCCAACATCGCCAAGTGGCCGGTGAACACCGAGTTCCCGGTGGCGCCCAAGATGTCCGAGATCACCCTTGACGTGATCCTGCGGACCGTCATCGGCGCGTCCGACCCGGCTCGGCTCGCCGCACTGCGCAAGGTGATGCCGAGGCTGCTCAACGTGACCCCGTGGGCATCACTGGCGATCGCGAGCCCGAACCTGCAGCGGTTTGGGCTGTGGCGGGGACTGCGCCGCCACATGGAGGAAGCCGATCGCCTGCTGTTCGCCGAGATCGCCGACCGCCGCGCCGACCCCGACCTCGCCACCCGCACCGACGTTCTGGCGATGCTGGTCCGCGCCGCCGACGAAGACGGCCGCACCATGACCGACCGCGAACTACGCGACCAGCTGATGACGTTGCTTGTCGCCGGCCACGACACCACCGCCACCGGGTTGTCCTGGGCTCTGGAGCGGCTGACCAGACACCCGGCCATCCTGGACAAGGCCGTTCACGCCGCCGAGGCCAGCGCGGCGGGCGAGCCGGCCGGCGACGAGTACCTCGACGCGCTGGCGAAGGAGGTACTGCGGATCCGCCCGGTGGTGTTCGATGTCGGGCGGGTCCTCACCGAGCCCGTCGAGTTGGCCGGCTATCGATTGCCCGCCGGCGTGATGGTCGCGCCCGGAATCGGGCTGGTGCACAGCAGTCCCGAGCAATACCCCGACCCGCACCGATTCGATCCGGACCGGATGGTCGACACCACACCGAGCCCCACGACGTGGTTTCCATTCGGTGGCGGCAACCGCCGCTGCCTCGGCGCCGGCTTCGCCATGGTCGAGATGCGCGTCGTTTTGCGCGAGGTGCTGCGACGGGTTGACTTGTGCACCACCACGGCGGCCGACGAACGGCAAAAGGTCAAGCACGTCATCCTCATCCCGCACCGCGGAGCCCGAATCCGGGTCCGGGCGATCCGAGACGTGCCGACGACAACGGCCGCGGAAGTCCAGGCACCGTCGTGTATGCATAGTTCGTGAGCGCACGCGCGGGCATCGTTGTCACCGGGACGGAAGTCCTGACCGGGCGGGTTCAAGAGCGCAACGGCCCCTGGATCGCAGATCGGCTGCTGGAACTCGGCGTCGAGCTCGCGCACATCACGATATGCGGCGACCGGCCTCCCGACATCGAGGCCCAACTGCGGTTTCTGGCCGATCAGGGTGTGGATTTGATCGTCACCAGCGGCGGATTGGGACCGACGGCCGACGACATGACGGTGGAAACCGTGGCGCGGTTCTGCGGGCGCGAACTCGTGCTGGACGAAGTGCTCGAGGAGAAGATCGCCAACATCCTGAAACACCTGATGGCGCGATTCAGCGGGGTGGACTTCGACGCGGTCCGAACGGCCAACCGCAAGCAGGCCATGGTTCCGGCCGGGGCGCACCTCATCGATCCGGTCGGCACTGCGCCGGGCGTGGTCGTGCCCGGCAAGCCGACGATCATTGTGCTGCCGGGACCGCCGCGCGAGCTGCAGCCGATGTGGCGCACCGCTCTCGAAACGCCTGCGGCACAACAGGCCATCGCCGGCCGGACGAAGTACCGGCAGGAGACCGTGCGGATGTTCGGGCTACCCGAGTCGGGCCTCGCCGAGACGCTGCGCGAGGCCGAGCAGCGGGTCGACGGCTTCGACCAGCTCGAGATCACCACCTGTCTGCGCCGCGGAGAGATCGAAATGGTCACCCGCTACGAGCCCGACGGCGCGCCGGTCTACGCCCAGCTCGTGCGGATGCTGCGCGAACGCCATGGGCGAGAGATCTTTTCGGAAGACGGGTCCCGCGTGGACGATCAGGTCGCTGCGCTACTGGCGGGCCGCCGGATTGCGACCGCTGAGTCTTGCACCGCCGGCCTGGTCGCGGCGCGCCTGACCGAGCGGCCGGGTTCCTCGATGTATGTCGCCGGCGGGGTGGTCGCCTATGCCAATGAGGCGAAGGCGGAGCTACTCGGCGTGCACCCGGAGCTGATCGAGACACACGGCGCGGTGTCCGAGCAGGTGGCGGAAGCGATGGCCGAAGGCGCGCTGCGCCGCTTCGGCGCGGACACCGCGGTCGCGATCACGGGCATCGCGGGTCCCGGCGGAGGGACGGAAGACAAACCGGTGGGAACGGTCTGCTTCAGTGTGATGCTGGCCGACGGGCCGACGCACACCCGAACCCTTCTGCTGCCCGGCAACCGATCTGACATTCGTGAGCGATCGTCGACCGTGGCGATGCACCTGCTGCGGCGGGCCCTGTTGGACTTCAAAGGTCATGCCTCCACCGCGGCCCGGAAGGCGCGCTCGGCCTCGTCGCCGTGAACCGCGAACACCACTCGCTCGAGTGAGCGAGGCTGGTGATCCCGGACGGCGCCGACCATGAGTTGTGCCGCCTCCTCGAGTGGGAAGCCGCCGACGCCGGTACCGAAAGCCACCAACGCCAACGAGCGGCAGCCCAACTCGTCAGCGGTGGACAGCGTCGAGCGGGTGGCGCGCGCGATGATCTCGGCCGACGTCGGCCCACCCAGCTCCATCGTCGCCGCGTGGATCACGTGACGTGCCGGCATGTCGCCCGCGGTGGTGGCCACCGCCTCGCCGAGGCCGATCGGCGCCTTCGCATCGGACTCGCGTTGCAGCTCGGGCCCACCGGCGCGGGAGATCGCCGCGGCCACTCCGCCGCCATGCTTGAGCCGCGTGTTGGCGGCGTTGGTGATCGCGTCGACGTCCAGCTTCGTCACGTCGGCCTGGAGAACCTCTATGTTGATCATTCACACATTCTCCCCGTGGCCGGATTGCGCTACTCGTCTTCTGTCACGGTGAAGCCGGCCAGCCAGTCCTCGTGCATCTCGTCGTCGATGGAAACCCGCCACTGGTAGCGCTGGCCGGCGTTGAGGCGCAGCGACGGAATGGTCGCGGTGAACGGAATGGTGACTGGGGTCCCCTCGGGGTGCACGGGCTGGCGCTTGGCCTTGATCAGGCCGTGCTCCGTGTGGGCGACTCGAACGCCGTCGCTGTCGACCAACTCGGCCCGGATCGGGAATGACTTGCCGATCTCCGACCACTCCACTTCGACGAAGATGATGAGAGCGTGTTGCGGAACGGGTGTGGTGCTGGAGGTCCAGCCCAGGCCGAGTGCATGGACCGTTCCGGCCTGGTCCAGCTGGGCGCTCTGGGCGAGCAGCACGATGGCTCTCATCGCGCTAGTTGGCGCCGACGCTGTCCCACAGCTCGAGCATGGAGCTCAGGATCTCCTCCGCACGGCCCAGTCCGGCGAGATGACTTTCGCCGGGCAGGTGGTACAGGGCGGCGTCGGGCAGCCGGGACACCACGTGCTCACCGTGGGCGTACGGCACGATGTGGTCGGCATCGCCGTGCCACCAACGGACCGGCACCTTGACCTCGTCGAGCCGAAATCCCCAGTCCCGGGCGAAGACCACGATGTCGGCGAACGGCGCGGCGAGTTGCTTGCGGCTGCCGTTGAGGAGGTCGTCGAGGAACATGGCCTTGAACTCGGGCCGGACCAGCAACGCACGGTCGGCCTCCGGCGATATCCGGGCATAGATCTCGAGTGCCGGCGACGCGACCGGCCGAATCAGCCGGATCAACCCCGTTGCCGCCAACCTCAGAGGTAGCCCCGCCACCTGGATCAGTGGCGCAACCCGCGTTCCGAGATTCCCCATGATGCCGCCGCCGATCGCATCCGGGCCGGACACCGGGGCGACTCCGCCGAGCACGCCGGTGGCCACGATGCGTTCCGGCATGGCCGCCGCGCAGGCGAGCGCGTACGGGCCGCCACCGGACAGGCCGACGACTGCCATCTTGTCGATTCCCAGTGTGTCCGCAACGGTTCGCAGATCGTCGGCGAATTCGAAGACGTTCTCGTACTGGTGCGGTGTCGACGAGCCGATGCCCGGCCGGTCAATGCCGATCAGGCGAATGTCCGCGCTTTCCGCGTAGGCCCGAGCCTCGGTCGGAATCTGCCGGCGAGCACCGGGAGTTCCGTGCAACCAGAAGATGGCACGGCCCTGCGGGGCTCCGAATTCGGCAAAGCCGATCTGCCGATCGTCACCGACGGCGATGTTCCCTTCGAGCTTCGGGCGATCGATTGCGACAACCATGCCCCGAGTGTCGCATGCCACCGAACGGCGGCGGTGTGCGCCATCATGGCGTCATGGCCGATGACGAGCTGGATGATCTGTACGGGGTAAAGCCGGAGGAGTTCACCGCGCTACGCTCCAGCCTTGCCGCGGCGGCCAAGCAGCGCGGCGACGCCGCGGCGGCCAAGCGGATCTCTGCTGCCCGCAGGCCGACGACTGCCGCCTGGATCGTCAATCTGCTCGCGCGCAGCAATGCGGACGTCAAGCAATCGCTGGCCGACCTGGGTGAGCGCCTTCGCGCGGCACACGCCGCCATGGACGGCACCGGCATCCGGGAGCTGTCCTTGGAGCAACGCGAACTTGTCGACAAACTCACCCGAGCCGCTTTTGACGCGGCCGAGCTGCCGAACCCGACAGCCGCACTGCGTGAGGACGTCACCGGAACGTTGCAGGCGGCGGTGGCCGACCCCGATGTCACGGCGCGGCTGGGTCGGCTCAGCAAGGCGGAACGGTGGTCCGGGTTCGGCGAATTCGGCGACACCACAGCGGTGTTCACCGTCGCACGTAAACCGAAATCGGAACCGAAGGCCGAGCGTCCGCGCGAGTCCTTGCCCCAACGCAAGGAGGCAAGCGCTGCCTTGGCCGCGGCGGAGCAGGCCAAGGACCAGGCCGACCAACAAATGTCCGAGCGACAAACCGATCTGGCGGTCGCTCGGCTTCATCACGAAGATGCACGCGAGCGCCTGCAGCAGGCTGAACGCAGGCTACGGGCAGCCGACGACGCCTATGGCGCCGCCAAACAAGCCAGCCGCGATGCCGCCGAACGGGTCAAGGCGGCCAAGTCTCGACTACAGCAGAGCGACCGCAACCAGTAGCGGCTATTCAGGAGAGCGCGGACTTCGCCACGGCGAGATTGTCCGCCGCTACCACTAGACGCGTGTTGGTCGCGAGGTAGGCCATGGTGAGGTTCACCCTCGCGTCGCCGAGCCGGCGGGCGATTTCACCGAGTGCGCCGGGCCGATCCTCTATGTCGAGGACCAACACTTCCTGCTCCGCAGTGATCTTGATTCCGCCACGCTGTAGTGCCTCGAACGCCGGAGTCGGATCCAGCACGAGTATGTGCACCTCGGCTTGCCCGCCTCCACTCGGGAGCGCGCACAGGCCCGCGATGTTGGCGCCGGCCTTGCCGAGCAAGTCGCCGACCCGGGCCAGCTCGCCGGGCTGGTCGTCGAGATACAGCGTCAGATCGGTCGCCATGACGGGCTCCTTTCGTGCGACTACCCAACAATCATGCGCCGGCGGCCGCCGCGGATGCGGGATGGCCCATGCCGGGCATGCTATCCGCCCAGACCCATCGTCGGTACGAGGTTGCCGAATCACGGCCGCTGGTCGCGTTCTGCCTGATCTGCCATACTGCGAGGATGCGACGTACATTGCTGATTGTTGTTGCCGCACTGGGTGTCTTGGTGAGCGGATGCGGGTCCACCATCAAACCGGAGGGAGCCGCGCAATCGGTAATCGACGTCGTCTCCCGCGAAACGGGTTTCCATCCAGAGGACGTGAGCTGTCCGTCAGGAGTCGACGCCGAGGTCGGCGTCGAGTTCGACTGCCATTTCACTGGGCCCGAAGGCAAGGAGTACACAGCTCATATGCGGGTGACGAAGGTCGAGCGAGACGACGTCGAATTCTATGTCGAGTCCAAGCCGAGTTAGCCTTAGCGAGAACAGCTTATCGATGTAGCTCACGGTACTCGATCATGGGTTC
Source organism: Mycobacterium sp. (assembly GCF_050701515.1). Classification (GTDB taxonomy): domain Bacteria; phylum Actinomycetota; class Actinomycetes; order Mycobacteriales; family Mycobacteriaceae; genus Mycobacterium. The sequence goes on along the minus strand of NZ_JBOGDB010000064.1, from coordinate 4,950 downwards.
TTGCTTGATAACCGTGTCACCGGCCCTCACGACCAGTTCGGTGGGAGAGACGGCATAGACGACGCTCGCGTTCTGTGCGAGAAACCCACGTGCGGAGGTGGTTTGAGCCGCTGTTCTCAGAACCGCGGCGTCACTCAATCGGACCCCCAGGTATTCGTATTGTCCGTTCTTTTGGGCGCAGATCACCACGAGAGATCCTTGGGTACGGCCGATCGCGAGGGCATGCTGCGTTCCTTCGCACCGCGCATCCGAGTTGACGAATCCACTTTGGTCCGTGGGGTAGGGCACTGCGGGATGGCTGGCCGGCGGTGCATCGCTTGGTGTGGTCGACGCCGGCGAAGGTGGCTGACGCGCGCCGGCCACCGGCACCGAGTCCTTCGTAGCCCACTTCGCCATCGCTCCGGTGAGAACGATCAAAGTCGCCAGTAGCGCCGCAACTCCTGCGACGATCAGTACCTTGCTTGTGGAAACCCTTTGCCCCGCAGGCGCTTTTCGATGCGAAGGCTGTTTTCGATGTCGACCCCGTGTTTGCAACGGACCTGACGAAGACACTGGGTTAGTGACCAAGGTTGCTCCCGTCGTGCCGGCTCGCGTTTCTCTATTCTGCACGACGCATCCGAAACAAATTTGGAACCTGATGCAGATGGCGGCGCCGCACAGCGTCAGGTTCTAGGAAGGATTCGGCTTCTGGCTACTCGGGCTATGTGAGCTGAATGTCGGCGCGGCAACCGGACGAGCGCCTGCGACGTGCTGCAAGCGACTCCACCCGATCGCGAACCAGAATCGCCATTGTTCTCACCGCAATGGTTCGACGAGCCGAGACTAGACCGCACCCTCGGGGCGATCGGCGTCCGTGCGCATCAGTTCGACGGCCTGCCTGGCACGCATATGGCGTAGCGCTTGGGCGCGCTCGAGATGCGTATCGCAAAAGAACCCGACGCCCGGCGGCGCGGTGACCCCGAGTTCGTTGCACCAACCGACTATCGGCTCACCGCCGGGACCGGTGGGCGGCTGCCACCGCACCGAGTAGTCGGCAAATTCGACCGTACCTGCCACGATTGGACCGGCATCGAATCCGCAGCCCACGCAATGCGGCATTATCGCCATGGCGCACAGCATAATCCGCACACGACGAGAATCTTCTGCTGCGCCTCAATTCCCAAAGAAGCGCGGCAGCGGTTATGCCGGCGGGGGGAGTGGCGGCGCGGGTTGCCCGTTTACTGGAGGCACACCCGGCGGTGGCGGCGGCAGAACCTCCATCGCCATCGGAATCACCACGCCCGCCGGTGGGGGCAGATCACCCGGAGGAGGCGGCAGCACACCCGGCGGTGGCGGCAGCACACCCGGCGGCAAGGCCTCCGGTGCCGGCGGCGGCTCTTGAGGGATCTCCAGATACATGTGCTTGGAGAACTGGCGCTGATAGGCGCCTCCGCCGCCGACCTTCACGCCGCCGCCTTCACCGGACGACACCGACGTCCCATCCGGCAACGTCGCGGCGGTATGGCCTCTGTTCCAGCCGACAATCAGGGCGCCCGGCTTGGTGCCGTGCTGGAAGCCCCGCGCCTTGAGAGCGCCTTCGATGTTCCCGGTGTTGAACCGGTCGCCGTAGATCGGACGACCAGTTGCGGCGTTAGTCACGAAGGACACGAGCCCCGAGCAATCGGTTCCGGCAGGGGAATCCCCACCGGTGACGTAAGGCGTGCCGGACAGTTGATTCACAAGCGTCAACAGCGAAGCCGTAGCGATGGCAAACATGAAGCCGGACAGTACCGGAGCCGTTAGACGCCCTTCAAAATCTGTGATGGCCTTCACAATTCACGCAGGATATTACCTGACTCACGAACGGTCTAGACCTGGTTGAGTTTGAATAGCATTGCAGGACAAGGGAATTAACTGAAGCCATTCTTGCCGTCCCCGGCTGGTCAGGCGGTCGACAAGCCGTTATGTTGTTGCGCCAGTGGGGGATTGATACACACGGATCGCGATGCGCGAAACTGCTGCATCGTGTCTGGAATCAGTTGCAACCCGGGTCCGCGTGTGTCTAGTCCAGCTAGCTATTTCCGCAGTTCGGAGGGTTGGCCCCCATTGATATGCAGCCGTTTGGCTGCCTATACTGGCAATGCAGCCGAACGGCTGCATTATTTGGGATATTGCGGAGATGGACGATGTGTTCAAGGCGTTGGCCGATCCGATCCGGCGTCGACTGCTCGACAACCTCAATGCGCGCAATGGACAGAGCCTGCGGGAGTTGTGCACCGGGCTCGAGATGACGCGCCAGTCCGTGAGTAAACACCTGGCAGTGCTCGAGGCGGCCAACCTGATAACCGCGGTGCGGCGCGGCCGAGAGAAGTTGCACTACCTCAACGCCCAGCCGATCAACGACATCGCCGAAGGCTGGATCGATAAGTACGCCGGGTCGCGGGTGCCATCAGCCATTGGCGAGCAGCAGTGGAATGCGCTGCTCGGCGTCCGTGACTGACCCGTGGTGTCCGACCAGAGACGACTCCAGCGGCTCGACTGAGCGTCGCACCACGGCGGCCGAACTGCGGGCCGCTGCGACGACATCGCCAATGCGCGGCCGAACTTCGTCACGGACCCGGTCACCGAACCACCCCGCCGCGATCGCTTCCTCGCGGGATACCACCCACGCACGGTCCGCCAGCATCTCCCGCCACGTCGCAAGCACGGTGTCCAAGGCGCCGTCCGCGACGTAGACATGCCGGGCCCGCGGCTCGCCTCCGATGGCCTGCACGCCATCCAGCATCGGTTCGCAGTCGTCAACGTCGACAACATCCTTGCTCTCGACGGCGACCATGCCGTGGTCGGCCACCACCGCGAGCAACCCGCCGGGCGGCAGGCCGTCCACCACGGATTCGACCAGCCGATCGATTTGTCGCAACTGCATCCGCCATGCCGGCGAACCGGGGCCGTGGAGATGCCCGACCAGGTCGAGCTCGCTGTGATAGCCGTAGCAGAACCCGCCGTCGGCGACAGCACCCTGCACGCAGGCGGCCAGATCGCCGAGTGCGTGGACGCCGACATAGCGGCCGCCGCGCAGCACGGCGCGGGTCAGTCCGGAACCGGTGAATTCCGCGCCGGAGACGACGCTGACCGAGACGCCCGCCGATGCGGCGCGCTCGAATGTGGTCGGCATGGGTTGCACCTGCTCGGGCGGGACCTCATCGCGGAGGTCGTCACCCCATGGGTGGGGGCGCCAGCGCAGGGCGTTGATCACGCCGGCATCGGGCAGCCGGAAGGAATAGCCGACGAGGCCGTGCTCACCGGAACGGCAGCCGGTTCCGATGGAGGCCAGCCCCGCCACTGTGGTGGAAGGAAACCCAGCCTGCAGTGTCTGGCCGCGCAGCTCGGCCATTACCGGGGCGTCGTCGGCGTAGGTGTCGAGGAGCTCGGCACCCAGCCCATCAACCAGAAGCACACACGCCCCGCCGATCTCGCTCGGCAGGTCGATGCGGTTATCGAAGCCCGCGACGCCCATCGCGGCCAACACCGACGGCACCACGTCGGCCAGGTACGGGATGCCCGGCACCGGCTGGGGCAGGGTCACAAGGCGAGCCTGCCATAGTCTTTTTGCTATGCCGCTGCGGGTAATCACGGCCACCGGGGTCGGGCTCACGTTGCTGCTGAACGCGTGCACGCCAGGGCCGGTGCCGTCAGCACCGATGAGCGCGCCGGTCACTCAACCGGCTGGATCGACGTCGGAGCAGGACGCGTTCACCATCGGAACGGGCGCCACCGATACGTTTGGCGGCTGGATGCCCGATGGCCAGACCCTCACCCCGTTCGATGTGTCGAACCCCGTTGTTGGTTGGATGGATCCCTTGTTGCTCAAGGCAATTCAGGACGCTTCGCGCAGCACCGCCTCGGATGGTGTCGAACTGAAGGTCACGTCGGGATGGCGATCAAAAGGTTTCCAGCAGCGGCTGTTCGATGACGCTGTCCGCACCTACGGAAGCGTTGACATTGCCAAACAGTATGTCGCTTCACCCGAGACCTCGATGCATGTTGTCGGAAAAGCAGTGGACATCGGCGCCGCCGACGCGGACGAATGGCTGATCCGCAATGGTTCCCGGTTCGGGCTGTGCCAGATTTATGCGAACGAGATATGGCATTTCGAGTTGGCGGCCGATGAGGATGGCAACTGTCCGCCGCTGAAGGCCAACGCCGCAGGATGAATCGAGTCAGCCCGATGCGGTGGCGGGATCCATGATCGAGTAACAACGTCGGGTGTTGGTGAGGATGAGGACATCGGTGACAGTCGCGTGGTCCACGTCGGGGAAGTCGAACACATGGAAATGGTCGTCGGGGCCGATCCACTCGGTTCGCGCTCGATCGACACCAGTCTGGGTGCGCACGAGGACAGTGACGCTGTCGGCATGATCACTCCAGACCGTAACCAGTATGCCGCGGCCCAACGGATCCTTTCCCCATGCGTCGGAAGCGGGACACGCCGGGTATCCATCGCGGTCTAGGCCTGGTGCCGTCGCGGCGTTAATCGGAGGCGACGGCGCCGCGGGCGGCGCGACGGCGGCGCCCTTCTCCACGACAGCGCTGCTGGACGCCGGACCGCGGGACGAACCCCCATCGACGTCGCCGCAGCCCGACACAAGTGCCGCCGCCGCGCAGGCCAACGCCGCAGCGCGAACACACATTGCGGTTCACCTTCCGTGCGCCCCGACACCAGCGAAGTACCCGATCTACGGCATCGTCAAGCGTGTCAACGGCAACTGAATATTGATCAGCTGTCGGCAATCGAAAATTGACCAGCTTCGTTTCATTGGTCGTCGGCCGTGACGGTGGGGACGCGGCCGAGGTCTCTGTCTTTGATGCGGTAGCTGTCACCTTTGAGGGCGATGACCTCGGCGTGGTGGACGAGGCGGTCGATGGCGGCGGCGGTGGCGAACAGCACCCGGTGTCCGGCTTGACAGGTGC
>NZ_JBOGDB010000063.1:0-30525 GCF_050701515.1 Mycobacterium sp. | reverse complement strand
CCTACTCCGAGGAGCGGCTGCGGCCGCCGGGCGGCTACAAGGACACCACCGTGCCCGGGATCTTCTCGCGCGACACCTTGTTCTCGCACGGCAATCACGAGCCGGGCTGGATCGTGGCACCGGGTATGCAGGGCGTGGATGTGCAGCCGTTCACAGCGAACATGCTGACGCCGGAGTCGTTGGCCGAGCTGATGGGTGGGCCCGACATCGTGCCGCCGCCCGCGCCGCCCGCATTTGGGGTGCCGCCCGGCGGGCAGCTGCCCGGCCCGCCGAACGCGTACGACGAGCGAAACCCGCTGCCGCCGCCGTGGTATGTGCAGCCCGGGCCACCACCGGGTCCGGCACCGGGAGTCATTCCAGGCGATCCGCTCGGCGCGATCGCTCCCGGCCCGGCACCCGCCCCGCCGGCACCGCCGGGGCCACCGCTGCCCGCCGAAGCAGGAGGGGGCTAATGAGCGCGCGTAAATGGAGGCTCGGCGCACGCCGCACGGCGGCACTGCTGATGACGGCGGTGGTGTTGACGTCGTGTGGGTGGCGCGGCATCTCCAACGTGCCGTTGCCCGGGGGTCCCGGCACCGGACCGGACAGCACGAGGATCTACGTTCAGATGCCGGACACGTTGGCGCTCAACGTCAATAGCCAGGTCCGGGTGGCCGACGTCGCTGTCGGCAATGTGCGGTCGATCGAGCTGAAGAACTGGATCGCGACGCTGACCCTCGACCTGCAGGCGGGCCTCGAGCTGCCGGCCAACGCGCTGGCCAGGATCGGGCAGACCAGTCTGCTCGGTTCGCAGCACGTGGAGTTGGATGTGCCGCCGGACCCGTCGCCGGAGCAGTTGAAGAACGGTGACACCATTCCGCTGAAGAATTCGTCGGCGTTCCCGACCGCCGAGCGGACTTTCGCCAGCATCGCCACCATCCTGCGTGGCGGCGGCATCCCGAACCTGGAAGTGATCCAGACCGAGGTCAACAACCTGCTCACCGGCCGGGCCGATCAGATCCGCGAATTCCTGAACAAGCTGGACACCTTCACCTACGAACTGAACCAGCAGCGCAATGACATCACCCGCGCGATCGATTCCACCAACCGGTTGCTGACCATCGTGGCTAATCGCAACCAGACCCTGGATCGGGTGCTGACCGAATTCCCGCCGCTGATAAAGCATTTCGCCGAAACCCGGGATCTGTTCGCCGATGCCGTCGAGTCGGTGGGCCGGATCAGCAGCGCGGCCGAAGCGGCGCTGGAACCGGCGAGTGAGAACCTGACCACGAACCTGCAGAATCTGGATCGGCCGCTGAAGCAGCTGGGCAAGGCCTCGCCGTACCTGATCGGCGCGCTCAAGCTGTTGCTGACCGCGCCGTTCAGCATCGAGAACGTGCCGAAGGTCGTGCGCGGCGACTACATCAACGTGTCGCTCATGGTCGACCTGACGTTGTCCGCCCTTGACAATGGGTTCTTGTCCGGAACCGGTATCTCGGGCATGCTGCGGGCACTCGAGCAGTCCTGGGGCCGCGACCCGGCCACCATGATCCCGGACGTGCGGTTCACACCGAACCCGCACGACGCGCCGGGTGGACCGCTGGTGGAAAGGGGTGAGTGAGTAGTGACCCGTGCCATCAAGATCCAGCTCATCCTTTTCGCGATCGTCACGGTCATCGCGAGTATCGCATTGGGGTGGTACTACCTGCGGATCCCGAGCCTGGTGGGCATCGGGCAGTACACGCTGCACGCCGACCTGCCCCGGTCCGGGGGTCTGTACGCAACGTCCAACGTGACCTACCGCGGCACCACGATCGGCAAGGTCACCGCGGTCGAACCCACCGAGCGTGGTGCACGGGCGACGATGAGCATCGACAGCCGCTACAAAATCCCGGTCGACGCTTCGGCGAACGTGCATTCGGTTTCGGCGGTCGGTGAGCAGTACCTGGATCTGGTGTCGACCGGTGCCCCGGGCCAGTATCTGAGCGACGGGCAGACCATCACCGACAGCACGGTGCCCAGCGAGATCGGACCCGCGCTGGATTTGGCCAACCGCGGCCTGGAAGTGCTGCCCAAGGAGAAGATCGACTCGCTGCTGACCGAGACGTCCAAAGCGGTGGGTGGATTGGGTCCCGCATTGCAGCGCCTAGTCGACGGCACGACGAACCTCGCCCAGGGCTTCCGGGAGAACCTGCCGCAGGTCGACGACATCATCGACAACTCCGCGCCGATCCTGCAAAGCCAGGTCACCTCCGGTGACGAAATCGAGCAATGGTCGCGCAATCTGGATACCCTGGCCGCCCAGTCGGCCGCGGAGGATCAGGCGCTGCGCAGCGGACTGCAACAGGCCGCGCCCACCCTCGATACGGTCACCGCCGTGTTCAGCGATGTGCGCGACTCCCTGCCGCAGACGCTGGCGAACCTGTCAGTCGTCATCGACATGCTCAAGCGGTACAACAAGGGTCTCGAGCAGGCGCTGGTGATCCTGCCGCAGGGCGCCACGGTCGCGCAGGCCGGAACGATCTTCGAGAACGAGGGCCTGCTGCACTTCGGCCTTTCGATCAACCAGCCGCCGCCCTGCCTGACCGGCTTCCTGCCGGCATCGGAGTGGCGGTCGCCCGCCGACACCAGCATGGCACCGCTGCCATCGGGGACGTACTGCAAGATCCCGAAGGACCAACCGGCCAACGTGGTTCGGGGTGCCCGCAACTACCCGTGCGCCGACGTGCCGGGCAAGCGCGCGGCGACGCCGAAGGAATGCCGCAGCGATCAGCCGTACGTGCCGCTGGGGACCAATCCCTGGTACGGCGACCCGAACCAGATCGTGCCCTGCCCCGCCCCGGCGGCGCGCTGCGACCGGCCGGTCAAACCCGGCTATGTCATTCCGGCACCGTCGGTCAACACCGGGCTGAACCCGTTGCCCGCCGACATGTTGCCGCCACCGCCCTTGCCGGTCAGCGACCCGCTGACCCCGCCCGGCCAGGGCACTGTCCAGTGCAGTGGACAACAACCCAACCCATGTACGTACACTCCGGCACCAGGTGCGAGCGCCGTATACAACCCGGCAAGCGGCGAGGTGGTCGGACCCGACGGCGTGAAGTACTCCGTCAGCAATTCGAGTAACACAGGAGACGACGGATGGAAGGAGATGCTGGCACCCGCCAGCTGAACCCCACCGATGCTGAGGACGCGCCAGACGAGTCGGTAGCGGTACCCCCCGAAGAGAACCCAGCAGACCAGGACAACCAAACCAACCAGCACGACGCAGCCACCGAGGTAGCCGAGGTCCACGATCGCCGTTCGTCGCGGCTGGGGCGCGGCTGGTTGATCGGCATCTGCGCGGGCTTGTTGACGCTGGCGGTGGCGGGCGCGGTCGGTGGAGTGCTGGCTCTTCGCGACCACGACCGCAGCGAAGCCATCGCGCGCGATGATGTGGCGGCGCTGCAGGCGGCCAAGGATTGCGTGACGGCGACGCACGCCCCGGACGCCGCCGCGATGGCGGCCAGCCAGTCGAAGATCATCGAGTGCTCCACCGGCGACTTCGGCGCGCAGGCTTCGCTGTACGCCGGCATGCTGGTCGAAGCCTACAAGGCCGCCAACGTCACGGTGCAGGTCTCCGACATGCGGGCCGCAGTGGAGCGGCACAACGACGACGGCTCGGTGGACGTGCTGGTGGCGGTGCGGACCAAGGTGACCAATTCCGAAGCGGCCGACCAGGAGCAGGGCTATCGGCTGCGGGTGACGATGGCACCCGACGAGGGCAAGTACAAGATCGCCAAGCTCGAGCAGGTCACCTCGTGACGGCTGTGCTCGACGCGACGCCGACCACCCAGGCCGACGATCCGTCGGCTGCGGCGCGGCCGGCGTCCTGGCTGGCTCGCGCCGGCGCCTTCGCGCTGGACGTGCTGCTTCCAACCGGCGCGGTCGCGGTGCTGGGCCTGCTGGGCTGGATATCTTGGCAGTACAAGGCGCTCCTCGCAGCGGGGATCGTCTTGCTCGTGCTGATCGCGGTGGGCCGGTGGTTGTTGCCATGGGTCACCGGGTGGAGCCTGGGCCGGGCGCTGTTCGGCATCGCCGTGGTGCGCCGGGACGGCGCGGCGGTCGGCGTCTTGCGGTTGGTGGGCCGCGACCTGGCCCACCTGCTGGACACCGCCTTGCTGTTCGTCGGATGGTTGTGGCCACTGTGGGATTCGCGCCGCCGGACATTCGCGGACCTGTTGTTGCGCACCGAGGTTCGGCGGGTGCAGCCGCCCGAGCGCGACATGCGGCGGCCGACGGCGGCGGTGCTGGTGGCTGCGGTGCTCGTCTGTGCGGCGGCGGTCGCGTCGAACTACCTGGTGGTGTACCGCCACGAACAGGCGGTCGACGCGGCCCGCCAGCAGATCGCCGATCAGGGGCCACGCATCGTCGAGCAGATGCTGAGCTACGGCAAGGACACGTTGAACGACGACTTCGCCCGGGCCCAGTCGCTCGCCACCGACTCGTACCGGTCGCAGCTGGTCGCCCAGCAACAGGCGGTGCAGAAAGCCGGCGCGACGACGAACGAGTACTGGGCGGTGAGCAGCGCCGTGCTGTCCGCGACGCCGGACCGGGCGTCGATGCTGCTGGCGATGCAGGGGCAGCGGGGCACCGACCCGAAGGATCTGCGATTCATCACCGCAACGGTGCGGGCGGACTTCGAGAAATCCGATGACGGCCAATGGCGCGTCGCCAACCTCACGGTGCTGAAGAAACCGAGCTTGAAAGCGGCCCCCAAGTGAGCCCGCGGCGCAAGATCGATGCGGCCGAGCCGGACATTTTCGAGCCCGCGGCTCCGAAACGCCCTCGCCGGTGGGGCCTGCCGCTGCTCGCCAGCCTGGCGGGGGTGCTCGTTGCGGCCGCGATCACGGCGAGCACCCTGATGCTGGTCTCCCATGAGAGCGACCGCCGGACGCAGGTCCGGGACGCGGCCGTACTCAGCTACGTGCGGTCGTTCATGACCACCTACACCACGCTGGATCCGTTCCACGCCAACTACTACGCCGATCGTGTTCTGGCGCAGGGCACCGGTGAGTTCGGCAAGATGTTCAAAGAGAAGATGAACCAGATCATGATCCAGGTGGCCCGTGCTCAACCCACCCAGGGCACCGTTCTGGAAGCCGGCGTGCAACGATGGAATGACAACGGCAGCGCCGATGTGCTGGTCGCCACCAAGATCACCAACAAATCGCCGGACGGAAAGTCGATCATCGAGAGCGGAAACCGTTGGGTCGTAACGGCTACCAAGGAAGGACAGCTGTGGAAGATCAGCCAACTGATTCAGGTGATCTGACCACGGACGCCGCCGCAACCGAGACGCCGACACCCCGGCGTCGTCATCGGTTGCCCCTGCAAAAAGAGCGGCAGGCCTTCAAGGAGGGGGACCAGGTTGCCGAGATCGGCGATGAGGGGACGACCGCCGAGGAGGTCTCGGCAGCTGAGGGGCCGACGACCAAGCCGCGTCGTCGATGGAACTTCCTGCGGCGCAAGAAGAATCGTTCAGCACCGTCCGCTGCGGCTGAAGCCGTGCCGGAGACGCCCGCGGAAACGCCGGATACCGACGAGGTGACACCCGCCCCGCGGACACCGGTCGGGAAAGCCAGCAGGGGGGTCAAGCCGGCCGCCGATGCTTCGGATGATGAATCCGAAGGCCAGACAACCGAAGCCGCGGACGGCGAGACGATTCTCGTTCCGCACGAACCGGCAGGCAAGCGACTACGGAAAGCCGCCGTCGCGGCCGCTGTGTTGTTCGTCGGAGCGGGAGCATTCGCGGGCGCGATGGTGCAGCCGGTGCTTGCCGACCGTGCCCTGGTGCAAACCAAACTGGACATCGCACGCACGGCCGCGAACGCGATCACCACGTTGTGGACCTACAACCCGGACGACATGGACTCGTTGGCCGACCGATCGGCCGGGTATCTCACCGGCGACTTCGCCTCGGAGTACCGCAAGTTCATCGACGCCATCGTTGCCACCAACAAGCAGGCTCAGGTCACCAACAACACCCAGGTGCTCGGCACGGCGGTGGAATCCCTGACCCCCTCGGAGGCGACCGCGGTGGTGTACACCAACTCGGTGGCCACCAGCCCGGTGTCCAAGAACATCCCGTCGCTGCGCTACCTGTCGTACCGGTTGACGATGGAGCGCGAGCACAGCGAGTGGCGGATCACCCGGATGACCACCATCACCGCATTGGATCTGACGCCGCAGCTGTAGCCTCGGCGTATGCCATCAGTTCTGGTCACCGGCGCCGCACGGGGTATCGGCCGGTCGATTGCCAATCACCTCGCCGGCGCTGGGTGGGACGTCATTGCCGGCGTCCGCAACGAACAGGACGCCGCCGCCGTCGCCAAGGACGACCCCCAACGGATCTCCGCGGTCATTCTCGACGTCACCGACTCGGGACATATCGCGGCGCTGGCCGACGCGGTGCCGGAGCGCCTGGACGCGATCGTGAACAATGCCGGCATCGTCGTCAACGGGCCGATAGAGACCGTCAGTCCCGAGGATTGGCGAAAGCAGTTGGACATCAACGTGATCGGCCAGCTTGCCGTGACGCAGGCCGTGCTGCCGCGGCTGCGGAAGGCCCGCGGCCGGATCGTCTTCATTTCCAGCGTCAACGGCAAGCTATCCATGCCGCTGGTGGGCGCGTACAGCGCGTCCAAGTTCGCGCTGGAGGCGGCGGCCGATGCGCTGCGGCTGGAGCTCAAACCATGGCGAATCGCGGTCATCCTGGTTGAGCCCGCGCAGACCGACACCGACCTCTGGCGCACCGCCGACAGCGTGCTCGAGGATTCGGTGGCCGCACTCACGCCCGAGCACCGTCGGCTGTATGCCAAGCACATCGCGGGAATGAGAAAGTTCATCCCCGCCTCTCAGCGGATGGCCGTCGCACCGGAGAAGGTGTCGGCCGTCGTCGAGGACGCGCTCACCGCCCGGCGGCCCCGAGCCAGGTACGTGGTGGGCATCGGACCGAAGCTGCAGGTGGCGTTGCTCACCAACCTGCCCGCCGTCGTGCGCGATCGGTTGTTACTGGCCGTCGCGAAGCAACCGCGGCGGCCCTGACATTTGACGCCCTTCGTCAAGCGGAATCCGGACGCGCCGCCGGGCTTCTTCGCGCTGGAAGCCGCCGGACTGCGTTGGCTCGCGGTGGACGGGGGTGTGCGCTGTGCTCAGGTGGTCGCCCATGACGAGGTTTCGTTGACGCTGACACGGTTGACCTCTTCGGCACCGTCGCCGGCGACGGCGCACGACTTCGGCGTCCGGCTGGCCGTGACCCACGACGCGGGAGCACCCGCGTTCGGCGACGGTCCAAACGGATGGACCGGGGACGGCTACTTCGGCCCGATGTCGCAGCCGCTGCCCATGTCATTGGCGGGCCATCGCGGCTGGGGTGAGTTCTACGCCGAGGAGCGGTTGACGCCGATGGCCGGACTGGCCGCGCCGCGGCTGAGCGCGTCTGCGCGGGACCTGATCGACACGGTCATCGCCCTGTGCCGCGCGGGCCGCTTCGACGACGACGACCGTCCCGCACGGCTGCACGGCGACCTGTGGAGCGGCAACGTGATGTGGACGTCAGACGGTGTCGCGCTCATCGACCCGGCCGCGCACGGCGGGCACCGTGAGACGGACCTGGCGATGCTCGCGCTGTTCGGGTGCCCATTCTTGGACGAGATTTTGGCCGGGTATCAGTCGGTACGGGGCCTGCGGGCCGGTTGGCGCGACCGGGTCGGACTGCATCAGCTGTACCCCCTGCTGGCCCACGTGGTGCTGTTCGGCGGCGGCTACGCCCGTCAGTCCGAGGCAGCGGCGGCACAGGCGATTGCGATAGCGAGCTAACGACGGTTTGCGTAGCTAACGAGCATCGAAAACGGGTCCTGGCGGTGGTGGTCAGCTATTCCCACAGCTGGGACACCTTCTTCGAAGCCGAGATACTGCTGCGGAATCCGAAGGTCGCTGTGATCTTGAAAACGGTGGCAACCTCGCGCCGACAGCGAATCCAGCAACCTACGGTCCAGTAGCAGCGGCAGTTGCTGAAAGCGGATACGGCAATGACCAGATTATGGCCACAGCCTGGGAATATTAATTGACGCAAACGATATTAATAAGTTTGCTTATGGAGCTATCTGACGCGATAAAAAATACTTCAGCAATCTAGCGGGAACTGTTACAGCGGTGTTACGGTGCCTGGGAGGAAGCTGAGACGACGAATCGAGGGGACCGGAAGAATGGCCAAGCATCGCAGCAGGAGCCGCAGGTCCAAGAAGGTCGCAGCAATCGGCGCAGCTACCGTCACAGCGACGGCATTGACGGTCGGTGCCGCCCCACCACCGAAAGCGGACGACGCCCGGACTGAGCACTTCGACCTGTTGGCTGGCGTCCACATCTTCCCGGAACCCGGTGACATCCCCGACCTGACCGGCGGCCTCGGCACGGCGGGCTACGACCTCTCCCAGCAAGCCGCCGACGTCCTCATCAGAGCGATCGTCGAAAACATCAACCTGGCCGCGCTCGCCCAGGCGGCGGGACTTGACCCACAGAGCCTGGTCGACACGCTAATCGGCGAGGCTCTCAGCGGCGTGGTAGGCGGCGCGCTGGACGGTGTCCTGGGCGCCCTTCCGCTCAATGTTGGCCCGCTGTTGACTCCAGTACTCACCCAGGTCCTTACGCCGCTACTTGGGAATGCGGCATTGGCTGGCATGGTTGCCGGCCTGTTGAGTCCCCTATTGGCCGATGCTCTGGACGCCGACACCGTGGGAGGTCTGCTCGACCAACTGGGACTTGACCTCAGCGACCCGCTCAATCTGTCCGACCTCGATGTCCCCGGCGTGAATGTCGTTACCACGGGGCCGCTGTTCACGCTGCTGAAATTGCTCGGCGTGGACATCGGATGGGTTCCCGCGCTGCCGAACTCGGTCGCCGATGAGATCAACCAGACCAACTATTTGAACGTGGGCCTCGACGGCCTGCTCGATGAAATCGATCTCGGTCTGCTCGAGGCCGCTCTCGCGCTGCTTCCCGGTGGACCCGTACAGCTCGACGACATTCCGGACGTAGCAGCCGTCCGCCTCATACCTGTCGTTGGCATCGGCCTCGGCGCGTTCGCGGCGGGTGCGGCATACCCGAAGGTCGTCGACGATCTGCCGAACCAGCCCGGTGGCGTGGACTTCGTCGGTACCGATCCGCTACTGGGCAGCTTTACCGTCCTGCCGATGGTTCTCCTGCTCAACCCCGGGCGTCCCAACGGTGGTCCGGCGGCGCGTATGTACCCACTCGCGAGACTGTTCGGCATCGACACCGTGACGCCGCCGACCGAGGTCAGTCACAGCGGCGGGACACCGATCATGATCGGCGACCAGCCCACCGGTCTGGCCCTTGGCGGTGCGAATCTCATCCCGATCATGATCGACGTTGGCATTCAGAACCACCCGTCGTCGGATTTCGCGGCCTGGCCCAATCCGATCACGTTGGCGAACAACGGTGCGGCACTGCTCTTCCCGACGTACATCGTTCGGGGAATCGACGTCGCTGACATAGGCGGGGCACTGACGGGGCAGCTTGCCGACCAGCTGCCGGCCGCGCTCGCGAGTCGCCCGTTGGCCCTGAACTTCTATCTCACCGTGCCAGTGGACAGCGTGCCACTGTTGGAGCCGACCTACTTGCTGGTCGACGCGGTCAACCTGTTGACCGGCTCGAGTTTCAATAACCCGATCGGGACGGCGCTAGGCCCCGTGCTGGCCAGCGCCGCGAATCTCGGCTACACCGACGTCAGATTCGACCCGGTGACCGGCGAATACGTCCGCGACTTCGACGAGGCGCACATCCCAACCGCATTCGGGACGCTGCCGGCGGATATCGACTTGGCGCAGGTTCCGGGCAACCTCTTCAACTTGCTTGCGGAGGGCATCCAGCAGGCGATCGACGACGGCCTCGAAGGCGAACCGGGAACGAACGCCCTTGCGGCATTGCTCGACCTGCTCGGCCTCGAGGATTCGCTACCGCTCGGTGGCCTGGGGTCCGGCCTTGGCCTGCCGAACTTCACCGGGCTCGCGCAGGAAGTCGTCGACAGTGGACTTAGCGGACAAGCTGCCGGCCTGCAGTCCGAGAGCCTCACCAGCTTCACCCCGCCTGACCCGACGTCGACAGAGAGCGGCGGAGTTCAGACGCTCGAGCTGGCACCCGGCGCGGATGTACCCGACGTGCCGGACGAGGACGGGTCCGGAGGCGGGGCCACCGACCCCGAGGAACTCGAACTCACCAACACGGCGTTACAAACCAACGACGGGGCGGCTGCGACCGCGAAGTCTGCTCGCGAGCGAACCCGGGCGTCGGTGAACAACGCCCGCGATAACTTGAATCGCATCGCCGAGAACGGTCAAAAGGCGATCAACGACGTCGTCAACGGTGTGCAGAACGGCATCAAGGACACCGCGAAGAAGGTGAGCGATGCCGTCGGTCCGAAGGGCGCGAGCTCGGACGGCGATACCGACGGCTAGTTGCGCCACCCGGCGCGAAAACTTTCGTTGACGAATTCGTCAATTTACCTCTTGTGTCCCGATCACACGCATACGCTTGCGCCCAGGAAATCTGCCGTACCCGGAAGCCGCAGATGCCCCCTACCGCCACAGGTGGGGGGCATCTGCCTCCGACCTACGCCTCGGTCAGCGCGCGATCGGCGTGTTCGACGAGCAACGGTCCAAGCAGCCGCGCGTACTCCACGGTGATGTGGTTGTCGTCTCGGTACACCAGGGTGTTGCCGACGATGGCCGGGCAACGATCGGCGGTGCAGAACAACTCGCCAAGATCCGCGTACTGCCCGCCGCCGGCAGCCGTCGCCGCCGCTTCGGCCGCGATGCCGGCGTCGTTCAAGGCGACCGACCGCGCCGGCGAACATTCGCCGGCGTTGTCCATGTGCGCGGACAGACAGGTCGGCACCGTCGACTGCGGATCGGGTACCGGCCCGAGCACCAAAACGCTTGCGCCAGTGGCCCGGAGGCGCTGCACCACTCGGGTCAGGCCGTCCAGCCATGCTTGGTCATAGCTGGTGAAACCGAAATCGGCACCGTAGCGTCGGCCCATGTCCAGGACGATCAGCCGCGGCCGCTCGTTCTCCAGCCGCGAGAGGACGTCGGCGCGCCACTGCTCGCACTCGGTGAACTGGCGACCGAGATAGGGGCTGAAGATCGGCAATTCCATCAACGGGCAGAGCACCTTGCTCATGGTCTCCAGTCGCCAATGCCGCTCCCGCGCGATCGGTTCCAGTGCCGGCTGCCACATCGCCGCATGCGAATCACCGACGAGCGCAACCGTGTTGGCCGCGCCGGTATCGCCCGACGCGCACTCGGGCTGGTCGACGTCGCGCCAGGACAGCACGCATCCGTTGACGAACACCTCCGGTTTGGCGATCTGATCGAGCGGCGGAGTCAGATTCACCGGAACGGCCGCCAAGTCTGCGGATGCGGCGACCGCGGCCCGCACCTGCTCCCGCAGCGACAACGCTTGTGGCGCAGTGGATGGCGTGTTGACCGTCACCGGCGCGGCTGCCGCCCCATGGCCGACGGGGACGGGCCGCGCCGCCAACAACACCAGACACGCACACACCGCCACGGCGGTGAGAACGCCACCGACGACCAGACTGCGTTCCGCAGACAGCCGCAGCGAGGGCGCGAACCGGGCCGGATTCTCGATCAGGTGCAACGTCAGAATCGCCAGGCCGAACGACACCAGCACCATCGCCAACCGACCTACCAGCCCGAGCGCCGCGCCGAACAGCGCCGGCGCCAGCAGCAGAACCGGCCAGTGCCACAGGTACCACGAGTACGACAGCCGACCGATCGACCGCATCGTCGGCTTGGACAGCAGGTGCCCAACGCCCAAATCCGGTGTCGCGCAACCGGCACCGATCACCAACGCCGTTCCCAGCACCGGCAACAGCGCCGCGGTACCGGGATAGGCCGTCGCCTCCCCGACCTGCGTGCAGGTCACCAGGATCAACGCCAGACCGCCCCAGCCGACCACGGCGGCCGACGGGCCCGGCAGCTGGCGCCACGCGCCGGCGGTGAGAGCCACCAGCCCGCCGACGGCGAGCTCCCAGGCGCGGGTCGGCAGGGAGAAGAACGCCCAGGACGGCCAGCTGTCCGTGCACACCAGCGAGATCATGAACGACACCGCGGCCAGCAGCGTAAGCACCAGCACGTACGGCGTCACCGACCGCGTCGCCGGCTCACCGGTGCGCTGCGCCGCGCGCGCGAGAAGCCATCCGGTGCCGATGATCAGCGCCGGCCACAGCAGATAGAACTGCTCCTCCACGCCGAGCGACCAATAGTGTTGCAGCGGTGAGGGAGCCGCGTCCGCCAGGTAGTCGGTGCCCTGGATGGCGAACCGGTAGTTGCCGACGTACAGCGCGCTGGCGATGCCGTCCCCGATGACGCTGCGCGCCTGCAACGGCGGCAGCAGCAGCATCGACGCGCCGGCGGTGACGACGAGCACCGTGGCCGCGGCCGGCAGCAGCCGCCTGGCCCGAGCGCCGTAGAACCGAACGATCCGGATGGTGCCGGTACTGCTCGCCTCGCGCCAGAGCAGCCCGGTGATGAGAAACCCCGAGATGACGAAGAAGACGTCGACGCCGATGAACCCGCCGCTGACGCCGGGCAGACCGGCGTGGAAGAGCACGACGGCAATGACGGCGACCGCCCGCAGCCCTTCGATATCGGTCCGAAACTGCTTCTGCGGCAACGCCGTTCGCCCGCTCGCAGGCGTGCCGCGTCGGGATGAAGGACGTGGAGCGGTCGCAACTCTATTCACTCGAGCAACAATGGTCTCACGGAAGCCAGCGGTATCCGGGGAGCAACGCGCTATGACGACGCCAGCCAGGCCAACTGCCGGGGCAGCTTCTCGCGCCAAGCCGCCACGTCGTGACCGCCGGCGAAGGATACCCCCGCGGGTGGTCGGTCCAGCGACGCGACGAACTGCTTGGTGGCTAGGTAGAAGCGGTCGCTGGCGCCGCAATCGATCCGCAGCGGTATTTCAGAGAGCGTGCGTGTTCCGTAGACCGAGTACGCGATCCAATCCGCCGGACCGTCGAACGCGCCGGCCTCGATGGCCTCGCCGTAGTCCGAATACAGCGCCGGGCTGACCGCGCAGATCGCGGCGGTGCGCGACGGACCAAGCGCCCCGCCGAGCAACAATGCGCCGTATCCACCCATCGACCAGCCGATGAAACCCACCCTGGAGGTGTCCAGGCCCTTGGTCGCCAGCATCGGCAGCAACTCGTTGAGCACCATCGCCCCCGAGTCCTCGCCGGATACCCGCCGGTGCCACCAACTATTACCGCCGTCGACGGCGGCCACCGCGAACGGCGGATACCCGGCCTTGACCAATTGGGCCAGGCCCGTATCGACGCCCATCCCCATGACGCCGGATGCGGTCATGTCGCGGCCATGCAATGCGATCACCGGACGCAACGCAGCGTACTGCCCAGGCGGACGGGCGATCGCCCACTCCGTCTCGATACCGCCGCGGGCGGCCGAGACGAACGAGCCGGTGTCATACGTCGGCGCGGCCGTGGCGGATGACGGCGACGGTTGGTCGGGCGGCGGAGCTCCCGCTGCGGTGGCGAGCCCCAACTGCCACACCGAGTCGAGCGCACACGCCCCGGCGATTCCGGCACCGAGGCGCAACATTCTCCGGCGGGTGACCTGCGGCATGGGCGTGCTCAGCTGAAGGCGAGCCAGCTGGGTAGCGCGCGCTCGCGGGAATCGCAGAGCACCTGTTGGGTATCGCAACTGCCCTTCGGAGACCCTGCGCCACTCCACATTCCGCCGGTGTCGCGCCGCAGCACGATCGCCGACGAGCCGCCGCCGTCCAGCAACACGGCATTGTCGGCGCCCAATCCACGGAACAGGTCCTGCATCTGATCCGGTGTGTAGCTGCCGCCCTCGAAGACATAGAACTGATCGTTGGCCCGGTTGTAGCCGATTGCCGTGCGCGCCGCGCTGGGCCCGCCGTCGTTGAGTTGGCCGGTGTCGCCGGGAGCCAGCAGGCCGATCCCGGCGACCGCGACAAATCGCGCGTTCTGGTCGAGCAGCTTCTGAATCACCGGTGAGGCCGAATCGTAGTCGCCGGGGCCTTTCGGCATCACGACGTACGGCTGGCCGCCGACCGGAATGATCATCGTGGCGAGCGACGACCAATTTTCGCCGCCGCCCGACAGGCCCTGCTTGCCCGCGTAGGCAAGGGTGCCGGTCACCGCGGCGTTGGCCCGGCCCTGGCCGCGGGTGTTGTCGACGTAGGCGCCCAGCGGCGAGCTGCACTTGGTGTCGCGCCACGACCCACCCTGCTGGCCGCGCACGTCGAAGAAGTTCGCGTTGATCGCGATCGTCGGCTGCCCGAGCGCCTGCCACGCCTCCAGCGGTGCGAAGACCTCGGAGGCCTGCCACAGCCCCTCGCCCGTGCGCGCTCCCGGGTCACGCTCGCACCGGGCCTGGAAGCCCTGGTGGCTGTCGACCAGCAGGCGGGGATTCAGCCGGGACGAGGCGCCCTTGATGGTCATCAGGTGGCCGCCGTTGTTCATCTCGTACCAGCCGCCGCCGGCGTTGAGCATCGGCGCCGGATTGCCGCCGCCGAAGTTGTAGACGAGATAGGACCCCTTGGTGTTGGCGATGGCGTTCGCCAGGAGTTCACGCGCGCTGGCCGCACCGGCAGCAGGCGTGCCGGCCGTCGTCGCCACGATCGCAGCCATCGCCAACGCCGCGGCGCGCACGAGCAACCGCGAGAACTTTGTGGCGGGAGTCGGCAAGGTTGCCCCTTCGGCGATGAGCGCGATGACAAAACAACCTTAGCCCCACCAGCAACACTGTCAACTTACGTCACATCCAAATCACAATTGGATATCGCGGGTGTCGCGGCCGTAGCCGTCGGCGTGGACCGCGGCGCAAAGTGGGTAATCCCGGTTCGTCGCTAACCGAAAAGAAGGAGCAGGAAATGCTGTGGACCATTCTGAGCGCTGTCATCGCTGGTCTGATCATCGGTGCGCTTGCACGACTGATCTTGCCCGGTAAACAGAACATCGGCCTGATCATGACGATTGCGCTGGGTGTCGTGGGCGCGTTGATCGGCGCATGGATCAGCTTCGAGTTGTTCAACTACGACGACGTCAGCATTTGGCGGCCAGTCCCGTTCGTCATCGGCCTCGTGGTGGCCATCATCCTCGTGGCGATCTACGTAGCTTTAACTGGTCGGCGCGGCACCAAGACACCGACGACGCCGACACCGCCTCCAGCGCCTTAGCGGCCCGGCGGGGCCAGCCGGTACACGGCATTGCCGTGGTCGTCGGTGATGTACACCGCGCCGTCGGGGCCGAGTAGCGCTGCGACCGGGCGGCCCCACCGCGTGCCGTCGTCCTCCTGAAAGCCGCCGACCAAGGTCTGGTGGTTGCCCAAACCGCCGTTCTGCCACCCGAAGAACGCCACCTCGGGGGTCTGCGGCGGCTCCCGGTTCCATGATCCGTGCACGCCGATCAGCGCTCCGCGGGCGTACGGTTCGGGCAGTGCGCCGTCGACGAAGCTCATGCCCAGCGGCGCGGAATGTGCACCGAGGCTCTGCTCGACGGGCGGCAGGCTGGCGCAGTCGAGCGCGCGGCCGTCGGCGTTGGTCTGAACGTCGCGGATGAAGGGCAGGTTGGCCGGGCCGCCGGTGGAGTTACAGAACGGCCAGCCCAATTCGCGTCCTTCGGTGAGCCGGGCGATCTGCTCGGGCGGATTCCTATTGACGTAGTCCTGGATCACCTGGCCGTACGACGGCCCGGGCTCGGGATACGGGACGTTGTCGCGGCCATTGACCGCCGTCCACACCGCACCGTCCGGTGCGATGGCCAGCCCGGTGCCGTTGCGAACCCCGGTGGCGAACGGGCGCGCCGGCCCACCGCCGGGCGGCACCCGCATGATGGTGGCCCGCGGCGGGGTAGCGCTGCGATCCTCGGCGGTGATGTTGCCGGTGGACCCGATGGAGAAGTAGATCGCGCCGTCGCGACCGATCGTCACGCTCTTGAGTTGATGGGCGTAGGCGCCGTGCAGATCGAGGCTCTTCGCGTCGGGCAGCCCGGAGACGATTGTCCGCCGGTTGGTCACCCGCCCGTCGGCGTACGTGTAAGCGTTGATCTCGTTGCTCTCCGCGACATACAGCGTCGAGCCGGCGAATGCCAGGCCATGCGGCAAGGTCAACGTTTCGATCAGCAGCGATCGATGCGGCGGCCCGTTGGGAGTCGGCATCAACCGCACGACTTCCCCGAAGGCCGGAATCGACACCAGCAGCGCTCCGTCCGGAGCCCACGCTGCCAGCCTTGGCCTCGGGGGCCGCGCCCACACCGAGAGCGTCCAGCCGTTCGGGACCAGTGCTCGACGAGGTTCGTCGAACGGCGGATCAGCCAGTTCGGTGGGGACGTCGACGGTGACGAACGCAAGACCGATGGGAGCTTGTGGTGCGGGCGGCTGCGGGGACTCCCGCTGGGGTTCCGTGCTCGTCGAACACGCCGCCAGCAGGGCGGCGAGCAGAACGAGTCTGACCGTTCTAACCGGCGGCCAGATTCGCATGCATCTCCCATACCAGAATTTCGGCGGTTTCGGTGGCAGTTACCCGCTGGCCGCCCGACGCGGTGAACCGGACGGCGTCGCCTTCTCCGATCGGCCCGGCGCCCTCGAGGGTCACCTCGCCGCGCGGCACGAACAGGTGTAGATAGGCCGCCTCGGGCAACTGGACGTCGGTCCCGGGCCGCAGCCGCGCGCCGTGCAGCGCGGCACCCTTGTTGTGGATCCTGATGGCGCCACCGTCGTGCATTCCCGTTGCAATGGTGATCAGGCCACCGGCGAGCTGCTCGCTGCCGATCTCAGCCTGCTGGTATTCGGGAGCGATGCCGATCTCGTCGGGGGCCACCCACATCTGCACGAAATGTACTGGCTCGCTTTCCGATCCGTTCTTCTCCGAGTGCATGATGCCCGACCCGGCCGACATCCGTTGCGCCAGGCCGGGATAGATCACGCCGGAGTTGCCGGTCGAATCCTGGTGCGCCAGCGAGCCCTGCAGCACCCAGGTGACGATCTCCATGTCGCGGTGCGGGTGCTTCTCGAAACCGCCTCCCGGTGACACCACGTCGTCATTGTTGACCAGCAGCAGGCCGTGACGGGTGTTGCCGGCGTCGTAGTGATCGCCGAACGAAAACGAGTGCTTGGAATCGAGCCACGACGTTCTGGTGACGGCACGATCCGCCGCCCGCCTGATGTCGACGGAGGGGCCCATGCCCCTAGCGTAGCGGCGGCTTACCAGTCGGTTTCGGTGAACTTGATGACGCCGCGGATGTTCTTGCCGTCGAGCATGTCCTGGTAGCCGTCGTTGATGTCGTCCAACGTGTAGATGTTGGTCACCATCTCGTCGATCTTCAGCAGCCCGGACTTGTACAGTGCCACCAGCTTCGGCGTCTCGACATGCGAGCTGCCGCCGCCGAAGATGTTGCCCTTCAACGTTTTCTGCAACATCGTGAACAGGAACAGGTTGAGCTTGACGTCGACGTCGGTCATCGCACCCATGCCCGTCACCACGCAGGTGCCGGTCTTGGCGGTCAGCGTCATGGCCTCCTCGACGTACTCGCCGCGCATCTCACCCACGGCGATGATCGTTTTCTCGGCCATCACGCCGTGGGTCAGATCGATGACCGGCGCGATCGCCCCGGCCATCGACGGATAGACGTGCGTCGCCCCGAACTTGACTGCCTGATCCCGCTTGAAGTCCACTGGGTCGATCGCGATGACGTTCTTGGCCCCCGAGATGACGGCGCCCTGCAGGGCGCTCATGCCGATACCGCCGACGCCGACGATGACGACCGTCTCGCCCGGCTGCACCTCGGCCACGTTCGTCGCCGATCCGAATCCGGTCGGCAGCGCGCAACCCATGATGGCGGCCGACTCGAACGGTACGTCGGGGTCGATCTTGACGACGGAGTCCCTGTGCACGGTCATGTACGGCGCGAAGGTGCCGAGCAGGTTCATCGGCGACACCTCGGTGGACCCGGCATGCACGCGTGAGGTGCCGTCCGCGATCGCCTTGCCGCCGAGCAATACCGCGCCGCGGTCACACAGCGAACGGAAGCCCTTCAGGCAGGGCTGGCACTCGCCGCAGGCCGGGATGAACGCGAGGATGACGTGGTCGCCCTCGGCCAGGCCGGTGACGTTCTTGCCGACCTTGGTGATAACCCCCGCGCCCTCGTGCCCGCCGAGGGCGGGCAGGCCGATGGGGGTGGCGCCGGTGGTCAGGTGGTAGTCGGAGTGGCACATCCCGGCGGCGTGCACCCGAATCTGGACTTCGTCGGCGACCGGATCGCCGATCTCGATCTCGTCGACCTTGAACGGCGAGTTCAGCTGCCACAGCAGAGCGCCCTTGGTCTTCATGACCCGCCATCATAGAACACGTTACAGAAGTGCCTTGCCACAACCCGGTGAGCTGGGCAAACAGCACACTAGACTTCGTTGTGGGGATTCGCCAGGGTCAGGCCGCCGAGAAATTACATCGACCCTGTTGTTATCGCGGAAAAGTGCGAGTGCCGAGCACGATAACGACAGCCTCGGCGCGATGACCCTGAGCCTCAGAGCGTTTCGGGTAAACCGAACTTCTCGAACAGCTCGGTGTCGAGGAACGCGACGACATGCGACACCCCTTCCGGCCGCACGTCGAGTACGTGCAGCTGGAAAGCCTCGTGCACGCCGGTCTCCGGGTTGCGCATGTACAACGCCGCGGCCGGTTGGCCGTTGGCCGTGAGGGCGATGAAACGCATATCGCCCGGGCCCTCCGCCGGGCATTGCACTCGGGTGAGGGTGCCGATTGCCTCGGGTCCCTGATACCAGCCGTCGTACGGCGGCATCTCAAAGACCGCGTCTTCGGTGAACATTTCGACCAGCTTGTCGACGTCGTAGGCCTCGAACGCGGCGATGTAGCGGTCCAGCAGGTCCTTCGTCTCGGGTGAATCCGGCGCCGGCAAGGTGTCGTCCTCGCTGGGGCCGACCGCGTCGAGCTGGGCCCGCGCCCGCTGCAGCAGGCTGTTCACCGCGGCTGTCGAGGCGCCGATGGCGTCGCCCACCTCGGCCGCCTTCCACTGCAGGACATCCCGCAGCACCAGCACCGCGCGTTGCCGTGCCGACAGGTGTTGCAGCGCGGCGACGAACGCCAGTCGCACCGACTCGCGGGAGCCGACGATTACCGAAGGATCAGCCGGGTCGTCGTGCTGGTCGGGGAGCGGCTCCAGCCACCGCACCTCGGCCCGCTCCACCAGCTCACCGGCGGGATCCGAACTCGGCGCGCCCAGCCCCGTCGGCAACGGCCGGCGCTGGCGGCCCTCCAGTGCGGTCAGGCAGGTGTTCGTCGCGATCCGGTACAGCCAGGTCCGAACGGACGATTTGCCCTGAAATCCCTTGTAGGACTTCCAGGCCCGCAGATACGTTTCCTGCACCAGGTCCTCGGCATCGTGCAGGGAGCCGGTCATCCGGTAGCAGTGCGCCAGCAGCTCGCGCCGATACCGCTGGGCATCGGCGAGGAAGACATCTTCGGCGCTTTCGTCATCAAGGCTGTGGGCGAGGACGGTCACGTCGCCGAGCTTACGCAGGCCCGCCGACAAGGACTTGGATAGTCTGCCCTGATGGCCTGTAGCCGCAGCGAACGAACCTTCGACGGTGTCGGCGGGGTCCCCATCGTCTATGACGTGTGGGAACCGGAGGAAGAACCGCGCGGCGTGGTGGTGCTGTGTCACGGTTACGCCGAGCACGCCCGCCGCTACGACCACGTCGCGGCGCGGTTCGGCGAGTCGGGGCTGGCGACCTACGCCCTGGACCTCCGCGGCCACGGCCGGTCCGGCGGCAAGCGGGTCTACCTGCGGGACATCTCGGAGTACACCGGGGACTTCAACAGCCTGGTCGGCATCGCGGCCGCCGAGTACCCGGAGCTCAAGCGCGTGGTGCTGGGTCACAGCATGGGCGGCGGCATCGTCTTCGCCTACGGCGTCGAGCATCCCGACGACTATGCCGCGATGGTGCTGTCCGGGCCCGGGGTGGATGTCCAACCGGTCTCGCCGGTGATGAAGTTCGTCGCCAAGGCGCTCGGCAAGATCACACCCGGCCTGCCGGTCGAACAGCTGCCCACCGACGCGGTGTCCCGCGATGCCGCCGTGGTGGCGGCCTACAACGCCGACCCGCTGGTGCATCACGGCAAGCTGCCCGCCGGCATCGCCCGGGCCTTGATCGGGGTCGGCGAAACCATGCCGCAGCGGGCCCCCGCGCTGACCGCACCCCTGCTGATCGTGCACGGCGAACAGGACAAGCTGATCCCGGTGCAGGGCAGCCGGCATCTGGTCGAGTGCGTGGGTTCGACGGACGTGCACCTGAAGGTCTACCCCGAGCTCTACCACGAGGTGTTCAACGAGCCCGAACGTGCCGTGGTACTCGGCGACGTGGCGTCATGGATCGAGGCCAGGCTTTGAAGTCGGTTGCGGCCCTGCTGCTTTCGATCGCATTGCTGCTGGCTGCCGGCTGCTCGTCGGATGAAGATGCGCAGCAAGGCTGGGTCGAGGACGACGTCAGCTTCGTCGCGGACGGTCTGACCATCCACGGAACGTATCGACACCGGCACGCCGCGGCCCCCGGTCCGGCGGCGTTGCTGATCTCCGAAAGCGGGCAAACCGACCGCAACGGCGACAACGCCGTGGCGGGGCCGGTGGGCAACATGCGACAGCTCGCCGAGCTGCTGTCGGGCCGGGGCATCGCCAGCCTGCGCTATGACAAGGTCGGCACCGGCAAGACGGGGCTCGGTCCCTACCGGCAGCGGCCCGCCGATGTCGGCAGCGGGGTCTACAGCAAAGGCGCCGCGGCCGCGGCGCGTTTCCTGGCCGACGAGTCGGGCACCGAGAAGTCCCGCATCTCGGTTTACGCGCTGGGGGAGGGCACGATCCACGCGATGTCGCTGGCGTCGGGCACCGCTGTGGGCGCGCCCAAGATCCACTCCCTGGGCCTGCTGCAACCGCTGCCCGGCCGCTATCTCGACATCATCACCGGCCGCGTACGCACCGACGCCAATCCCGAGACGCTGTCGACCTGGCTGGCGGCCGTCGACCAAGTCCGCACGACGGGTACGGCACCCGCGAACCTTCCCGAGGGGCTGGGCGCCATCCTCAATCCGGGCAATGTGAAGGCGGTCGCCGAAGCCGACAAGATCGACCCGCTCGCCCTGGCCGGCCGGGTGCCGGCGGGCAGCCCGGTCCTGATGACCTGTTCGGACTCCGACCAGCAGGCCAACTGCGCGGCCGAACGTCCGCTCATCGACGCGCTCAAACACACCGCCCTGACGGTCGTCGAACTCAAGGGCGTCAACCACGTGCTGCGCGACGACCCGACCGACAACATCGCCGCCTACGCCAAGCAGGACCCGCTTTCTGCACAGCTGGTGACGGCGCTCGACGGATTTGTCACGAAGTAGCCCTAATCTGACGCCATGACCGACGACAAGATACTGGCCCGCATCGCCGCCCTGCTGCGCCAGGCCGAGGGCACCGACAACACGCACGAGGCAGAAGCCTTCATGGCCGCCGCGCAACGGTTGGCCACGTCGACGTCCATCGACCTCGCCGTCGCGCGTTCGCATTCGGCTCAGCGCACCAAGGGCCAGACGCCGGTGCAGCGCACAATCACCATCGGCTCAGCCGGCACCAGGGGACTGCGCACCTACGTCCAGTTGTTCGTGGTGATCGCCAACGCCAACGACGTGAAATGTGACATTGCCTCGAATTCGACGTTCGTCTATGCCTACGGTTTCGCCGAGGACATCGACGCCAGCCATGCGCTCTACGCCAGCCTGGTGATGCAGATGGTGAAGGCGTCGCAGGCCTACATCGCGTCCGGCGGGCATCGGCCGACCCCGACCATCACCGCGCGGATCAACTTCCAGCTGGCCTTCGGCGCCCGGGTCGGGAAGCGGTTGTCGGAGGCCCGAGAGCAGGCCCGGCGGGACGCGACCAGGAGCAGGAACAGCCGCCCGGGAACCGCGATCGCATTGCGGGACAAGGACATCGAGCTGAAGGACTTCTATCGCCAGACATCCGAGGCGCGTGGGACTTGGCATGCCACCAGCGCAACGGCGGGCTATTCGTCCTCGGCGCGGCGGGCGGGTGACCGCGCCGGCCGACGGGCGCGCCTTGGCAACAGCGCCGAACTGGCGGGCGCGCGCGCCGCGCTCGACCGGTGACTTCTCGCGATGCCCAGCGCTCCAAGGTCTACGCCGCCGAGGAGTTCGTGCGGACGCTGTTCGACCGGGCCGGCGAGCACGGCAACCGGTCTGTCGAGTTCTTCGGGGCCAGCCTGACGCTGCCGCCGGAGGCGCGGTTCGCCTCGGTGGATTCCGTGCAGCGCTACATCGATGACGTACTCGGGCTGGTGCGCGAGCGATGGCCCGCCGCCGCGCCGCTGACCGTGCGGCCGCGACGGGGAACTGTCGCCGCCCACTACGAGCGTGACGACGACGGCGCCGCCATCGCCGTGCCCGACCGCCGCACCAACTGGGCGCTGCGTGAACTCGTCGTGCTGCACGAGATCGCCCATCACCTGTGCGAAGCCGACCCGCCACACGGTCCGGAGTTCGTCGCGACGTTCTGCGAACTCGCCGAGGCGGTGATGGGCGCGGAGGTCGGCCACGTGTTGCGCGTTGTCTACGCCAAGGAAGGTGTGCGGTAGCACAAATCGACTAACGTGGTGCCCCGTGACCGAGGATGCCGCCCGCGATGTCGACGCGCTCTTCAACCGCGTCCTGCATACCGAGGACGACGTGCTGACGGCCGCCGCGGAAGCCAGCCACGCCGCCGGTCTGCCGCCGATCGAGGTGTCGGCGCAGAGCGGAAAGTTCTTGGCGCTGTTGGCAAAGGCGACCAATGCACGCCGGGTGCTGGAGATCGGTACTCTCGGCGGCTACAGCACAATCTGCCTGGCGCGCGGGGTCGGGCCGGACGGCCGCGTGGTCACGCTGGAGTACGAACCCAAGCACGCCGAAGTGGCACGGGCGAACCTGGCGCGCGCCGGCGTCGACGAATGCGTCGAGGTGATCGTCGGTGCCGCGCTGGACACCCTGCCGGGCCTGGCGGAGCGTGAGCCGTTCGACCTCTTCTTCATCGACGCCGACAAGGAGAACAACAAGTCCTACGTGGAGTGGGCCATCAAGCTGGGCCGGCCCGGCTCAGTCATCGTGGTGGACAACGTCGTTCGTGCCGGGCGGGTACTCGAGCCGGCTGCGGGCGACCACCAGGCCCGCGGTGTGCGCGACATGATCGACATGATGGGCGAGAACCCACGGCTGGACACCGCGGCGATCCAGACACTCGGAACCAAGGGTTGGGACGGCTTCGCGCTGGCATTGGTGAACTAGGAGGACGATATGGCCACAATCATTGCGGTCGTCATAGCGCTCATCGGTGGATTCGTCTCGAGCCGCAGGCATCCCGACCGGTTGGCCGTTGACATCCACATGGGCTGGTGGATGGTGTGGGTGGTGGGCATCGCCTCCATCGTCGGCGCGGCGTACCACGTCTTCGACGGCGCCAACACCGCCGAGCTGATCGGCTACACCCGCGGCGACGGCGGATTCCAGTGGGAGAACGCGATGGGCGACTTGGCCATCGGCGTGGTCGGTGTGATGGCGTACTGGTTCCGTGGCCACTTCTGGCTGTGCACGGTGGTGGTGCTGACCATCCAATATGTCGGCGATGCAGCGGGCCACATCTACTTCTGGTTGGCCGAGGACAACACCAAGCCCTACAACATCGGGATTCCGCTGTGGACCGATATCCTGCTGCCGATCGTCATGTGGGTGCTGTATCTGCTGTCGCGCCGGGCAAACGGCGACGCCGTCCCGAAGACAGAGGTGCGTTCGTGAAGACAGCGGTCGTCACCGGTGGAGCCTCCGGCATCGGCCAGGCCATCGCCCAACGGCTCAGCACCGACGGTCATCACGTCGCAACACTCGACCTGCGGGGATCCGACACCGATTTCGGATACGCCGCCGACGTGACCGACCGGGCCCAGGTGGACGCCGCGCTGGCCACGATCCGCGAACGGCTCGGCCCGGTAACGATTCTGGTCAACGCGGCGGGCCTGGACGGGTTCTCGCCATTCGGCGATATCGCGTTCGAGGACTGGCGGCGGGTGATCAATGTGAACCTCAACGGGGTGTTCCACTGCTGTCAGGCCGTGCTACCCGACATGGTCGACGCCGGCTGGGGACGGATCGTGAATATCAGCTCGTCGAGCACGCATTCCGGCGTCGCGGGCATGGCGCATTATGTCGCGGCGAAGTCCGCGGTGAACGGCCTGACCAAGTCGCTGGCGCTGGAATACGGCCCGAGTGGCATCACGGTCAACGCGGTGCCGCCGGGCTTCATCGACACGCCGATGCTGCGCAGCGCCGAAAAGCGCGGCTACACCGATGTCGAGAAGACCATCGAGCGGACCCCGGTGCGCCGGATGGGCAGACCCGAGGACATCGCGGCGGCCTGCGCGTTCTTGACCTCCGAGGAGGCCGGCTATATCACCGGCCAGATCCTGGGCGTCAACGGCGGACGGAACACCTGAACCTGTTTGCCGACTCCGTCGTCCGAACGGCGGATACCCGGTCAGTGGGTCCGCCTGTGATGATTGCTCACGACGGCTTTTCGACATAGGCCATCCTTGGTGTCCGGAAAACGTTTAGGGTGTCGAGGCAAACCGCAGCGGGAAGCGAAATCGTCCGCTGCGGCGTCGGTTGAGAGGTGGAACATGGATGTCACGCTCGGGGTCTCCGTCGACGGCGGTGACGCACGGATTGCGTTGCTCGACGCGGCGCCGCCGCACGCTGTCATCGACCAATCCCACGTCGACCTGACCGCTGAACCGATCGACACCTTGGTGTCGGCCCTGGTTTCCACCGATCGCATGCTGACTGAAACCGGCCACCGGCTGGTGTCCACCCGAATATGCAGCTCGGACACCGAACAAGGCGATGCGCTGTTGAACGCGCTGGTTGACGCCGACCTCACGAATGTGACCGTGGTGTCCCAACCGGAGGCGGTGACCGAGGTGGTCCGGTCGCTGAGCGGTGGCGAAACCGCCGCCTCGCTGGTTACCGCCGGCGACACCGCTGCCCTGTCGATCGTCGACGCCGACACCGACACCACATCGCTGATAGCGGTCGAGCCGATCACCGAGGCCGGCCGGGCCCCGGCCTACCAGACGCTGCTGGAGCGGTTCAGCGAAGAGCCGGGCGGGGCGACCAGCGTGGTTGTCGTCGGCTTGCCCGACGATGGCGACCGGACCGCCGAGTTGGCCGCGGCGTCACCGGCCCCGTTGCGGTTCCCTGACGCGCCGGAGTTTGCCCTGGCCCGCGGGGCCGCCCTGGCCGGATTGCGGCAACCCCTTTCGAGCGTCGTGGCCGCCCAGAATCCAAGCGACTCGATGCTCAGCCCGCCCAGTCAACAGTTGGCCTACTCGGAAGTCGACGACGCCGAAGAGTACCCGGATCCAGCTGCCGCCGTTCCGATCCAAACCCCCATGCGGCCGCTGAGCGCGGTCGACCCCGACGAAATAGCGGACGATGACGCCGTGCCGTCGGCACGGCCGAGAATGCTGCTGGTCGGCAGCACGGTGGCCGCGATAGTGATTGTCGGCTTCGCGGCGCTGGCGGTGAGCGTTGCGATCGGTATCCGCCCGACGGTCAGCCAACAGGCGGTTCGCATGCAGGATGAAGCCGTGGCCGGCAAGTACTTCCCGGTGGCCCCCGGCCAGGGCGTGACTCCGGACGGCGAGAACTGGACCCTCCTCGAAAACATCCCGCCACCCGGCGAAGAGAGCGATGTTCGCACGTTCGAAACGAGACTGCTGAGTGCGACTCGCGGCAGCGGCAATGACCCCACGGTGTTCGAGCTCTACCGCGACGGCACGGTAGGAGTGCAGAACGG
The DNA here is from genome assembly GCF_050701515.1 of Mycobacterium sp. Classification (GTDB taxonomy): domain Bacteria; phylum Actinomycetota; class Actinomycetes; order Mycobacteriales; family Mycobacteriaceae; genus Mycobacterium. The sequence goes on along the minus strand of NZ_JBOGDB010000063.1, from coordinate 4,523 downwards.
CCTGACCGGTATCCCAGTTGACCCGCCGCCGGCCAGTGTCGGCTTCGGTCAACCTGGGATTCCGGAGTTCGTTCCGCGGCTGATCCCGGACCTCTCCAGGGTCAACATGTGCCAGGTGATGAGTTTCCTCAGTAACGTGCAGGCACTCAACCCGCTCAATCCGCAGAGTCCGCTCAGCGTGCAAAACACCGTCACATCGCTGGACAACTTGGTCAGCACGGTCGACGGCACCAATATGACCGAGCTGGGTAAGGTCGCGGCCGTCCAGCGGGGCCAAGGCGCGCTGTTCAGCACTGAGAGGTCCGACGCGGCCGAGTCCGCGGCACCGGGGGTGGGCACCATCCCCCAGGAGATCTTCCAGACGAGCAAGTCCGAACTCGACGCGACGAAGGTGCTGCCGCCCGGAACCGAGCTGATCGACGCGTTGCCCACACCACCGAGCAACGGAAAGCCGGGCAGCACACCGGTTTTCGGGGGTGTCATTCCCGATGTCGGTGAGGTCACTCCCGGTCCGACCGGCGCGCTTCCCGATATGCCGGACTCCGATCCGAGATCCACGCTGCCCGGTGTCGCGCAGGACCCGAAGGTCTCAGTACCCAAGCCGGACGTGACACCGCCGGTGCCTGGGCGGGAGCTGCCAGACACCAAACTGGACATTCCGGCTCCGAAAGTGGATGTTCCGGCTCCGAAGGTCGAGCTTCCCGCCCCGAAGCCGCCGGTGTCGATTCCGGATCCGCCGGTGTCGATTCCGGACCCGCCGGTGTCGGTCCCGGATCCGCCGGTGTCGATTCCCGAGCCGGTAATCCCGGTGCCGGAGATCGAGATTCCGGCCTTTGAGCCGCCGGCACCGGCTCCAGCTGCGCCCGCTGCGCCGCCGGTGGCGCCTAAAATCCCGTTCCTGCCGGACCTGTCCGAGCTGCCGTTCGGCGAAAACCCGTTCGGGAACTGAGGTGACATACCCCTTGACGAAGGAGCGACGCAGGCTGAACGTCATCCGCGACGGTGTGGCCGCACTGCTGGTGATCCTCGGCCTGCTCCTACCGTGGAGCGTCCACTTCGGCATCGGGATCGCCGGGACGGTGGGCTGGGTGTTCGGCCTGCTTGTGCTGGCGACCCTGCTGTCGCTGGCCGCGTTGGCGGTCAGCCACGTCGGCCCGCGACGTCTCGATGTGTCCGGTGCTGATCTGCGGTCGCTGGCCGGCCTGAGGCTGGCGCTCAACGCCCCCTACCTAGTCATGGTGGTCGGATTTGTGGGCTTCACCGTCGTTCAGTCGATTCGATACGGTGGCACGGCGTCTGTCCCCCCGGGCATCGGTCCCGGTGCCTGGCTGGGAGTCGCGGGTGCGCTTCTCGTGGCCCAGCCGGTGATCACCGCCACCGATGATGACGGTCAGCGGCACTGGGTCAAGACATGCCGCGTCATCGGCATCGTCTCGCTGGTGCTGGCGCTGGGCGCGGTGCTTTTCAACCTGTATTGGCGCACTCGGTTCGTGCTGCCGAACATCTTCGATCCAGACACGGGTCCGCAGCACACGATCGTGGTTGTCGCCGCCGTCATGTACGGCGTGGTTGCGGTCGCCCCGGTGGTCATAGCTGCCCGCTGGATCATCTCGGGTGACCGGCCATCCCGGTTGGCGACGGTGCTGCTCGGCGCATCGACGTTGGTCGCCGGCGCGTTCGTCTGGATTCTGCCGGTGGGGCGTGACCTGGACGCCTTCCACGGTATCGCGGAGGACACGTCGACCGCCGGGGTTGGCTTCGAGGGCTACCTGGCTTGGGCCGCCGCGGCGGCGATCTTTGGGTCAGCCACCGTACTTGGCGCGCTGACCCGGAAGTCGGCGGCCAGTTGGCGTGCCGCGGCCCGAAAATGCTTGTTACTCATCGCGGTGTGGTGCGCCGGGACTGCGGTGTTGCGGGTCATCGACGTGATGTCATCCGCGGTGCTGGACCTCCCGGCTCCGCCGTACAACAGCACCGCGTTGATGGCGTTCGACCTGGTTGCCGCCGTTCTCGCAGTTTGGCTGTACCTCAACAGCGCAAGCCGCGCCGCGCCAAGACTATTGATGATGCTGCTGTTCGGTGTCTTGTTCGTACTGACGGTCGTTCGGTTGATCGTTGGCCTCGCGTTGGTGCCGCGGGTGCAGCCGTTGAATGCGACGGACATCAACGATGTGTACGGCAACACGCTGTCACAGCAGATCACCAGTACGTTTGATGTCGCGCTGTGCGTGTTGGCGCTGGCACTGCTGGCTATCTCGGTCGCGCTAGCCAACGAGATGGGAATTCTGAAGCGGCAGCCACGCCCAGTCGCGCAGGAAGCCGAGACGTCGCATTCTGTCGTTCCGACCGAACATTGGGCCAGGCCGGAGGCGCAGCCGGGTGACCGGGTTGCCGAGGAGCTGGCCGAGTCAACGCAGCGATTCGCGGCGGGAACGACGTATCGCGCAGTCAGCCGCAAACCGCCCCAATAGCGGCCGAGCCGACCAGCTTGGTGTACTTGGCCAGCACGCCGGTGGTGTATCGCGGCGGTAGCGGCTCGAAACCGGTTTTGCGCGCGTTGAATTCGGCCGGATCGACCAACACGTCCAGCGTGCCGTTGGCGACGTCGAGGCGAATGGGGTCGCCGTCGGCAACGAAGGCGATCGGCCCGGCGTCGACGGCCTCGGGCGCCACGTGACCGACGCACAGCCCGGTGGTGCCGCCGGAGAATCGGCCGTCGGTGATCAGCAGCACGTCCTTGCCGAGGCCGGCACCCTTGATGGCGCCGGTGATGGCCAGCATCTCCCGCATGCCGGGCCCGCCCTTAGGCCCTTCGTAACGGATCACCACGACATCGCCCGCGGTGATGGTGCCGTCCTCGAGCGCGTCCAGCGCGGCGCGTTCGCGCTCGAAAACCCTTGCGGTGCCCTCGAATACCGACGAGTCGAAGCCGGCCGACTTCACCACCGCGCCCTCGGGCGCCAGCGAGCCGCCCAGGATGGTGATGCCGCCGGTGGGGTGGATCGGATTGTCCAGCGCGCGCAGCACCTTGCCGTCGGGATCCGGCGGGGCGATGTGAGCGAGGTTCTCGGCCATGGTCTGGCCGGTCACCGTCAGGCAATCACCGTGCAGCAGACCGGCGTCCAGCAGCGCCTTCATCACGACCGGCACACCGCCGATGCGGTCGACATCGAACATCACATGCTGTCCGAACGGCTTGACGTTGGCCAGATGCGGCACCCTGGCGCCGACCCGGGAGAAGTCCTCCAGCGACAGCTTCACGTTGGCTTCGTGCGCGATCGCCAGCAGATGCAACACCGCGTTGGTCGAGCCACCGAACGCCATCACCACCGCGATGGCGTTCTCGAACGCCTCCTTGGTGAGGATGTCGCGGGCGGTGATGCCGCGGCGCAGCAGTTCGACGACGGCCTGGCCACTGCGGCGGGCGAAGCCGTCGCGCCGACGGTCGGTGGCCGGCGGGGCGGCGCTGCCCGGCAGCGACATGCCCAGCGCCTCGGCCGCGCTGGCCATGGTGTTGGCGGTGTACATGCCGCCGCAGGCACCCTCGCCGGGACAGATGGCCCGCTCGATGGCGTCCACGTCCTCGCGCGGCATCAGACCCCGCGAGCAGGCACCGACCGCCTCGAACGCGTCGATGATCGTCACCTCTATCTCGGTGCCGTCCGACAGCTTGGCCTTACCGGGCAGGATCGAGCCGGCGTAAAGGAACACGTTGGCCAGGTCGAGGCGCGCGGCTGCCATCAGCATCCCGGGCAGCGACTTGTCGCAGCCCGCCAACAGCACCGAGCCGTCGAGGCGCTCGGCCTGCATCACGGTCTCCACGCTGTCGGCGATCACCTCGCGGGAAACCAGCGAGAAGTGCATGCCCTCGTGGCCCATCGAGATGCCATCGGACACCGAGATGGTGCCGAATTCCATCGGGTAGCCACCGGCGGCGAACACCCCCTCCTTGACGGCCTTGGCCAGCCGGTCGAGGGAGAGGTTGCACGGCGTGATCTCGTTCCACGACGACCCGACACCGATCTGGGGCTTGGCGAAGTCGGCGTCTTCCATGCCTATCGCGCGGAGCATCCCGCGGGCGGCGGCCTTCTCCAGACCGTCGGTAACGTCGCGGCTGCGGGGCTTGATATCGATGGAACCGGAGTCTGAGGGCATAAGAGTCAGTATGCCCGGGCCGTTTCACCCGGCCAAACGGTTATCGATACCCCGGTAGGGTACCGGTATCCTGGTGCCGTGACATCCATCATCGCCCGTCTGGTCGCGGCCCTGGCCGCACTTGCCACCGCGCTGTTCCTGTCGTCCTGTACCAGCCCGACTGAGCCGGCCGGCCATAACGCCGACGACGTTGCGTTCGCCACCCACATGATTCCGCACCACCGGCAGGCCGTTGAGCTGTCGGCGATGGTGCCGGACCGCTCCACCAACCCCGAGTTGATCAAGCTGGCGTCCAACATCGCGGCCGCGCAGGGACCCGAGATCGAGACCATGAAGGCGTTCCTGGCGCAGTGGCAGCAGAACCCCGA
>NZ_JBOGDB010000062.1:0-3581 GCF_050701515.1 Mycobacterium sp. | reverse complement strand
GCACGGCGCTGGCCTACCCGCGGGGCGACCGCACCGCCGCCACCAACAGCCTGGCCTCGGCGGTGGCGTCGGCTAACGCCGGTGACATCAACCAGTTCACCAACCTGATCACTCAGGCCGACACCCTGCGCCAGACCGACGGCCAGTTCGTCAACTCGTGCAGCGACGCGCTGAACCGGCCCACCCCGGATCGGGTCCGCGAGCTGGTGGTCGCCTGGGAGAAGCTGTACCCGCAGTTCGGCACGGTCGGAGCGCTCAGCCTGGTCAAATGCCTGAACTGGCCGAGCGGAACGGTGCCGGATGAGCCGAAGAACCTCAAGATCCCGGTGCTGCTGCTCGGCGTGCAGAACGACCCGATCGTCGGCAACGAGGGCGTCGCCCAGGTCGCGGCCACCGTGATCAACGCGGGCACGGCCAGCAAGCGCGTCATCTGGCAGGGCATCGGGCACGGCGCGAGCATCTACTCGGCCTGCGCATTGGCCCCGGTCATCGGCTATCTCGACAGCGGCAACCTGCCGCCCACCGACACATACTGCCCCGCCTAGAGCCCGACGGCCGCGGCCGCCGGTGTACGGTGCGCTGGTGGCGGCACCAGACTCCATCCGTACCGGCCTGCGTGATTCCCTTCGGGCTGCCTTCCGGCCCCGCACCTCCCCACCGAGCACTGCAACGGTGCTGCGGTCGGTGTTGTGGCCGATCGCGATCCTGTCGGTCATTCACCGCAGCTACGTCCTGGCCACCAACGGCTACATCACCGACGACTTCGGGCCGGTGTATCGCGCCGTGGTCAACTTCAAGCACGGCTTGGACATATACAACGAGCACTTCAACCACGTCGACCCGCACTACCTGTATCCGCCCGGCGGCACGCTGATCATGGCGCCCTTCGGGTACCTGCCGCCCGACGCGTCGCGCTACTGGTTCATCTTCTTCAACACACTCGCCATCGTGCTCGCGGCGTATTTCTTGTTGCGGCTGTTCAAGTTCGGGCTGGCGTCGGTGGCCGCGCCCGCCCTACTGCTGGCGATGTTCTGCACCGAGACGGTGACCAACACGCTGGTGTTCACCAACATCAACGGCTGCATCCTGCTGCTGGAGGTGCTGTTCTTCCGCTGGTTGCTGGACGGCAAGGTCAGCCACCAGTGGTGGGCCGGGGTGGCGATCGGGTTGACGCTCGTCGTCAAACCACTCTTGGCGCCATTGCTGTTGCTGCCATTGCTCAACCGGCAGTGGCGGGCGTTGGTTACGGCGATTCTGGTGCCGTTGGTGTTCAACGCCGCCGCGTGGCCGTTGATCAGCGACCCGATGAACTTCGTCACCCGCACGTTGCCCTACATTCTGGGCACCCGCGACTATTTCAACAGCTCGATCCTCGGCAACGGCGTGTACTACGGCCTGCCGATGTGGCTGATCATGTTGCTACGCATCGTCTTTGCGTTGTTGGCGGTGGCGAGCCTGTGGCTGCTGTACCGCTACTACCGCACCCGTGACCCGCTGTTCTGGATGGCGACGTCGTCGGGTGTGCTGCTGATCGCGTCCTGGCTGGTGATGTCGCTGGGCCAGGGCTACTACTCGATGATGCTGTTCCCGTTCCTGATGACGGTGGTGCTGCCGAACTCGGTGATCCGCAGCTGGGTGGCGTGGCTGGCCATCTACGGCTTCATGACGATGGACCGCTGGCTGCTCGGGCAGTGGCCAACCACCGGACGGGCACTGGAGTATTTGAAGATCACCTACGGCTGGTCGCTGATGCTGATCGTGGTGTTCTGCGTGCTCTACTTCCGCTGCCGGGACGCCAAGGCCGAGGACAGGCTCGACGAGGGCATCGACCCGCCGTGGATGAGGCAGCAGGAGCCCCGCGCTAGCGTGGGCACATGACCTCTCCGCGGCCCAACCTGGAGCTCACCGACGACGAGTGGCGCCAGAAACTCACCCCGTCCGAGTACGCGGTGCTGCGCGAAGCCGGCACCGAGCGGCCCTTCACCGGCGAGTACGCCGACAGCAAGACCGAAGGCGTCTACGAATGCCGGGCCTGTGGCGCCGAGTTGTTCCGCAGCACCGAGAAGTTCGAATCCCATTGCGGCTGGCCGTCATTCTTCGACCCGGCGAACTCCGACGCGGTCATCCTGCGGCCCGACGATTCGCTCGGCATGACCCGCGTCGAAGTGCTGTGCGCCAACTGCCACAGTCACCTGGGCCACGTATTCGAGGGTGAGGGCTACCCGACGCCGACCGACCAGCGCTACTGCATCAACTCGATTTCGCTGCGACTGGTTCCGGCTTCCTGAGTCTTCGCCGAAACGGGAGCCAGGGTCGTCGGATCGCCGTTTCAACGACCGGGAATCCTATTTCGGCGCAATGGTCACGGCAGCTTGGCGACGAGTTCTTCCACACCGACGCGCGGGCCGGTGAAGAACGGCGTCTCCTCGCGGACGTGTCGACGCGCGTCGGTGGCGCGCAGGTCCCGCATCAGGTCGACAATGCGATGCAGTTCAGGTGCCTCGAACGCCAGGACCCACTCGTAGTCGCCGAGCGCGAATGCCGGCACGGTGTTGGCCCGGACGTCCTTGTAGCCGCGGGCGGCCATGCCGTGCTCGGCCAGCATGCGGCGGCGCTCGTCGTCGGGCAGCAGATACCAGTCCAGCGACCGGACGAACGGATACACACAGATGTAGGCGCCGGGCTCCTCGCCGGCCAGGAACGCCGGGATATGGCTCTTGTTGAACTCCGCCGGCCGGTGCAGTGCGACAGTGCTCCACACCGGCGTGGTCGCCCGACCGAGCGTGGTGGCGCGGCGGAAGTCGGAGTAGGTGGCCTGCAGCGCCTCCACCCGCTCGGCGTGCGTCCAGATCATGAAATCGGCGTCGGCGCGCAGCCCCGCGACGTCGTACAGGCCGCGGACCACCACGCCGTTGTCTTCCTGCTGCTTGAAGAAGGTGGCGGCCTCCTCGACGATCGCCTCCCGCGCCCCCTCTTCATGGCCCAGTGCTCCTGGACGCACCGCGAACACCGAAAACATCAGGTAGCGCAGGGTCGTGTTGAGAGCGTCGAAATCCAGCTTGGCCATGGCGTCTATCGTGCCACGCGCGTCGTGACCAGCGACGCCGCCGCCCTGGTCGCCGCCGCGATGCAGGCCGGCACCCCGATGCCGTCCAGGTAGCCGCCGGCCACCGCCAGCGACGCCGGCAGGCCCGCGCGCAGCTCGGCGACCAGCTCGCCGTGTCCCGGCCCGTACTGCGGCATCGCGTCGATCCATCGGTGCACCCGACAATCGACCGGCTCGTTGGTGGTGCCGAACACCGCGGCCAGGTCCTCCGCCGCCCAGGACAGCAGGTCGTCGTCGCCGACGCTGCGGGCCCAGTTTTCGGTGGCGTCACCGTATCGACCGAACGACAGCCGCACCAATTCGACGTTGCCGCGCCGACCCCACTTGCGCGATGTCAAGGTAATCGCCTTGGCGTGCAGGCGTTCCCGGCCGGCCACCAGTACGCCGGAATTCTCGGGCAGCGGCGTGCCGCCGGGTAGTGCCAACGCCACCAGCGCCGTCGATGCCACCGCGATGCGTCGCGCCGCCGCGGCGG
>NZ_JBOGDB010000061.1:0-12249 GCF_050701515.1 Mycobacterium sp. | reverse complement strand
ACGACATCGGCTCGAGCGAGGACTTTCTCGCCGCCATCGACAAAACCATCAAATACTTCAACGATGGCGACATCGTCGAAGGGACGATCGTCAAGGTTGACCGTGACGAAGTCCTGCTCGACATCGGCTACAAGACCGAAGGCGTCATCCCTTCCCGTGAGCTCTCCATCAAGCACGACGTCGACCCCAATGAGGTCGTTTCCGTTGGTGATGAGATCGAAGCGCTGGTCCTCACCAAGGAGGACAAGGAAGGCCGCCTGATCCTGTCCAAGAAGCGCGCCCAGTACGAGCGCGCCTGGGGCACCATCGAAGAGCTCAAGGAAAAGGACGAGGCCGTCAACGGCACCGTCATCGAGGTCGTCAAGGGCGGCCTGATCCTGGACATCGGGCTGCGCGGCTTCCTCCCGGCGTCGCTGGTCGAGATGCGCCGCGTCCGCGATCTGCAGCCGTACATCGGCAAGGAGATCGAGGCCAAGATCATCGAGCTGGACAAGAACCGCAACAACGTGGTGCTGTCCCGCCGCGCCTGGCTGGAGCAGACCCAGTCCGAGGTGCGCAGCGAGTTCCTCAACCAGCTGCAGAAGGGCGCCATCCGCAAGGGCGTGGTGTCCTCGATCGTCAACTTCGGCGCATTCGTCGACCTCGGCGGTGTCGACGGCCTGGTGCACGTCTCCGAGCTGTCCTGGAAGCACATCGACCATCCGTCCGAGGTGGTCCAGGTGGGCGACGAGGTCACCGTCGAGGTGCTCGACGTCGACATGGACCGCGAGCGGGTGTCGCTGTCGCTCAAGGCGACGCAGGAAGACCCGTGGCGGCACTTCGCCCGCACTCACGCCATCGGCCAGATCGTGCCGGGCAAGGTGACCAAGCTGGTGCCGTTCGGCGCGTTCGTCCGCGTCGAGGAGGGCATCGAGGGTCTGGTGCACATCTCCGAGCTGGCCGAGCGCCATGTCGAGGTGCCGGATCAGGTGGTCGCGGTCGGCGACGACGCGATGGTCAAGGTCATCGATATCGACCTGGAGCGCCGCCGCATCTCGCTGTCCCTCAAGCAGGCCAACGAGGACTACACCGAGGAGTTCGACCCCTCGAAGTACGGCATGGCCGACAGCTACGACGAGCAGGGCAACTACATCTTCCCCGAGGGCTTCGACTCGGAGACCAACGAATGGCTCGAGGGTTACGACGCCCAGCGCAACGACTGGGAAGCCCGCTACGCCGAGGCCGAGCGCCGGCACAAAATGCACACTGCGCAGATGGAGAAGTTCGCTGCTGCCGAGGCGGCGGCCGGCGAGAAGCCTTCGGCCAACGGCGCACCCCCGTCCGAGGACGAGCAGTCGGCAGGCGGGTCGCTGGCCAGCGACGAACAGCTGGCCGCCCTGCGGGAGAAGCTGGCCGGCAGCGCCTAACCGGCGCGCAAGCCTGACCGCATGCTGCGCATCGGTCTGACCGGCGGTATCGGCGCCGGCAAGTCGACGGTGTCGGCCACGTTCAACGAGTGCGGCGGCATCATCGTCGACGGCGACGTGATCGCCCGGGAAGTCGTCGAGCCGGGAACCGAAGGGTTGGCCAAGCTGGTCGACGCGTTCGGCGAGGACATCCTGCTGCCCGACGGTGCGCTGAACCGGCCCGCGCTGGCCGCCAAGGCGTTCGTCGACGACGAGCGGCGGGCCAAGCTGAACGGCATCGTCCACCCGCTGGTGGGCCGGCGGCGGGAAGAGATCATCGCCGCGGTGGCCGAGGATGCGGTGGTGGTCGAGGACATCCCGCTGCTGGTCGAAACCGGTACGGCGCCGGCATTTCCGTTGGTCGTGGTGGTACACGCCGACGAAGAAACCCGGGTCAAGCGGCTGATCAAACGCGGGATGGACGAGGCCGACGCCAGGGCGCGGATCGCGGCGCAGGCGCCGGAAGAGCAGCGTCGCGCAATCGCCGACGTGCTGCTGGACAATTCCGGCTCGCAGGGCGAACTCTCTGAGCAAGCCCGCGACCTCTGGTACCAACGGGTGCTGCCGCTGGCACACAACATTCGCACACGCGAGGTCGTCGGCACCCCACCAAGGCTGGTGCCGTACAACCCGGCCTGGCCCGACGACGCCCGGCGCATCATCGCCCGCATTCAAATGGCTTGCGGCCCAAAGGCGTTACGGGTGGACCACATCGGCTCCACCGCGGTGCCGGGCATGGACGCCAAGGACGTCATCGACGTTCAAGTGACCGTTTCATCGCTGGCGATCGCCGACGAACTCGCCGACGCCCTGGCCGACGTTGGCTACCCCCGCATCGCGGGCATTACCGGCGATGTGGCCCTCGACGGCGATCCGTCGTTGTGGCGCAAGCGAATTCACGGCGCAGCGGATCCGGGACGCTCGGCGAACATCCATCTGCGGGTGGATGGCTGGCCCAACCAGCAGTTCGCGCTGCTGTTCACGGATTGGCTGCGGGCCCACCCGGATGTGCAAAAGGACTTTCTGGATCATGCCGACGCCGAAGAGCCGTGGCTTCTTGACAACTACCGGCGGGCGCGGGACTGGGCCGACGCGGTCAACTGGCGGGCCTAGGCCGGGGGCGGGGCACCGGGGTCGGGAGGGACCACGTTGGGGACGCCGCCGACCGGCGCCTCGCATGTCAATGCGCCGTACTCGGGGTCGTCCTGTACCGGCATGAATCGCGGCGCAATGAAATCCTCGGCCTGGGCGACCACCGCGTCGTCCACGAGGATCTCGCAGGCCAGATTCGCCGAGTATGGCCACTCAATCGACACCCGCATGCTCGCCTGCTTCGAGGCCGGCAGCACGGTGTTGGCTTCGAACGTGCGCCCAGGGACCATCGTCGGGTTCGCCGTCTGGGTTTGGTCGCCTTCGGCCGCGAACGTGATCGTGGCGCCGCGGGACACACCGTCGACGCGGGCGCGGTAGTTGATGTTGTGCAGCACTTCTTGGTCACCCTGAACGGCGGGCTCCGGCTCCGGCGGCACCTCCGGGTCGGCGAGCGCGGTCGCCGGAGTTAACTGCGAGCCGAGCGCGACGAGCGCCGCGGCGGAGATCGTCGTCCATCTGCGCTTGGTGGAGCTCATGGGTGCCGAGACTACCCTCGCGCCGCCCGACGGCCACGTCGTTGCCAGGAAGACGGTGGTCACACCGGGCCTATCGCCAGGTGAGGTCCATCCCGTTACCGGCCAGCCATTGCTGCAGGTCGTAGCCGTGCCTGGACAGGCCGTCGATTGCGGCAACCGCCGTCTGCACCGCCTGTTCGCCCACTTCGGGGGTGAGCAGGCGGTGCCGGATCGCGGTCAGCAGCTCGTCGACGTCGGAGAGCTCCACCCCAATACCGGTGCGCACCACCAGATCCAGATAGTGGTCCTCGGCATGCCATGCGGTCGAGCCCGGGATGTAGTGGCCGACGTCGAGGTAGTAGTCCTGATCGAGCTCGTGGCCCGGATTGAAGTGGAAGACATTGGCGCGCAATCCCAACGACGGCAGCAGCCACGACTCCAGGTAGTGGAACTGGGCACGTCCCGGCGTCGGGCGTGCCATGTAGAGGCCCCACGGCTGCACGGTGTAGACCTCCACCGCCCGCACGATCCCCTTCGGATCGGTGTTGGTGCGGGCGACCAGATCGAATTTCTCATGCTTGGGAGCGTGGATACGCCCAGCATAGGGCGAGCCCGTCGAGGCTGCGGTGTACTCATGTGTACCATGTGTAAACATGAGTACACACAGCCTGCGGGACCTCAGAAGCAGCCTGGGAACTGTCGTGCGCACGGTCGCCGCAACGGGCGAAGAAGCCATCATCACCGACAGCGGCACCGAGGTCGCAGTCATTATCAGCATGACCGATTACGAACGCCTCCACGAACACGCTGACGTCGCCGACGCACTGCACCTGCGTGAACTCCGTGCCGGCTCGTTCAGAACGATGTCACTTGGTGAAATGCTCGACGCGCTGAACGTCGACGCGGACAGTTTCGCCACCCAATGAGAGTCCAGTTTCATCCGGACGTACTCAAGCAGCTGCAACGACTTCCGCGCGCCGAGTTCGAAACGGCGCTTCACATCATCATTGGCTTGTCACAGGACCCACGCCCGTCCGGCGCGAAGAAACTCGTCGGCAGCACCACCGACTGGCGGGTGCGGTTCGGCCAGTACCGGATCGTGTACGGCATTGACGACGCAGCGGGCGAGCTGACAGTGTTCGTCGTCGCCAAACGCAGCGACGCATACCGCTGAATCTCGGCTAATGTGCGATCAGATCGCGAAATCGCATGAAATCGGGCGAATTTGCGATCTCGTTGCACACCAGAGCCAAGCGATGTCGGTGTCGGGTTCTACCCTGGTGAATATGGCTTTCGCTACCGAACATCCCGTGCTGGCGCACTCCGAGTATCGCGCCGTCGAGGACGCGGTGCGCGCAGGCGGCCGGTTCGAGGTCGTCAGTCACTACCACGCCGCGGGTGATCAGCCGGCGGCAATCGATGACCTGGAGCGGCGCATCACAGCGGGGGAGCGCGACGTGGTGCTGCTGGGCGCCACCGGCACCGGTAAGTCCGCCACCACGGCGTGGCTGATCGAGCGGCTGCAGCGGCCCACGCTGGTGATGGCGCCAAACAAGACGCTGGCCGCGCAGCTCGCCAATGAACTGCGAGAAATGTTGCCGCACAACGCTGTTGAGTATTTCGTCTCGTACTACGACTACTACCAGCCCGAGGCGTACATCGCGCAGACCGACACCTACATCGAGAAGGACAGCTCGATCAACGACGACGTGGAACGGCTGCGGCACTCCGCGACGTCGAGCCTGTTGTCGCGGCGGGACGTCGTGGTGGTGGCGTCGGTGTCCTGCATCTACGGCCTGGGCACACCGCAGTCCTACCTGGACCGGTCCGTCGAGGTCCAGGTCGGCCTCGAGGTGCCTCGCGACGCGCTGCTGCGGCTGCTGGTCGACGTCCAGTACACCCGCAACGACATGGCATTCACCCGCGGCTCGTTCCGGGTGCGCGGCGACACCGTGGAGATCATCCCGTCATACGAGGAACTCGCGGTGCGCATCGAGTTCTTCGGCGACGAGATCGAGGCGCTGTACTACCTGCATCCGCTCACCGGCGACGTGATCCGTAAGGTCGACTCGCTGCGGATCTTCCCGGCTACGCACTACATCGCCGGCCCGGAGCGGATGTCGCACGCGATCTCCACCATCGAGGAGGAGCTGGCCGAGCGGCTCGCCGACCTGGAGAAGCAGGGCAAGCTGCTGGAGGCGCAGCGGCTGCGGATGCGGACCAACTACGACGTCGAGATGATGCGCCAGGTCGGGTTCTGCTCCGGCATCGAGAACTACTCGCGGCACATCGACGGCCGGCCGGCCGGCTCGGCGCCCGCCACCCTGCTGGACTATTTCCCCGAGGACTTCCTGCTGGTCATCGACGAGTCGCACGTCACGGTGCCGCAGATCGGCGGCATGTACGAGGGCGACATCTCCCGCAAGCGCAACCTGGTCGATTACGGATTCCGGCTGCCGTCGGCGATCGATAACCGGCCGCTGACCTGGGAAGAGTTCGCCGACCGGATCGGGCAGACGGTGTACCTGTCCGCCACCCCGGGCCCCTACGAGCTGAGCCAGACCGGCGGCGAGTTCGTCGAGCAGGTGATCCGGCCGACCGGGCTGGTCGACCCGAAGGTCGTGGTCAAGCCGACGAAGGGCCAGATCGACGACCTGATCGGCGAGATCCGCAGGCGGACCGAGGCCGACGAGCGGGTGCTGGTCACCACGCTCACCAAGAAGATGGCCGAAGACCTCACCGACTACCTGCTGGAAATGGGCATCCGGACCCGCTACCTGCACTCCGAGGTCGACACGCTGCGGCGGGTGGAGCTGCTGCGGCAGTTGCGGCTCGGCGAGTACGACGTTCTGGTCGGCATCAACCTGCTGCGCGAGGGTCTTGACCTGCCCGAGGTGTCGCTGGTGGCGATCCTGGACGCCGACAAGGAGGGCTTCCTGCGCTCGACGCGCAGCCTGATCCAGACCATCGGCCGCGCGGCGCGCAACGTGTCCGGCGAGGTGCACATGTACGCCGACAACGTCACCGATTCGATGAAGGAAGCCATCGACGAGACGGAGCGTCGGCGGGCCAAGCAGATCGCCTTCAACGAGGCCAACGGCCTCGATCCGCAGCCGCTGCGCAAGAAGATCGCCGACATCCTCGACCAGGTCTACCGCGAGGCCGACGACAGCGACCGAGTGGAGGTCGGCGGCTCGGGCCGCAACGTGTCGCGCGGTCGGCGGGCGCAGGGCGAACCGGGACGCGCGGTCAGCGCCGGGATCATCGAGGGCCGCGACACCACGAACATGCCGCGGGCCGAACTCGCCGATCTCATCAAGGATCTGACCGCCCAGATGATGGCCGCCGCACGGGATCTGCAGTTCGAGCTGGCGGCGCGGTTCCGCGACGAGATCGCCGATCTGAAGCGCGAACTTCGCGGCATGGACGCTGCCGGGCTGAAATAGGGCCGGCCCGCTCGCCTTTCGCGCCGATTTCTGCACCAGGGCTGTGGTCGTTGCCGGATAACGACCATGGTGCAGATTTCGGTGCAAGCTGGCCTGCGGTAGCGGATCGGCTACGAGGTCACCGCTGGCGGTGATCTCGTACTACGGGCGGCGGCGCGGGCGTCCGTGAGGCTCAAGCCTTTTCACCCACGCTTGGGCCGGTTCGCAGGCCTGGTCCGGTTGATTGGCAAGCAACCTCCGAATTTCGACCTCATCGCGGAGCTGGGCCGTGATCTCGCCGAGTCCGTCGTCCGTTAGCGCTTCCTTGTCCCTGACCTGGTCACGCCGATTTTCACCAGGTCAGCGTATCCGCGCCCTCCCACGGCGGATTGAAAATGATGCGGCGCAGTGGATCCGCGCGAGGTTTGGTTGACCTCAACGGCGGTTGAGCTTATAGCGTGGCTCGGGTGAGCGAGACCGCAACGATCAAGCCAGGTAGCTGGCGTGAGTTGTTGGGCCGCGAGCGGCTCGGCACCACGACGCTTCTCGCGGGTGGGGTCGGGTTGTATGCGACCAACGAGTTCCTCACCATCAGCCTGTTGCCCAGCACCATCGCCGACATCGGTGGTCAGCGGTTTTACGCATGGGTGATCGCGGTGTACCTGGTTGGTTCCGTGGTCGCGGCCACCGCGGTCAACCCACTGCTCACGCGGTTCGGGCCGCGGGTGTCGTACCTGCTCACGCTGACCGTGTTCGGCGCGGGCACGGTGGGCTGTGCTCTCGCGCCGAACATGGAGCTGCTCCTGGTCGCGCGGACCGTGCAGGGTGCGGCCGGTGGCGTGCTCGCCGGCCTCGGCTACGCGGTGATCAACGCCGCCCTGCCGAAATGGCTGTGGACCCGGGCGTCGGCGTTGGTGTCGGCGATGTGGGGCGTCAGCGTGATCGTGGGCCCAGCGATGGGCGGACTGTTCGCGCAATTCGGTATCTGGCGTTGGGCTTTCGGATCGCTGGCAATCATGACGCTGGCGATGGCGGCGCTGGTGCCGAGCGCGTTGCCGGCCCAGCGGCAGAGTGAGCGGCCGCCCTCAGTGGTGTCGCGGATCCCGGTCGGGTCGCTGTTGCTGCTGGGCGCGGCCGCGCTGGTGATCAGCGTCGCGGGCGTGCAGCACGCCGCCGCGGCCACCGCCGGCCTGCTCGCCGTCGGTGCGGCGTTGGTCGGGCTCTTCCTGTTGGTCGATCACCGCGCGCGGGCGACGGTCTTGCCGCGGGCCGCGTTCGGCCCCGGCCCGCTGAAGTGGATGTATGTCACGATCGGGCTGCTGATGGCCGCCACCATGGCGGACATGTACGTGCCGCTGTTCGGCCAGCGGCTGGCCAACATGGCGCCGGCGGCGGCCGGGTTCTTCGGCGCGGTGCTCGCGGTGGGCTGGACGGCATCGGAGATCGTCAGCGCATCGGTCAACCGGACGCGCACAGTCGTCCGCCTGGTGGCCGCCGCGCCGGTGATCATGGCGATCGGTCTCGCGCTTGCCGCGCTGAGCCTGGGCGACGACGCGACGTGGCCGGTGGTAGCCGTTTGGGCGGTCGGGTTGCTTATCGCGGGTTCCGGGGTCGGCGTGGCGTGGCCGCACCTGTCGGCATGGATCATGGGCGCGGTCGACGACCCTGTTGACGGCGGCATCGCGGCGGCCGCGATCAACACCGTGCAGCTGATCTCCGGCGCGTTCGGCGCAGGCCTGGCTGGCGTGGTGGTCAACATGACCGAAGGCGGCGACGTGGCCGCCGCCCGCTGGCTATTCGCCGTGTTCGCGGTGCTGGCCGCCGTCGGCAGTGCGGCCTCCTATCGGGCCGGCCGCGCGCGCTAGTGTCGGTGTGTCGACGCGTTTGCCGCCGGACAGCTCAGCCGCGCGCTCGACAGGCTGCACTCGACCATCTACTTCGTCCCCGAGGCCAATGAGAAGTTCGGCGAGCTTGGGCTGGACCCACGCATGCACTACTTCGCCAGCCGGTCGGCGCCGATGGGCGCGGTCACCGCGAAAGTCGTTGCGGCAACGTTCTATAACTTCAATCCCGAGCTGATCGCGGCGGCGATTCCGGCGGCGTGGGAGCTGGCGTCGCCGGCCACCGTGACGCGGGTGCGCTATGAGATCGTCGACGCGGTACTGCCACGGGTCCTGGTCGCCGAAGCGGTCCCGAACGCCGACGGCCGCCCGCTCTACGCCGGTCATGCCGAACTGGACTGGCCGGACGAGCCGTACGCGCAACTGTGGCACGCGATCACCTTGCTCCGTGAGTACCGCGGCGACGGCCATATCGCCGCGCTGGTCGCGCACGGGCTTTTCCGACCAACGCGTTCGGCCCGCGGTTCGGGCAGCACCGCTAAGGGTTTTCCGCGATGACTCCCGGCGCGCCGGGAGGTCTATATCTGCGAGGCCGATGTGTGAGGAGAGATCAATGACCCAGAGCCCGACCGCCTATCCCGATGTCGACACCCGCGAGGAGTGGCTGGCGGCCCGCAAGAAGCTACTGGCCCGCGAGCGTGAGGTCACTCACTTGCGCGACGCGGTGAACGCCGAACGCCGTCGGCTGCCGATGGTCAAGGTGGAGAAGGACTACGTGTTCGAGGGACCCGACGGTGAGCTACGGCTGGTGGACATGTTCGAAGGCAGGAGCCAGCTCTACATCCATCACTTCATGTGGATCGACGCCGTCGACGAAGGCTGCCCCAGTTGCACGGCCGCGGCGGATATGACGTTCACCGAGCGGGACCGCGCACTCTTGCACGCCAAGGACGTGACGTTTGCCTGCGTGTCGCGCGCCCCGTATGCGAGCATCGCCCGTTACCGCGACAAGCACGGTTGGACGTTCCCGTGGTACTCGTCGCGCGACAACGACTTCACCTACGACTATCACGTCACGCTCAATCCGCAGCGCACGCCGGTCGAGTACAACTACAAGTCGCTCGATGAGTTGCACCGCGACGGTTGGAACGACGACGACCTGCACGGCGACTGGCCGGGTGCGAGCGTTTTCCTGCGCCGCGGCGATGAGGTGTTCCACACCTATTCGGCGTATGCCCGCGGGCTGGACCACTCCGCGGTGGGCTATCCGTTCCTGGACCTGACGCCGTATGGCCGCCAGGAACCGTGGGAGGACTCGCCGGCCGGCTGGCCACAGGGCGGCATCGCGGCGGGGATGCCGTTGGAAGTCGACGGCTAGCGTCACCGGAGCGCTTCTGCTTGGCATCGGTTTCATAACCGCCACTTTCTGGGGGCCCCAATTTCCGCTTGAGTAGATCCGGTAACCGCCCTGGTGTGCCGTGCGCCGGCATCCTGCAGCAGTTTGCCGCGTCGCCGTCCGACCTGACCGGGTCGTTGCAGACGCTGGCCGGCGCTCCGATGGCCGCGGCCCCGATCGCCGCCGCCGGCGTGCCGCAGCTTGCCACGCTGATTCCGGCCATCCCCGCGGCGGCATTACCGGCGCTGCCGGCGGCTGGTACCGGCCATACCGGCTGCTGCGGCTCCGACGGCTCCCATCTCGACTGCGGCGGGCGGTGTGCCTGCACCCGCTGCGGTGGCTCCAGCCCTTCCGGCTCTGCCAATGACGGGTCTCCCGATGCCGCTTCCCGGCGGACTCCCGCTGCCGACTGACCTTGTGTGTGCGGGCACCGCTTTCCAGGAGTCAGTGGCGCAGCGCGTGTCCCGGTAGTGCAACCGTTGCGAGTGAGTGATCTTTAGTGGTCACGCGACTCGCACCCCATCTCGGGGTTGTTCCCCGGCCGGGTGGCCGGTTCCCTTCCGCGCTTCACGGCCACCAGCCCGGCTAGGCCGGGTCTTACGGTCGGCTCCACGCTTGACGGCGGCCCCAACTGGGCCGACGACGCGAGCGGTGCCCTCGTAGCGTGCGAGGTTGATAGATGCGTTGTCGTCGCGCTGATGTGGCGCTGCCGAACAACCATCACATTGCCAATGTTCGGCCCATCCGATGTCCTGCACGTGCCCGCAGGCATGGCAGGTTTTCGACGACGGGAACCAGCGGTCAGCGACGACCAGTTGTGACCCGTACCAGCCTGTCTTATAAGACAGGTGGCGGCGCGGTGTGGCCAGGGCTGAATCCGATAGTCCACGCCGCCTGGCGCGGGCACCCGACAAGCCCTTTTGCCGCAACATCCCCGCGGCGTCCAAACCTTCAACAACGATCCGGCCGTGGGTTTTGGCCAACCGTGTTGTCAGGACGTGCAGGTGATGACTGCGGACGTCATGGACCCGGCGGTGCAGCCGGGAAATCTGCATGGTGCGTGCGCGGTAGGACCGCGAGCCTTTCGTGCAGCGCGACCGTGCTCGGCATAGTTGGCGCAGCTCACGCAACGCCGCGTCTAGCGGTCGCGGGTTCTCGACTTGTTCGATCACGACACCGTCAGCGGTGGCAACTGTCGCCAAACGCCGCACCCCGACGTCGACACCAACCCGCGAACCAGGTAGCGCGATGCTGGGTTGCTGGGGGCGTTGGACAAGCACCCGCACGCTGGCGTCCAAACCAGTGCCGTTGCGGCGCACCGAGATCGCCAGCACACGCGCCCTCCCAGCCCGGATGAGACGTTCGATGCGGCGAGTGTTCTCGTGCGTGCGGACAGTGCCGATCACCGGCAGTGTGAGGTGCCTGCGGTCGGGCTCGACCCGCATCGCGCCGGTGGAGAAGCACACCCGGTCACTGTCGCGGCCTTTGCGTTTGAACCGCGGGAACCCGACTCTTTTCCCAGCGCGCTTGCCAGCACGGGACCTCTGCCAATTCCAATAGGCGTCCACCGCGCCGGCGATGCCGTCGGCGTAAGCCTCCTTCGAGCATTCACGCCACCACACCGCACCGGTCTCGGCGTTGACGCACACGTCGTCTTTGACGGTGTTCCAGCGTTTCCGCAGCACCCCAAGGGAAGGCTTCGCGGTCTGCATCCCGCCCGCGTGCCACGCTTCGATATCGGCTTTCAGGGTGGCCACGGTCCAGTTGTATGCCTTGCGCCGCGCGCCGAAATGCCGGGCCAGCGACCTGGCTTGATCCTCGGTCGGGTCCAGCGTGAACCGAAACGCCTGCACACACCAGCCGTCAGGGACTTCAAACTTCGCCATCAGGCCGCACCCCGCTCATCGGTCGCTGCGGCAGCTGCCAGCGCGCGCATGGCGCGGTTCTCGGCGGCTCGCTTGCCGTACAGACGAGCGCACATCGAGGTCAGGATCTCGGTCATATCCCGCACGAGGTCGTCATCGACCTCGGCGGCGTCCACCACGACCAGCTCTCGGCCCTGTGCGGCCAGTGCGGCCTGTACGTATTCCGAGCCGAACCGGCAGAACCGGTCCCGATGCTCGACCACGATCCGCTGCACCGACGGGTCGCGCAGCAGGGCAAGAAACTTGCGGCGGTGCCCGTTCAGCGCGGACCCGACCTCGACGACGACTTTGTCGACCGTGATCTGCTGGTCCGTTGCCCACGCGGTCACCCGCGCCACCTGCCGGTCGAGATCTGCTTTCTGATCCGCCGACGACACCCGCGCATACACCGCCGTGCGCGCTCGTAGGCCAGCCTCGCCGATCGGCTCGTCCACGAGAATCAGCCGACCCACTCGCCGGGCGGGTACCGGCAAACATCCAGCACGAAACCAGCGATACGCAGTCACGCGCGCAACACCGTTGCGCTCAGCCCACGCCGCTAGATTCATACTTTCTGTTCCTACAGCACACCACCGACAACTACCGACCACTCAACCCGCAACAGCTGGCA
>NZ_JBOGDB010000060.1:0-3566 GCF_050701515.1 Mycobacterium sp. | reverse complement strand
GCGCTGGGTCGAGAGAAGCTCGCAACGTGGGGGTCTGGGGGGTCGCCCCACAGATACGAAGGACGACCAATTAACGGTCCGCGCTCCCCAGCGGACACACGTCCCCCAAATTGGTCGGGGTGACAGGATTTGAACCTGCGACTTCTTCGTCCCGAAGCCAAGTGCTACGCGCCGCAAACAGGCTGTTCGCGCTGGTCATGTCGACTGTGGTGTCCGTGAACGTCCATGCGTGTTCGACGCCGTTCGTGTCGGTTGTCAGACAGTTCGTCAGGCGCCAACAGAAGCTGATCCATCATGGGGGCTGAGCGGCCCGTGGTTCTCTAGGTACCCCCGTCACTATCAGCGCGTCGCCGATCGGGCGTCTACGATGATCCTAATGGCCATTACCTTGGAGTGGCAGAGTGTTACAGGCGTGACACCCGTGACCGATCGCCGTCACACAGCAAGCATGCGACGGAGTTCGTCGGGCACATGCCCAATGCGAGAAAGCCCCGTCCCGCACCTTACTCCTGATCCCCATCTGACGATTCTCCGGCCTTTGTCCGCCGAGCGCGAGAAGCCGTCAGACGACCCCTGTTCTTGTGTTGCCGAAAAGTGTGTCCTACCCGGCTTGGCCTTGTATGTCTTGTATCTCGTGTTGATTCGTGGCGTCGCCGTGGCGGTATACGCTCGACGCGTGATATTGTTGGATCTGTGCGACGCATGCGATTCCGTCGCCAGGATCGATAACCACCTACCGCGGCGAAAATGGTTGCGGCAGATGCGGCAATCCCCTCCGCCGAACTCACGAAGCGCTCGAACCAATTTGCAAATTTGGTGAGCGCAGATCCGATTCGGGAGCCCATTGAAGGCGGTGGAAGCCTTACGTCGAGTTCAATCGTACGGCGGTAGTTCTGACGCAAAAGAGACTTGGCGTCATCGTCGAACGCGGACAATATCAATGACAGTTCATACTGCCCGGCGCGCTTCGCCAGAACCTCCCAACTCCATTGGACTGAATAGTGCCGGGGCCCGCCGACTCCGGGACAGCTGTAATTGGCTGCAGATTGGATCCGGCGAGAAATATTCTACCAGGGAATGTCTTCAATGTTAGGGTTGCACTAACTTTCTTGCCTAGGATGACGGGACTGTCGTCGATATCTCCCTCACTGTCGTTGCATTTGTCTGCGACGCGAACTTGGATATCGATCCAAAAAGTACGACCTACTTCAGCCACTATCGAGCGTTTGGCTGTCTCGCATCCAAAAAAAAGACGTTCCGGTGGCTCCGCTCGCGCCGGTCGCGCCGCGCATGCGCTCGTTAATATGAAGACGACTCCAAGTGTGGCAAGCAGCCGCCGACTTTGGCGAGTCCGGCATGCGGTGGACCGTTGGCGTGGGCTCGCCAAGATCAGGGCCACCACACCTCCAATACCGGTGCCGACGGTGAGCGCCGTGCGGATGGCCTCAGGCTCCCTCAATGGTTCAGTCACGTCAACGAGGTGCAGCAGCATCAACGTCGCAGCACCCCTGTCACCGACAGAGAGAGCCACGATCACCAGCGTTGTCCACCGCCAAGGCCGGGCGGCTGGCGCCACATCGTGCTGGCCGTGCCCCAAGACACTTCATCACGCCGACACGGTCTCGCACGGCCCCACCTGATCCATCGGGGGGACGCTTGGTGGGGTTGTCGCGCCTTCCCTTACGCAGCTGCCAGAGATAGGTCGCCGAGATCGTGGGCCCGACCTTGGCGCGGATGGCATCGGCGGCCTCCTCGAAGGAGAACTTGTCGCCGCCCCGCGGGCCGCACCACGCGGAACAAATGATCCACCTTCGCGGCGAGATCGCGTTTGGCGGTGTGCCTCGGCATGGCCGACAGCATACTCGAGCATCTGCCCACGTCAATCGGGTCGCCGCCGCCGCATCCATGTCAGTTGACGGGAGATTCACAACAGTTTATGCTGAGGGAGTCGTCCTCAGCTGAGAAGGATAAGCTCTTGCTTGACTTCTCTATCTGCTCGACGACTTGAACAACCGATCGGTTCGACGCAGTCTGCCGAAAGGGGGTTCCGATCTGGGGTTCGATACGACGCGGCTGGCGTCACTTCACGTTGACGAGGACGGCGACGCGGCCAAGGACAAGCAAGCAGCTTGAATAACCTCATCCACAGGTTCTGACAATTCCTCTCCAGGGAGAGGTGAGATCACTCATCCGAAGGTCAGCCAGTCACGCCCGTCCGCGCTACACCTGAACACAATGCTGACTTGCTGACCTCATGACATTCGATTCCTTCCGGAGGAGATTCGTATGATCAAGAACGGTCGAAGTGTTTCGCGCTGGTCGCTTCGCGCTCTGTCTGCATGCTCGGTTTCGGCGCTGGTAATTTTAACTTCGGGCGGCGTAGCTAGTGCCGAGCAATTAGGCGAAGGCGCCGATGGTGGTTACGCGTGGGGACAATTTGGAGCACACAACAATTATGTATGGTGGGATTTGCATATTAAAGACGTCCGTGCCGACGGAGATTGCGTCTATATAGAAATTCAGCCGGACCTTCGCAACCACACCGACCCTGAGTACCATTCAACGAAGGCGTGCCCGAAAGGCGATGTCGATGCCTACTCTGGCAGGAGGCATGAAGGTACGAATCTCAGGGGCGTCCGCGTAAAAATCTGTACCACTCAGGGTTGGCCGGATACCTGCACCCAGGTGGACTATAATCCAAATGAGTGAGTAACTTGCGAAAGTGCAGGGATACTCTGAATGCGGAGCAAAGTGGCTCAATTTCGCGTTGCCGTCGGAGTTCAAGGTCGACGACCTTCTAGGCTTTGGAGCCCAGTCCAATAGTTTCGCCTCAGCGGAAAACTGGACTAGGGCGTGTCTCACGGATCTTGTGGTGTGGGGCCGGTAGAACATGGCTGTGCTTGATCGACATGATCTGACCGATGAGGAATGGGTGCGGTTGGCGCTCTCGTTGCCGTCGATGGCGCCGAGGCGTGGTGGGGGGTGGGCGGATCACCGGATGGTGGTCAATGGGATCTTGTGGCGGGTTCGGACGGGGGCGCCGTGGCGTGTGCGGCATGATGGCGACCTCTCCTTCGCCGAGTGCATCACACCGCCGAACTCTGGGTTGTCCTTCCGAGCGGCTCGTCCTGGCGGCCGTTCTCCCAAGCGGCGGGAGGCTCGGGCGGCCTGGGCGGGCGACGGGTTGACGGTAAGGTGCTCTGGCTTGCACATTCAGGCGACCGCATATGGCCGATGTTGACCACTATTGACTCACGACACTAGGGACGCTGGGGGCACGCCGGGCACCGGCTGGACCATCAGGGGGGTGAGGGCCCTGTGCGGTTAGTCGGGTGGCATCACATCGGCGGGTCGCCGTTCGGCCGTCTATGGCGATCTCGCGGCCGTTCTCCCGAGCGACTTCCGGGCTACCTCGAATCACCCCCGGGGCCGGTCTGCCGAGTCCACACGCGGCTGCACAGCACGCGCAACGACCCCACTGAGTAACGTCGAACCGTCCGTGGGCCCACCTCATCGGGAACGTCACGTACGCCACCCGCATATCGGTGGTTGTGCGCGCATACATG
>NZ_JBOGDB010000059.1:0-14084 GCF_050701515.1 Mycobacterium sp. | reverse complement strand
GCCTTCGGGTAAGCGGAACACCCGGCAGCGGTAGGCCCGATGACTGCCCGATTGCGGCGGACCGTCGCGGTGATAGCGGCTGTCGCCGGCGTCCTCGGCTTGTCGTCCTGCTCGGGCAGCCCGGCCGACGAGATTCATTACGCGATCGACGGCACGTTGATCACGTACAACGTCAACTCCGTCGCAGGCGCCGCATCGGGCGGGCCGCAGGCATTCGCCCGCGTCCTCACCGGTTTCAACTACCACGGGCCGGACGGCCAGATCGTCGGCGACCATGACTTCGGCGCGATTTCGGTGGTCGGGCGGGCGCCGCTGGTGCTCGACTACCACATCAACGACAGGGCGGTGTACTCCGACGGCAAGCCCGTCGCCTGTGACGATTTGGTGCTGGCCTGGGCGTCGCAGTCCGGTCGGTTCCCGGGTTTCGACGCGGCCAGTCAAGCCGGATACCGCGACATCGCCGGCGTCGAGTGCGTGCCGGGGCAGAAGCGGGCGCGGGTGTCGTTCGCGGTGGACCGCGCCTTCGTCGAATTCGGGCAGTTGTTCGCGGCGACGTCGATGATGCCGTCGCACGTCATCTCCGACGCGCTCGGCTTGGGAGATGGCGGCGTCACTTCCGCCATCATCAACAACGACGTCGCGAATGTCGGACGCATCGCGCAGGCGTGGAACGACATCTGGAACCTCAGCCCGGAGGTTGACCTCAAACAATTCCCCTCATCGGGTCCCTACAAGCTGGAATCGGTCACCGAGGACGGCGCGGTCGTGCTCGTCGCGAACGACAAATGGTGGGGCGCCAAACCCGTCACCCACCGGGTCACCGTGTCACCGCGGAGCGCCGATGTCCAAGACCGCATCAACGACGGCAGCGTCGACGTCGTCGACGTCGCCGCCGGCTCATCGGGTGTGCTGAACATGCCCGACGACTACACCCAAACCTATACGCCCTCGGCGGGCATCCAGCAGCTGATCTTTGCGGCGCAGGGGCCGATGGCGGCCCCGCCGGCGCGCCGCGCGCTGGCATTGTGCACCCCGCGCGACGTGATCGCCCGGAACGCGGAGGTCCCGATCGCCAACTCGCGACTCAATCCGGCCAGCGAGGACGCGGTCGGCGCCGCCGAGGCGGCCGCGGAGGCCGGCCAGTTCACCGTCGCCAATCCCGACGCCGCCCGGGCCGCGCTGGGCGGGCAGCCGCTGGCCGTCCGCATCGGCTATCAGAGCCCGAACGCCCGGCTCGCCGCGACGGTCGGCGCGATCGCAAAATCGTGTGCGCCTGCCGGTATCGCCGTGCAGGATGTCGCCTCCGAATCCACCGGTCCGCTTACGCTGCGTAACAACGAAATCGACGTATTGCTGGCCAGCACCGGCGGGGCGACGGGCAGTGGTTCGTCCGGCTCATCGGTGATGGACGCCTACGGCCTGCACACCGGCAACGGCAACAACCTGTCCGGCTACTCCAACCCTCGCATCGACGGCATCATCGACACGCTCGCGCTGACCTCCGATCCCAAGGAGCTGTCGCGGCTGTTGGGTGAGGGCGGGCCGATCCTGTGGGCCGACATACCCACGCTGCCGTTGTACCGGCAGCAGCGCACGCTGATCGCATCGAACAAGACGTACGCCGTGAGCAGCAATCCGACCCGATGGGGCGCAGGGTGGAACATGGACCGGTGGGTACTGGCGAAATGAGCGACATCGAAGCGGTTATCCGGTCTCTGACCCGCGAAGTCGCCGACTTCCCCGAGCCGGGCATCCAGTTCAAGGATCTGACGCCGGTGTTGGCTGACGCTCATGGGCTGGCCGTCGTGACCGATGCGCTGGCCGAAATCGCTTCGGGTGCGGAGCTGGTCGCCGGTGTCGATGCCCGCGGCTTCCTGCTCGGCGGCGCCGTCGCCGCCAAGCTCGGGATCGGGGTGCTGGCCGTCCGTAAGGGCGGCAAGCTGCCGCCGCCGGTGCACAGCGAGACCTACAGCCTCGAATACGGCACGGCGACCCTCGAGATCCCCGCCGACGGCATCGAGCTGGCCGGGCGCGCCGTCGTGATCATCGACGACGTGCTGGCCACCGGCGGCACCCTCGCCGCGACGACGCGGCTGCTCAGCAAGGCGGGGGCGACGGTCTCCCGCGCCGCGGTGGTACTGGAGTTGGCCGCCCTGGGCGGCCGCGATCTGGTCGAACCGCCACCCGTCAGCAGCTTGCACACCTTCTGAAGCGATATCCTCGAAGTCTGGTGGAGGAGGTGACGATGGCTGACGACCAAGTCACGGATCAGGCCGTGCAATCGCC
The DNA here is from genome assembly GCF_050701515.1 of Mycobacterium sp. Lineage (GTDB taxonomy): Bacteria > Actinomycetota > Actinomycetes > Mycobacteriales > Mycobacteriaceae > Mycobacterium. The sequence continues at coordinate 11,798 of NZ_JBOGDB010000059.1, read as the reverse complement.
ACCGGCGCCCGATGCGGCGTCGCCGGACACCGGGAAGACCTCCACCAGCGCATCCCGGCGGGTTCGCGCGCGGCTGGCGCGCCGAATGACCTCACGGGGCGGCGCCGTCAACCCGGTGCTCGAGCCGCTGGTCGCCGTGCACCGCGAGAACTACCCGAAGGCCGACCTGAGCCTGCTGCAGCGCGCCTACGAGGTCGCCGAGGAGCGGCACGCAACCCAGATGCGCCGATCCGGCGATCCGTACATCACCCATCCGCTGGCGGTCGCCAACATCCTGGCCGAGCTCGGCATGGACACCACCACACTGATCGCCGCGCTGCTGCACGACACCGTCGAGGACACCGGGTACACCCTGGATGCGTTGACCGAGGAATTCGGCACCGAGGTAGGCCACCTCGTCGACGGCGTCACCAAGCTGGACAAGGTCGCGCTCGGCACCGCCGCGGAGGGCGAGACCATCCGCAAGATGATCATCGCGATGGCCCGCGATTTCCGCGTGCTGGTGATCAAGGTTGCCGACCGGCTGCACAACATGCGAACCATGCGCTTCCTGCCGCCCGAGAAGCAAGCCCGCAAGGCCCGCGAGACCCTGGAAGTCATTGCGCCGCTTGCACATCGGCTGGGCATGGCCACGGTCAAGTGGGAACTGGAAGACCTGTCGTTCGCGATCCTGCACCCGAAGAAGTACGAGGAGATCGTGCGGCTTGTCGCCGATCGGGCGCCGTCGCGCGACACCTACCTGGCCAAGGTGCGTTCCGAAATTGTCACCACGCTGACCGCGATGAAGATCAACGCGGTGGTCGAGGGCAGGCCAAAGCACTACTGGTCGATCTACCAGAAGATGATCGTCAAGGGCCGCGACTTCGATGACATCCACGACCTGGTGGGCTTGCGGATCCTGTGCGACGAGATTCGCGACTGTTATGCCGCTGTCGGCGTTGTGCATTCGTTGTGGCAGCCGATTGCCGGGCGGTTCAAGGACTACATCGCCCAGCCGCGGTTCGGGGTCTACCAGTCGCTGCACACCACGGTCGTCGGGCCCGAGGGCAAGCCACTGGAGATCCAGATCCGCACCATGGATATGCACAAGACGGCGGAATACGGCATCGCCGCGCATTGGCGCTACAAGGAAGTCAAGGGCCGCAACGGCTTACCGACCGGCCACGCCGCCGCCGAGATCGACGACATGGCATGGATGCGCCAACTGCTGGACTGGCAGCGGGAGGCCGCCGACCCCAGCGAGTTCCTCGAGTCGCTGCGCTACGACCTTGCGGTGCAGGAGATCTTCGTGTTCACCCCGAAGGGGGACGTGATCACGCTGCCCACCGGCTCGACGCCGGTCGACTTCGCCTATGCGGTGCACACCGAGGTCGGTCACCGCTGCATCGGCGCCCGGGTCAACGGCCGGCTGGTGGCGCTGGAGCGCAAGCTGGAAAACGGTGAAGTCGTCGAGGTTTTCACGTCCAAGGCGCCGAACGCCGGGCCCTCGCGGGACTGGCAGCAGTTCGTGGTGTCGCCGCGGGCGAAGGCCAAGATCCGGCAGTGGTTCGCCAAGGAGCGCCGCGAGGAGGCGTTGGAATCCGGCAAGGACGGGATCGCGCGCGAGGTGCGGCGTGGCGGGCTTCCGTTGCAGCGCTTGATGAATGCCGAGTCGATGGCTGCACTGGCCCGCGAATTGCGCTACGCGGACGTGTCGGCGCTGTATACCGCCGTCGGCGAAGGCCACGTATCCGCGCGGCATGTGGTGCAGCGGCTGGTGGCCCAGCTCGGCGGCGACGACGAGGCCACCGATGAGCTGGCCGAGCGGTCGACTCCGACCACCATGGCGGTGCGCCAGCGCAGCACCGACGACGTCGGCGTCGCGGTGCCCGGTGCGCCCGGTGTGCTGACCAAGCTGGCCAAGTGCTGCACGCCGGTTCCCGGCGACGACATCATGGGCTTCGTCACCCGCGGCGGCGGGGTCAGTGTGCACCGCACCGACTGCACCAACGCGTCGTCGCTGCAACAGCAGGCCGAGCGGATCATCGACGTGAAATGGGCGCCGTCACCGTCATCGGTGTTCCTGGTGGCCATCCAGGTCGAGGCGCTCGACCGGCACCGGCTGCTGTCGGACGTGACGCGGGTACTCGCCGACGAGAAAGTGAACATCCTGTCGGCATCGGTGACCACGTCCAACGACCGGGTGGCGATCAGCCGCTTCACCTTCGAAATGGGCGACCCCAAGCATCTCGGCCACGTGCTCAGTTTGGTTCGCAACGTGGAAGGCGTCTACGACGTCTACCGCATCACCTCCGCGGCCTGAGCTCAGTCGAGCCGAATCGATTCGAACGTCACGTCGGTTGCCGGCTTGCCGTCGTCGCCCGCGCCGTCGACACCCGCGTCGGCGATCTTGTCGATGGTCGCGAGCCCGGTGGCGTCGATGGTGCCGAACGCGGTGTACGTCGGCGGCAGCATCGAGTCGGCGTAGACCAGGAAGAACTGGCTTCCGTTGGTCCCCGCTCCCGCATTCGCCATCGCCAGTGTGCCGCGCGGATACGTCACCGGAGTGTCCAGCGCCGGATCGGAGATCCGGTACTGGTTGGTGGGGTACTCGTTGGCGAACTGGTAGCCCGGACCGCCCGTGCCGGTGCCCGTCGGGTCGCCGCACTGCAGCACGCCGAGATCGGGCGTGGTGGTCAGCCGGTGACACGATGTGCCGTCGAAGTAGCCCTGCTGGGCCAGGCTGGCGAAGCTGTTGACGGTGCACGGCGCCTTTTCGTTGTCGAGCAGCAGCCCGATGTTGCCCTGGTTGGTGGCGACGCTCGCGCTGACCAGGGCCGGCTCGGTCGGCACCTTGCCGGCCCGCGGCGGCGTGTTGGGCTTGCTCGCCGGCTCGGTGGTGGCCGGATAGGTGCAGTTGGCGCCGAGATTGGCCGGCGGTTTGAACCGCGGAAGCTCGCCGTCTGGTGCCGGCGTCGCGGTGATGCCGGGAGAGCCGGGGCTCGGCTGCCGGCGGTTCTCCAGGTCACGCGCCAGCGCCATCATCAACACCGCGACCGCCACCACCGCCACGGCCGTCCCCACCGTGATCAGGTAGCCGATGACCAGGCCGGCCACGGCCAGCCCGTGGCCATCCTCGCCGGTGCGCTTGAGCTGCGACAGCGATATGTGGCCGAAGACGATGCCCAAGGGTGCGAACAGGAACGCACACACCAGCGACGCGATCGCCATGGCGTTGGTCGGCCGCGGCCGCGGATAGCCGTAATACGGGTCGACCTGCGGGGGATATGCGCCGTAGGGAGGCGGCGGAGTCGTCACGAGGCGTCAGTCCAGCAGGATCGACTTGACCTGGACGTCGGCCTTCGGCTTGCCGTCCTCGCCGCCGTCGGCGACGCCCTGCTCGGCGACCTTGTCCAGGGTGGCCAGGCCGGTCTCGTCGATGGTGCCGAACACCGTGTAGTCGGGTGGCAGTTGTGAGTCCTGGTACACCAGGAAGAACTGACTGCCGTTGTCATGTGCGCCCATGCTGTGCGCCATGGCTATGGTGCCGCGCGGGTAGGTCACCGGCTCCTGCAACGCAGGATCGTCGGGCTGGTACTGGTTGGTCGGGTACTCGTTGCCGAATTGGTAGCCCGGGCCGCCGGTGCCCGCACCCGTCGGGTCGCCGCACTGCAGCACCGACAGCGCCGCACTGGTGGTCAGCCGGTGGCAGGGGGTGTCGTTGAAATAGCCCTGCTGGGCCAGGCTGGCGAAGCTGTTCACCGTGCACGGCGCCTTGGCGTTGTCGAGCTGCAGGCCGATGTTGCCCTGGTTGGTGGCCATGCTCACGCTGACCTGTGCCGGGTCTGTCGGCACCTCGCCCGTTCGCGGCGGCGTGTTGGGCCTGCTGGCCGGAGTCGCCGCCGCCGGATACTGACAGTTCTTCCCGAGATCGGCGGGCGGGGCAAGCGGCGGCAGTTGACCGCTTGCCGGTTGCGCCGGCGCCGCCGGCGTGCTCGGCGGGGTGTTGGTGGCCGCGGCGGTGGTGCTGTCGTTGTCGCGGTTGGTGACGACCACAGCTGCCACCACGCCCGCGACCAGGACGATCGCGCCCAGCGTCGAGCCGATGATCGCGTACAGGCGTCGCCTGCGGGCCTGCGCGGCGCGTCGCTCCAGCTGCCGCTCCAGTTTGCGCTTCGCTGTTGCCCGCCGCTGTTCGTTGGTCGGCACCGCCGTGGTCCTCCTCGCGTGCTCGTCGGTCCGCAACGAGTGTGCCAGCCGTAGCTGAATGTGGGCCAAGAGCCCCTTGAGAAGCCGGGGTGGGAAACTGGACGTCGTGTTGATCACCGGGTTTCCGGCCGGGATGTTGGCCTGCAACTGCTATGTGCTCGCGCCGCGAGCCGGGGCGGACGCCATTGTCGTCGACCCCGGCCAGCGGGCGATGGGTCCGCTACGCCGGATTCTCGACGAGAACCGCCTCACGCCCGCGGCGGTGCTGCTGACGCACGGGCACATCGACCACATCTGGTCGGCGCAGAAGGTCGCCGACGCCTACGGCTGCCCGGCCTACATCCATCCCGAGGACCGGTTCATGCTCTCCGACCCGATCAAGGGCTTCGGGCCGCGGCTGGGCCAGATCGCCTTCGGCACGTTGTTCCGGGAGCCCAAGCAGGTGGTGGAGCTGGACTCCGACGGGCACAAGCTGGACATCGGCCAGACCAGCAACATCACCGTCGCGGTCGACCACACCCCGGGGCACACCCGCGGCTCGGTCGTCTTCCGCGTCCCGGGCGAGGACTCCGCCGACGTGGTGTTCACCGGTGACACGCTGTTCCGGCAGTCGGTCGGGCGCACCGACCTACCGGGCGGCAGCGGCCGGGATCTGCTGGGCTCGATCGTGACAAAACTGATGGTGCTCGACGACGACACCGTGGTACTACCGGGGCACGGCGAAAAGTCCACCATCGGACTCGAACGCCGCACCAACCCGTTCCTCGAAGGTTTGACCCTGTGACCGAATTCCAGGCCCCGAAGGGCGTGCCCGACTACCTTCCACCGGAGTCGGCGCAGTTCGTCGCGGTTCGCGACGGCCTGCTGGATGCCGCCCACCGCGCCGGGTACGCCGACATCGAGCTGCCCATCTTCGAGGACACCGCGCTGTTCGCCCGCGGGGTAGGGGAGTCCACCGATGTGGTCAGCAAGGAGATGTACACCTTCGCCGACCGCGGCGACCGCTCGGTGACGCTGCGGCCGGAGGGCACCGCCGGCGTGATCCGCGCGGCGATCGAGCATGGTTTGGACCGCGGCCCGTTGCCGGTCAAGCTCTGTTACGCAGGTCCGTTCTTCCGTTACGAGCGGCCGCAGGCCGGGCGCTACCGACAACTGCAGCAGGTCGGAGTGGAGGCGATCGGTGTCGACGACCCGGCGCTTGACGCCGAGGTGATCGCGGTCGCCGACGCCGGTTTCCGGGCGCTGGGTCTGGACGGCTTTCGGCTGGAGATCACCTCGCTGGGCGACGACAGTTGCCGGCCGCAGTACCGGGAACTGTTGCAGGACTACTTGTTCAAGCTCGACCTCGACGAGGACACCCGCCGGCGGGCGGAGTTCAACCCGCTGCGGGTGCTCGACGACAAGCGGCCGGCGGTACGTGCGCTGACTGCTGATGCCCCCGTCATGTTGGACCACCTCTCCGATGTCGCCAAGCAGCATTTCGACACCGTGCTGGCGCACTTGGACGCGCTCGGCGTGCCCTATGTGCTCAACCCGCGGATGGTACGAGGGTTGGACTACTACACCAAGACCACGTTCGAGTTCGTGCACGACGGTTTGGGTTCGCAGTCCGGAATCGGTGGCGGCGGCCGCTACGACGGGCTGATGCGCCGGCTCGGTGGAAAAGACTTGTCCGGTATCGGCTTCGGCCTTGGCGTCGACCGGACGATGCTGGCGCTGAAGGCCGAAGGCAAGACGGCGGGTCAGCCAACGCGGGTCGACGTGTTCGGCGTGCCGCTCGGCGAACAGGCCAAGGTGCGGCTGTCGGTGCTGGCCGCGGAGCTCCGGGCCGCTGGGGTGCGGGTGGATCTGGCCTATGGTGACCGTGGCCTGAAGGGCGCCATGCGGGCCGCCGACCGTTCCGGCGCGTCGCTCGCGCTGGTGGCCGGCGACCGCGACATCGAGGCCGGCACCATCGGCGTGAAGGATCTCGCGACCGGCGAGCAGGTAGACATTGCTGCCGACGCCGTTGTCGGCGAGGTACTTTCGCGGCTAGCGCGCTATCGAGCGCCCTGAATCGCCGCGGTCAGCAGCTCATCTACCGTGCCGACTCCACCGTCGAACGGGCTGCCTCGCTTGAGCACCAGTGTTCCGCCCGGGGTGACCGCGACCAGCTTCGGTGAGCTCGAACCTATTTGGAGCTTGCGGGCGAAGCGCACCTGATCCAGTTGCACCAAAGCGCCGCCCCGGTAGCTGAACAGCCCCAGCTTGCGGTCGATGACCGCAACCGGGCGGCAATCGTGCAATGGCCGGCTGCGATTACGACGAAACTTGCGCACCACGACGATAGTCAGTACCGCGAACACGAGGCCGACAGCCAAGAAGATCGCGCCCAGCGCCCGTGAGGGAACGCCTGCGATGAGCGCGACAGCACCGAAGCCGGCAACGACGATCGTGATCACGCCGAGGACGAACGCCAGTATCGACAGTGCGCCGGTACCTCGGTCGATGACCAGAACCCGACGGCCGTCGTCAGTGACAACAAGTCCGCCGGTATCGGCGAGTATCCGGGGCTCGGATGGCGTACTCATACCTGGAGCTTGCCACGGTTGCCTTAGCTGGGGGGCCGGGGCGCCCTGCACGCGGCGTAGCCCAGGTCGGCAATGCTCTCGATGAACCCATCATCGAGTGGTTCACCGGTAACCAGTAGACGGAAGTAGAGCGCGCTGAGCAGTGATTCGATCACCGGCGAATCCGCTGTCCGCGCATCGAGTTCGAGGCGTTCCGCCCAGAACCGTTTGGCTGCAGCGGCGATGGCGGGATTGCCGGGCGCCTCACCCGCGACAGCGCGGACGACCGCCTCGCCGGCGGGAGAGGTCTGGATCGCCGCCGAGCGGCGGGCCAGCTCCAGCAGGTCTTCTCGGAGCGAGCCGGTGTCGGGAACGGCGACGACGACCACCGGAGCCAAGACGGGTCAGCCGCGGACGCACGTCATGCTCGCTGTGCCCGACGGCGAACGGCTGATAATCATCGCGTCGAACTACGGTCGTCGCCACGAGGTTGTAGTACCAGGCGGGAAGCGCGAGAGCGCTTGTACCAACGCGGTATCGAGATATATCCGGGGTTTACCCACTACCGCCGTCGCGCCCACCGCACGATTCCGGTGCTCGCGCTCGAAACGAGTGATGGATAACTAGCCGGCGGTCACACGATCGTTGTGTTTGTAACGATCCGCTAGTGTCCGGCGATGTGCACGGTCAGTGGTTAGGAATTCGTCGACGGTAAGGTAGATCTACATGAGAAACGTGGCAGTCAGGTTCGGCGTGGGTGCGTTGATCGCCGCCGCTGGAGTTGTGCCTAGTCAAGCGGTTTCGAATGCGGAGCCCACCGGGCAGCAGGTCCGGTATACGCTCACCTCGACAGGCGCTGCGGATTTCAACCTCAACTATCTGACGGCTCAACCTCCGAGCAAGGAGGCCTATAACGCCGATGCGTACGCGTACCTGAAGAGCGAACAGCTGGTACTGCAGCCGGGTGTGCCATGGGTGTTCGAAACCACGCTCGAGGATCCGCAATGGGCGATCATCACCGCGAGCACCGGCGTGCACGCCATGCAGGGCTCGCCGAACCCACACTGCGAGATCGCGATCGACGGTCAGGTGGCGGTGCAGCAGGACGGTCCCTACACCGTGCATTGCCAGCTGAGCCGTTGGTGACTCACCCGGCGAAGATGTACACCCACGCACTGTCGCCTGAGCGCAGCGGCACCGCAATGCGGCGATAGTCGTCGACCTCGTACTCGTCGGCGGCGGCCAATTCGTCGGTGCTGATGGCGAATACCGTGCCCTCGACCGCGGCGTCCGGACGCTCGCTTGGCCGCAGGATCGGATGACGATCGCTACCGCTGGTTGCGATCACATGCGGGTCGGAGATGGTGACGTAGTTCAGGTCGAATCCGACGATGGCGTCCGGCCGACCGTCGAGTTCGCGGCCGAAGGTGCTCAATTGCACGTCGCGCTGACGCAGCGTGCCGTAGGAGAACAGCAGTTCCGTCACGCCGGACAGTTAAGCATCCGGTGAACGCACTCGCCGGACGAACTCGGCGACTGCGGCGCCGATCTCGTCGGGACTGTCCTCCTGGATGAAATGCGTGCCGGGAACGGTGACTTCGGTCTGATTCGGCCAGGTTCGGACGAAGTCACGAACCCGCCCGCGCGTGACGGCACCCGGGTTGGCGTTGACGAACAACTTGGGCACGTCGCTTTGCGCCAGCCAGTTGCCATACTCGCTGACCACGTCGACGACGTCGGCCGGCTCGCCCTCGATCGGGATGTTCCGCGGCCAGGACAACGTCGGCCGCCGGTCCTCGCCGGGATTGCGGAACGGTTGGCGGTAGTGGTCCATCTCGTCGTCGGAAAGCTTGCGCTGGATGGCCCCGGGCAGCACGGCTTCGACGAACAGGTTCTGTTCCAGCACCATCGCTTCGCCCCCCGGCGAGCGGAAGCCCTCGAACACGCCACGGACGGGATCGGGAAAGTCTGCCCAATCGATCGGCATCGCAATGGCTTCCATGTAGGCGATGCCGGCCACCCGGTCGCGGTGCCGGTTGGCCCACTCGAAGCCCAGTGCCGACCCCCAGTCGTGCAGCACCAACACCACCCGGTCGCCAAGGTCGAGAGCGTCCCACAGCGCGAACAAATAGTCGCGGTGTTCGGCGTAGTGGTAGCGGTCCGGCCCGGAGTCGTCGAGCTTGTCCGACCCACCCATGCCGATCAGATCGCATGCCACCAGCCGACCCAGGCCCTCGAGATGCGGCATGACGTTGCGCCACAGGTAGGACGATGTGGGGTTGCCGTGCTGAAAGACAATCGCCGGACCGTCGCCCTCGTCGACGTAGGCCATCCGTTTGCCGTTGATCTCCTTGTACCGCAACTGCCCATACGGTTTGCTTCCCGCCATCACGCCCTCCTAATTCGGTTGAGTGGCTGCAAGTTTGGCTGCCGCTTCGCCGGCGACCCGCAGGATCCGCGAAGAGAATTTCGGGTCGGCGACCGCCCGTGCCAGCGACATGCCGCCGACGCATATCGTCATCAGCGCGATGGCGTCGTCCAATCGGGCACCGTCGACGTCTCCAATATCACCGCCTCCGCAGATCGCGGCCAGTGACTTGCGCAGCTCGCCTTCGTAGCAGGCGCGGAAATGGTCGGAGCCGTGCGCGGCATCGGAGCTCAGGCTCGCGAAGCCGCAGCTGGTAGCCAGTTGGTCGCGGTGAGCGGGGGTGAGGTAGCGCTTCGCCAGGCCGGTCAGGCGCGCGCCCCACGATTCGCCGCGCATCGGCTTGATCCAGTGCGACCGGCCGGTGCCGATCGCGTGCGTGAAGGCGGCGCCGGCCAGCTCGTCCTTGGTGGCGAAGTGCGAATAGAACGAGCCGTGCGTGAGCCCGGCGTCGCGCATGACCGGGACGATCGCCGCGCCGGCCAGACCCTCCTCACGCAGCCGGCGGGCGGCCGCATCCAGGATGCGACCGCGCGATTCCCGCTTGCTGGTCGCTCGCTTGGTGGCCGAATTTCGCATGATTCGCATCATACTAGTCGCATGATGGACATCATGCGGGAATGCATTGCATGATCGGACTATGCCTCCGGACACCATGCGGGCCAGTGTGCTCACCGGGGTGGGCAGCCTGACCATCGAGAACCGGCCCATACCGTCGCCCGCGCCGCACCAGGTCCTCGTCGAGGTCGCGGCTGTCGGCGTCTGCGGTTCCGACGTCCACTATTACCGCTACGGCCGGATCGGCGACTACGTCGTCAGCGAGCCATTGATCCTCGGCCACGAACTTTCGGGACGCATCACCGCGGTCGGCGAACAGGTCGATTCCGGCCGCGTCGGCCAGCGAGTCGCCATCGAGCCCCAGCACCCCTGCCGGCGCTGCAAGCAGTGCACCTCGGGTCGCTACAACCTGTGCCCGCATATGAGGTTCTTCGCGACACCGCCGGTCGACGGCGCGCTGTGCCGGTTCGTCACCATCGACGCCGAAATGGCCCACCCGGTACCGGATTCCATGTCCGACGAAGCGGCCGCGCTGCTCGAGCCGCTGTCGGTGGCGATCGCCACCATGCGCAAGGCCGCGGCGGGGCCCGGCTCGAGCATCCTGATCGCCGGCGCGGGACCGATCGGCGTCATGTGTGCGCAAACCGCGCGGGCGTTCGGCGCCGGCCGAATCGTCGTCTCCGATCCGTTGCCCGCACGCCGCGAACGGGTGCTGCAATTCGGCGCCACCGAAGTGCTCGACCCGGCCGCCGACGACGTCGTCGCGCTTCATCCTCAGGTCGACGCGTTCGTCGACGCCAGCGGAGCCCCGCCCGCCGTCGTCAGCGGAGTCAAGGCGGTCGGACCCGCGGGCCGGGTGGTATTGGTCGGCATGGGTGCCGACGACTTCGGCCTGCCGATCTCCTACATCCAGAACATGGAGATCACGGTCACCGGGGTGTTCCGCTATACCGACACTTGGCCCACCGCAATTCATCTGGTGACGTCGGGAGCCGTCGACCTCGATTCACTCGTCACTGGGCGCTACGACCTCGACCATGTGGTCGACGCCCTCGACAGCGATTCTGACCCGGCGAGCCTCAAGTCGATCGTGGTGCCTTGACATTTCATCGAACAGTGTGCGGACCCCGCAGTTCGACGGCATCACGTTTCACGAGGTGCTGTGCAAGTCGGCCCTGAACAAGGTGCCCAATGCGGCGATGCTGCCCTTTCGATACACCGTCAACGGCTACCGCGGCTGCTCGCATGCCTGCCGGTACTGCTTCGCCCGGCCCACCCATGAGTACCTCGATCTGGACTGCGGCACCGACTTCGACACCCAGGTGGTGGTCAAGACCAACGTCGCCGAGGTGCTACGGCGGGAGGTGCAGCGGCGGTCGTGGCAGCGTGAAACCGTCGCGCTGGGTACCAACACCGATCCGTATCAGCGGGCCGAAGGCCGCTACGCGCTGATGCCCGGAATCATCAGTGCGCTGGCCGCAGGCCCGGCTCGGGCTGATCGCCGCGATCCGCGACGCCGGCGCCATCGGCGTGACGGTGTTGGGGCTGCATCTGCGCGGTTCCACCCGTGGCTGGTTCATGTCCTGGCTGTCGCGATCGCATCCGGAGCTGGTCGACGAATATCGGCGGCTGTACCGCCGCGGCGCATACCTACCGTCCGAATACCGAGACATGTTGGCCGACAGGGTGAGTCCGTTGGTGGAAAAGCATGGCTTGGCGCCGGACCGCCGATCGTTTCGCACCACAGAACTTCCGGCGGTCGCGCCCGTCGCCGAACCGCAGCCCACACTGTTCTAGTACTCTCAACCCGCCATGAGAAGGGTCCTAGGGCTCGCCACTCTCGCCGCTCTCGTCGCGTCGGCGTACGTCGCGCGCCGCTATGTGCGGACGCGGGACGCCCTGGCCGATGTGGCGCCGGAGCTTCGCAGTCCCGTTCTGCCATTGATTCCCGTTTCGTTCACCCCGCGCACGCTGCCGCTGGCTCGGCTCGGCTTCCGCCTGAGCACGAAGCCGGGGAGGGGCGTGACGATGACGCAACTCAATGTCGACGGCGAACCCGCGGTGCGTGTGCTCGCCAT
>NZ_JBOGDB010000058.1:0-10937 GCF_050701515.1 Mycobacterium sp. | reverse complement strand
GCACGTGCCGTCGGCAATGGGACCCGCAGAGCTGTAGATGCCCGGCACGATCTCGGTTCCCACCGCATACGTGCCGTCGTGGTCGATCGTCGTCTTGGGCTCAGGCGGCGGCGCAGGCGGGTCGGCGCTGGCAATGCCGACGGACGAACAGCAGCCGGCAAGGACGAGAACCGCGGTGACTACCGCTCGGCTTGGCGACCCCATAACACTTCAGCGTACCGATAATGTCCCCATGGATATCTCGTGCGCGTTTGCAACCTCGTCGAACACGCCGGCCCACGTCGAGTTGGCCGAAACGCTTGGTTTCAACCGAGCCTGGCTCTACGACTCTCCGGCGATCTACCCGGATGTGTGGATGATGCTCAGCAGGTGTGCGGAGCGCACATCACGGATCGGTCTGGGGCCGGGCGTCCTCGTTCCTAGCCTGCGCCATCCGATGGTCAATGCGGCAGCCATCGCCGAGCTCGTGAGCCAAGCCCCTGGCCGCGTGGCCGTCGCGATCGGGTCGGGGTTCACCGGCCGGCTGTCTCTTGGCCAGCGGCCGATCCGGTGGCGAAAGGTCGCCGACTACGTGCGCTGCTTGAAGACTCTTCTCGCCGGCGAGACCGCCGAGTGGGAGGGTGCAGCCATCCGCATGATGCACCTGCCCGGCTTCGGAGCAGGCCGACCGATCAACGTGCCCATCTTGATCGGGGCCGACGGCCCGAAAGGGCTCGCCGTGGCCGCCGAACTCGGTGACGGCGTCTTCTCCGCCGCCGTCCCGCAACCCGATGCCAGGGAAGTCGCCGACTGGAGGGCGCTGCTCGCATTCGGAACCATCCTCGATGAGGGCGAGGACCTGGCGTCCGGGCGGGTGATGGACGCCGCGGCACCCGCGGCCGTAGTGCTGTACCACGCCACCTACGAGCGTGGCGGCGCGCAGGCGGTTGACGGATTACCCGGCGGACCGGCGTGGCGCGAAGCGATCGAGGCGTTTCCCGAAGCAGAGCGACACCTCGCCATACACGAAGGGCATCTGGTGCAGGCCAACTCACGCGACGAGAAACACGCCGCCGAGCTGATTCCGTTCGCGAGCTCAATGGCGTTGACCGGCACGGCGGAGGACTTGCCCGGGAAGATCTCTGGACTCGCCGCTCTCGGCGTCACCGAACTCGTGTACCAGCCGGCCGGATCCGACATCGACCGCGAGCTCCGTGCCTTCGCCGTCGCGGCCGGCCTGACGGACTAGACGAAGGGGTTTCTCGATGTCCGACGAGAAAACGGGACAAGCCAAGTTGTTCGACGCATTGACGACCAAGGGCACAGCCTTCACGCACGCGGAACGTCGCAAGTTCGGTCTGCTGGGCCTGCTCCCGATCGCCGAGAAGACCCTGTCCCAGCAAGCCGAGCACTGCTGGCACGAGTTCTCCACCCGCCGTGACGATCTCGACAAACACATCTACCTGCGCGCGCTGCAGGACCGCAACGAGACCCTGTTCTACCGGGTCCTGCACGACCACATCCCCGAGACGATGCCGATCGTGTACACCCCAACGGTCGGCGTGGCCTGCCAACGCTTCAGCGAGATCTATCGGCGACCGCGGGGACTTTTCGTGTCCTATCCGGACCGGGACCGGCTCGGCGAAGTGTTGCGCAACCGCCCGCAGCGTGACGTCGACGTGATCGTGGTGACCGACGGACAGCGCATCCTCGGGCTCGGCGACCAGGGCATCGGCGGAATCGGCATCCCGATCGGGAAGCTCTCGCTGTACTCCCTCATCGGTGGCATCGACCCGGCCCGCACCCTGCCGATAGTGCTGGACGTGGGTACCGACAATGTCGAGCTGCTCGAAGACCCGCAGTACCTCGGCTGGCGCCACCGGCGGATCAGCGATCAGGAGTACTACGCGTTCATCGACGAGTTCGTCGCCACGGTGCACGAAGAGCTCCCAAACGTGCTGCTGCAATGGGAGGACTTCGCCACTGCGCACGCACTGCCGATCCTGGACCGCTACCGCGACAAGCTGCTCACCTTCAACGACGATATCCAGGGCACCGCTGCGGTCACGCTCGGCGCGCTGCACGGTGCGGCGAAGGTCGCCGGCCGCCCGCTGTCGCAGCAGCAGGTGGTGATGCTGGGCGCCGGCTCGGCCGGCATTGGCGTCCTGGACATGGTCCAGCGCGAGATGATGGCGCAGGGGCTGTCCGAGCAGGATGCGTCGGGGCGCATCTGGGTCGTCGACATCCAGGGGTTACTCACCCACGATCGAACGGATCTGTCTGCGGGACAACGGAAATTCACCCAGCCGGCCGGTCGCATCGCCAACTGGACCCTATCCGGGCCCGCCCAGTTGGCCGATGTCGTGCACCACGTCGACGTCGGCGTTCTGATGGGGCTGTCGACCGCGGCCGGTGCGTTCACCGAGGCCATCGTGCGCGAGCTGGCGGGTAAGACCGAGCGGCCCATCATCTTCCCGCTGTCCAACCCGACCAGCCACGCTGAGGCACATCCGGCCGAGTTGGACGCGTGGTCGGAAGGACGCGCGCTGATCGCTACCGGCTCACCGTTCGCGCCATTGGTTCGCGACGGAGTCGAACGGCCAATCGCCCAGTGCAACAACGTCTACATCTTCCCCGCCATGGGGCTCGCCGTGACCGCAGCGCAGGCCACCCGAGTCACCGACGAGATGATGCGGGTCGCCGCCGCGACGCTGGGCGATGCATCGCCCGCACTCTCCGACCCGGACCAGCCGCTGCTACCCGCCTGGGCCGATGTCCCCGATGTCGCGGTCCGCATCGCCCACGCCGTCGCTGTCCAAGCCGTCGCGGAGGGTGTCGCCCCGAGACGCAGCGGCCAAGAGCTGACAGAGGGGATCGCGCAGGTGCGATGGACACCGCAATATCGGTGAATCGGCGCCCTAGATCTTCCGCGCGTATCGCTCGGCGAATCTCCGCAGAATTGTCGGCGGATACTCGATATGCCGTTCTCGCGCAGCCGCTTTCAGTGACTCTGCCGACTCGGGCGCGAAGTATCCGTGGTTCTTGTAGACGTCTATCCGCGTGCAGATGCCGGCGACATCGAGTTCGGGGTGAAACTGCGTCGCATATACGTTGTGGCCCACCCGGAAGGCCTGCACTGGACAGTCAGCTGAGGACGCAAGGTGCACGACATTAGAGGGGAGCGAACTGGCTGCCTCCTTGTGCCCGCCGTACGCATCGAACACATCGGGCAGATCCGTAAAGAGCGGGTCCTCGCGACCGGCCGGGGTGAGTTTGATGGTGACGGCGGCAACCGGCTCGGGGTAGGACCGGTCGAGGGTGGCGCCGACAACCGAACCGAGCGTGCCCACGCCGTAACAGCATCCGAGAAAGGGAAAGTCGGAGTCGGCGATTCGATCGATCAGGGACAACAGCTCGGCTTCGACGCGTCGATGTGTCGCCGACTTAGAGTCCGGATCGTCAGTGACGTTATAGGGTCCGCCACCCAGGATGATGCCGGACCATTCGGCGAGGTCGATCGGTCCTAAAGACCTGTGGGTCAGGCGGATACGGTGCAGCCGGCTCGCATCGAGCCCGGAAAAGCGCATCATCGCGCGATACTCGTCGTCAGCCGCTTCGTCCTCGCCGCGGATGGACAGAAGCAGGAACGGGGCGTGCTCGTCGTCTGTTTGCATGCCGTTTTGTCAGCGGTCGCCAGCCGTCATACCTACGAGAGTATGCACACGCAGCTGCGCTAGGAGTGTGGTTTGATCTACCGCCGAGTGCGCGGTTGTTCCACACGAATCGCGAGTGCAGGCGCAAACAACCGCACGGTCGGCGCATCAACTCGCCGGCGGCGGACGCGTTCGACTACTACCAGCCCCAGCCATCATCCTCAGGGGCATCTCCGGGCGTGGCGGAGTTGTTTTCGGGTGCCTGCCGGGGCTCCGGCGCCACGCTGATCGGTGCCCGAGTGGCGGGTGTGCGGGTCACCCCGATTTCTGGCTTTCTCGTTGGGGACGGTGCGGCGGGACGTGGCGCCGGATACTCGCGATATTCACGAGCACCAGCCGGCGCCGGCTCGGGCTGTACCGGCGGTGGTGGCGGAGCCGCGGGTGGCGAGGGAACGGCCGGCTGGGGAGACCTGGCCTGGCTGGGCTGCGCGCTGCTCGGTGCGGGCTCGGCGGTTGGGCCGACGGTCGTCGCCTCCTCGACATCGGTACCCGGACTGGGTAAAACCAGCAGGACGCCGCACGCCACGGCGGCGACCGCCACGGTTGCAAGCGCAATCACCGCCCGCTTGGTCCGGTACCACGGCGGGTAAGCGCCCACCGCGATCGGATCGGTAATCGGCTCGTGGTCGTTCGACGTGTCGCTGTCGTCCGGAGCCGCCCACGGTTGCAGGGCAGTCATCAGGGCCTGGTCGGCAGCGCGGCGAAGGGTCCGACGTTCCATCAACCGATTGACCCGCCCCACCGGACAAGCCTAACGACAGAAAGCCGTGTGGCTCCTAGTCTTCCTTGCGAATCAACCGGCCCAGCGCCTCGCGATCGGGCGCGAGCAGCTCGGCGATGCGCTCATGGTTCAAGTCGCCGACGATGATCTCGCCCACCTCCTGGTAGACGTCGCGGAAGATGCCGTGTGACTTCATCTTCTCGGTCTGATACAGGTTGTCCTCGGTGGGCGTGACGTAGTACACCGCCTCGGCCTTGAAGCGGTGCACCAGCCAGAGGTGGACCAGCGTCATCAGCCGCTTCTGTCGCAGCTTCTCGGCGAACGTGTTCTGATCGCGCACCGTCAGGATGCTGCGGCCGTGCCGGTCCTTGATCGGATCGACGATCACGTTGGCGAGCTTCTCTTCCTCGCCGCCGTCCCGTTCGCCAAAAATGCCGAGCTCCAATACGTCCGAGCCGGGGCGCGTCGGCCGTAGCTGCACACGGAGCTTCTCGCCGAGTTGGTAGTGCTCGCTCCACATCGCCAGCCATTCCTCCAGCAGCTTCTTCGGTACCTCGGTCTGCACGAGATGCTGGTGCTGGGTCGATCCCTTGCCCATGGCCTTGGTGGTCGCCGTGCGCCCCGAGGACGCGGCCAGCGCGGCGTCGCTGCGCGGACCGCCGACCAGTGTTTGCGGCGTGCGGTAGGGCGACTCGACCAGGCGCATCTTGCGCTGCAGACGGGCCAGCGCCAGCATGCCGTCCTGGCGCAGCGCGGTGGCGAACTCCTCGGCCGCGACACCGTCGATCTGGTGTCCGCCGTACGTCATGAAGTTGAAGACGAAGCCCATCTTGCCGAGCTCCTCAGGGAACTTGCGCATCTCCTCGTCACTCATGCCGGTGGTATCCCAGTTGAACGAGGGGGAGAGGTTGTAGGCGAGCATCTTGTCCGGGTACGCGGCGTGAATCGCCTCGGCGAACTGCCGGGCATCCGCAAGATCTGCGGTCTTCGTCTCCATCCAGAGGATGTCGGCGAGGGGTGCCGCAGCAAGTGACTTCGCGATCGCATACGGTATGCCGCCGCGGATCTGGTAGTAGCCTTCCGGGGTTTTCGCCCCCTCGCAGTCCCATCCGGCGTCGGCGCCCAACTCCCTCGCCTTTTCGCGGGCTTCATAAAGCGATGCACGCTCGGCGAACCGACGCCATTCCGCGGCGCTCATGTCGAGCGGTTCGCCCTCGCGCTCACGGAACTCCAGAAGCTCCGCCACGGCCTCGCCGTAGGTCATCAGCCCGGCGTCGTCCTGCCACGCGTCGATGAAACTCGACTCGGCCTTGTCGAAGAGCGCGTCGAGCGATTGCTCCCCATCTTGCTGCCAGGCCGCGGCCGCCTGAGTGACCAGATCCAGAATGCCCTCGCGCTTCAGCCACGCGATGCCGGCGGCGTACTCGCCCTTGGGCAGAGCGTAGAGGAGATGGCCGTTCAGCTCCTTGACCCCCGCCTCGTAGAAGCTCCGCATCAACGCCAGGTAGCAAGCCTTATACGAGGGAACCTTCAGGTTGGTGGCGCCCAGCAGGAACGGCTGGTCGCGCTCGTCCGCGCGGCTGTCGATCAGGCTGGCGGCCTCGGCATCCGTGCGCGCGACGATGATGCCGGGCACCCCCATCACGTCGAGCTGGAAGCGGGCGGTGTTGAGACGCTTGAGCTGTTCGTCCGAGGGCACCAGCACCTTGCCGCCCTGATGGCCGCACTTCTTGGTGCCGGGGCGTTGGTCCTCGATGTGATATCCGGGGACGCCGGCCTCGACGAAACGGCGGATCAGGTTGCGTACGTGCGGATCGCCGCCGTGGCCGGTGTCGGCGTCGGCGATGATGAACGGCCGGAAGTCGTGTGCTCGGGTGTTGGCGCGTTGCTCTTCGCTCATCCGCAAACGCAGGTAATGCTGATTGCGGTCGGCGGTGAGAAGGGCACGCACCAGTCCGGCGGCCTCGTCCGGTACCTGGCTCAGGGGATAGCTGGCGAGGTCGGGACCCGGGTCCTCGCTGGTGGAACCCTTAGCGGACGTCGCCCAACCACCGAGGTAGATCCCTTCGATGCCCATCCGCTTCATGGTCACTGCCTGACCCGGCGAGTAGGGGCCGAATGTCGTGATGCTCTTGCGCTCGGCGAACAGCTCGCGCAGCCGCGGGTAGAAAGCCTCCGCCGCCTCTCTAGCCACGATGTAGTCCGTGGGGATCGTGCCGCGCTGCTCCACGACTTGTCGGGCCGTGTAGAGGCGAATGATCCCCTCGAAGCGTGGGCTGTCGAAGTATCGCTGCGTGGCGGCAACGTCCTGGTCGAACGGTGTGCGGGGCTGGGCATCCGCTTCGATGATGGCCATGGTTTCACCCTACGGCGCATCGCCGATAGTGGTGGAGTCTGCGCCCGATCCGGGCAGAAGTTAGCTCAAACCGGCTTCCGGTCACCGTTGCGTCACGGTACGGCAACTCATTGACCGTGTGCCGTGCGGCAAATGAGCCGCCGGCTCGTTGGCTTGTAGAAGTGATTCTGGTGACTGTCCACCAAAGGGCCACCTTGTTGTGTTCGCGCTTATGTCGCAGAGAGTTGGAATTGGGATGAGACGCATCTACGCCTTCGTTATCAGTCTGGCCGTCCTGGTGGCGACGCCCGGTCTCGCGACCGCTGACATTTTCACCCGGCCGGCGGGCGACCAGCAGGCCGTCGACTACGTGATCGCGCGCGCACTTTCGCAGCGCGGCGTTCCTTTCTCATACGGAGGCGGAGACGCCACCGGCCCTACCCGCGGCAGTGGCCCGGCTGAAAACGCCATCGGTTTGGACCGGGCCGGCCACGTCGTCGGATTGGACCCGGCCGAGAGCATCGTCGGCTTCGATGCTTCGGGTCTCATGGTGTATGCCTTCGCCGGCGTCGGGATCAAGATGGCGCGTTCCTCGGGGGAGCAGTACAAAACCGGCCGCAAGGTGCTGCCGGCGCAGGCGCTGCCCGGCGACTTGATCTTCTACGGCCCCAACGGCAACCAGAGCGTCGCGATGTTCTTGGGAAACGGGAAGATGTTGGAAGCCACCGACCCCGCAGTGACGGTTACGCCGGTCCGCACCAAGAACATGACGCCTTACTTGGTCCGAGTCATCGCGTGATGTCGCGGTCCGCCCCGGCCTAGGGAGAATGACCGGTCCATCATCGCTACCGTGAAATCCGTTAGGAGGAAGCGATGGCGACACCACACGCGACCGACGAAGCCGACATTCGACAGCGAATCGACAAGTTGGTGCATGCGATACGCGACACGGATCTCGAGGGTGTGATGTCGATTTACTCGCCGGACGTCGTGTCATTCGACATCCAACCGCCGCTGAAACATGTCGGAGCAGAGGCAAAGAGGAAGAACTGGGCAGATGCCTTCGCGGTGTACCAGCGTCCAATCGATTACGAGATTCGCGACCTCACCATCACCGTGGGCGACGACGTGGCGTTTGCGCATAGCCTCAATCGGATCAGCGGCACGTTGAAGAACGGAGCCCGGACCGCTCACTGGGTTCGGGCCACGACGTGCTTTCGGAAGATCGACGGCGTCTGGCTGATCGCGCATGACCAGGTCTCGACGCCCGTAGATCTGGGAACCGGCAAAGTGTTCCTGGATCTCGAGCCGTTACCTGAAATGTGAGTGTTTGGATGACTGGGCATTTCAGGCAGCCTCGCCGTTGGGCGAGGCACTCCCACCGTGTCTGCGGATAAACACCCTGCGCCCGCGCCCACTCGGCAAGCTTCCCAACACCCAGTCACACATGCATTCGCTGCCAAACACTCACACTTACTCGCGATTCTCCGAACAGCTCGCAACCCTGACAGCGTGACGCTCAAGTCGAAGCCGGAAAGGGCTTCGCGCACACCTCCGATCTAAGTTACTGTCGAGTAGGGCCGGATATGTGGGGAGATCTGCGATGACCGTTACCGAAGAAGTCAGCGAACGCCAGGCCAGGGAGGTCGCCGAGCAGGCGCGGGAGGCGCAATGGCACCAACCCAGCTTCGGCAAGGAGCTGTTCCTCGGCCGACTGCGGTTGGACCTGGTCCATCCTCATCCGCGCGGCTCGGCGGAGTCTGCCGAGCGCGGTGAGGCATTCCTCGCGAGACTGCGCGAATTCTGCGAGTCACAGATCGATGCCGCTGTCATCGAACACGACGCCCAGATCCCGGACAAGGTGATCCGCGGGCTCAAGGAGCTGGGCGCGTTCGGCATGAAGATCGGCACCCAGTACGACGGACTCGGCCTGTCGCAGGTCTACTACAACAAAGCGCTCGCTCTGGTCGGTTCGGTGCACCCCTCGCTGGGCGCGTTGCTTTCCGCGCACCAGTCGATTGGAGTGCCGCAGCCGATCTCGATGTTCGGCACCGACGAGCAGAAACAAACCTGGCTGCCCCGGTGTACCCGGGAGATCAGCGCGTTTCTGCTCACCGAGCCGGACGTGGGCAGCGACCCGGCCCGGCTGCACACCACCGCCACGCCGGACGGCGACGACTATGTGCTGAACGGGGTCAAGCTATGGACAACCAACGGTGTGATCGCCGACCTGCTTGTGGTGATGGCTCAAGTACCCAAGAGCGAAGGGCGCAGGGGTGGGATCACCGCGTTCGTGGTGGAGGCGGACGCTCCGGGCATCGTCGTCGAGAACCGCAACGCGTTCATGGGATTGCGTGGCATCGAGAACGGCCTCACCCGGTTGAACGACGTGCGGGTGCCGACCGCGAACCGGATCGGCAAGGAAGGCGATGGGCTACGGATCGCGCTGTCCACGCTGAATGTGGGGCGGCTGTCGCTGCCCGCAGTGTGTAGCGGGTCGGCGAAATGGTGTCTGAAGATCGCCAGGGAGTGGTCACGGGAGCGGGTGCAGTGGGGCCGGCCGGTCGGCGAGCACGAGGCGGTGGCCGGCAAGGTGGCGTTCATCGCCGGCACCGCCTACGGCTTGGAGGCGATGCTCGACCTGGCCAGCGAGCTGGCCGACGCAAAACAAACCGACATCCGGATCGAGGCGGCTCTGGCCAAGCTGTACGGCTCGGAGATGGCCTGGCTGATCGCCGACGAGCTTGTACAGATTCGCGGCGGGCGCGGCTTTGAGACCGCCGAATCGCTGGCCGCCCGCGGGGAGCGCGGGGTGCCCGCCGAACAGGTGCTGCGGGACTTGCGCATAAACCGGATCTTCGAAGGCTCCACCGAGATCATGCATCTGCTGCTCGCCCGTGAGGCGGTGGACGCGCACCTGTCGGTGGCGGGCGACATCATCGACCCCGACGCCGACCTGCGAGACAAAGCAAAAGCGGCCGCCGCGGCCGGGAAGTTCTATGCGCGCTGGCTGCCCACCTTGGTTGCCGGCAAAGGCCAGCTGCCGACATCGTTTAGTGAGTTCGGAACGCTGGCAGGGCATCTGCGCTATGTCGAACGGGCCAGCCGCAAATTGGCGCGCAGCACCTTCTACGCAATGTCGCGGTGGCAGGGCAAGCTGGAGCATAAGCAGCGGTTCCTGGGCCGGATCGTGGATATCGGCGCGGAGCTGTTCGCGATGACGGCGGCATGCGTCCGGGCACAACGTGACCGGTCGGACGAAACCGCGGTCGAGCTCGCCGACGCGTTCTGCAGCCAGGCACGGGTTCGGGTCGAGCAGCTATTCGACCAGCTCTGGCGTAACTGCGACGACTCCGACCGGACGCTGGCTCGTGGCGTGCTCGACGGTCGCTACACCTGGCTGGAGGAAGGGATCCTCGATCCGTCGATCGAGGGACCGTGGATCGCTCAGGAGGGCGGCGAAGCGAAGGACGACGTGCACCGCGTCATCCGCTGATAGACGCCTAGTGTCGTGAGTCGATGCTCAGAGGATAGCGCTTGCTGCACAATCTCTTTCGGCGCAATAGCGTCAATCGCCGACGTAGTCGGCGAGGTGCTCGCCGGTGAGGGTCGAGCGGTCGGCGACGAGGTCGGCGGGGATGCCCTCGAAGACGATCCGGCCGCCGTCGTGGCCGGCGCCGGGGCCGAGGTCGATGATCCAGTCGGCGTGCGCCATGACGGCCTGGTGGTGCTCGATGACGATGACCGACTTGCCGGAGTCGACGAACCGGTCGAGCAGGCCGAGCAGCTGTTCGACGTCGGCGAGGTGCAGGCCAGAGGTCGGCTCGTCGAGGACGTAGACGTCGCCCTTGTCGCCCATGTGGGTGGCGAGCTTGAGCCGCTGCCGCTCACCGCCGGACAGTGTGGTGAGCGGCTGACCGAGGCTGAGGTAGCCGAGGCCCACATCGGCGAGCCGTTCGAGGATTTTGTGGGCGGCCGGCGTGCCGGCCTCGCCGTCGTCGAAAAACCCCAGCGCGTCGGTCACCGACATCGCGAGCACTTCGGCGATGTTCCTGCCGCCCAGCGTGTATTCCAGCACCGATGCTTGGAACCGCTTCCCCTCGCACTCCTCGCAGGGGGACTCGACGGTGGCCATGACACCCAGCTCGGTGAAGATGACGCCGGCACCGTTGCAGGCCGGGCAGGCGCC
>NZ_JBOGDB010000057.1:0-2800 GCF_050701515.1 Mycobacterium sp. | reverse complement strand
GGCCAAGGCCCAGTGGGCCGGGGCGGTGGATTGCGTCGGCGGCGCGACGCTGGCCGACGTGCTCAGCACCGCGCAGTACGGCGGCGCGGTCGCGGCCAGCGGGCTGACCGGCGGAGCGGCGCTGAAGACCACGGTGATGCCGTTCATCCTCCGGGGCGTGGCGCTTCTGGGCATCGACTCGGTGCAGATGCCGATCGGGCCGCGCCGCGAGCTCTGGAAGCTGCTGGGCGGTTCGCTTCGTCCACAACACCTTTCGGCGATATCGCACGATGTCGACGTCAAGGACGTGGTCAGTGTGATCGACGAACTGCGGGCGGGCCGGTACTCCGGTCGGGCCGTGGTCCGGGTCGCCGGCGGGTTTTGAGGAACCCGCGCGTACCCTGCGAATATGCGGTTACGCGGGTTGATCCTGGCTGGCGGGTGTGCCGCCGCGATCGCCACCGCGCCGACCGCCCTCGCTAGCCCTTCCCCGAATTCGGACACCGACGCGAACGGCGTCCCGACGGTGGTTTCTGGCGGCCCGGTACCGACGATGAATGGCGTGCCGTGCGTGGCGGGGCACTACGGGACGTGCTACGCCTTCGCGCAGAATCAACCGCCGCGCAGGGCACCGACTTCGAGGGTGGGCCATAGCCCGACGGTCAGAAACTAGCTCGGCCCCCGGCCACGCGAGCCGGGAGCCGAGCTGATTGGTTTAGGCAGCGCCGAGGTGCTGCTGCAGGTCGGGCTTCATCTGCTGCAGCTGCGCACCCCAGTACTCCCAGCTGTGGGTGCCGTAGGGCGGGAAGTTGAACACGGCGTTGTTACCGCCCGCGGCGATGTAGTTGTCCTGGAAGGTCCGGTTGGTCCGGATTGTCAGGCCTTCCAGGAACTCCGCGGGAAGGTTCGCCCCACCCAACTCGTTGGGCGTTCCGTTGCCGCAGTAGACCCACAAGCGGGTGTTGTTCTCCACCAGCCTGGGGATCTGGATCATCGGGTCGTTGCGTTTCCACGCCGGATCGGTTTCTGCGGGGCCCCACATCGGACCGGTCTCGTAGCCACCGGCGTCGCCCATCGCCATGTTGATCAGGAACGGCCACATGCCCTCGGACGGGTTCAGGAACGCCGACAACGACCCCGCGTAGATGAACTGATCGGGGTGGAAGGCGGCCAGGATCATCGAAGAGTTGCCGGACATCGACAGGCCGACCGAGGCGTTGCCGGTGGGGGAAATGCCCTTCTCGGCCGACAGCCACTGCGGCAGCTCACTGGTCAGGAACGTCTCCCACTTGTAGGTCTGGCAGCCGGCCTTGCCGCACGCCGGCTGATACCAGTCGGTGTAGAAGCTGGACTGGCCGCCGACCGGCATGACCACCGAGATGCCGGACTCGTAGTACCACTCGAACGCCGCGGTCTCCATGTCCCAGCCGTTGAAGTCCTCGCGTGCGCGCAGCCCATCGAGCATGTAGAGCGCATGCTCGCCGCCGGGCTGGAATTGGATCTTGATGTCTCGGCCCATCGACGGGGACGGCACCATCAGGTATTCGACCGGCAGGCCGGGCCGGGAGAACGCCCCCGCGGTCGCGGAGCCTCCCGTCAGCCCGATCACACCCGGTAGCAGCGCCGCCGCTATCGCGGCGATGGTAAACCTGCGCGCCCAAGGGCCTCGAATTTTGTCAACGAACTTCATAGCTGCAGTCCATCCATCTTTCGGTTGTCGCGTATCACGCCTACACCCCCACGAGCGAAGGTCGCCGCCAGCACCGCAGCATTGTTCTCTACTGCGCTGTCCGATCCGCTCCACTGTGCCCGGTACGGCCGAGAACGGACCGAGAAATTTCAGTTGTGCGAGTCGAGTAAAACATGTGACCAGTACCTGAGGACACCCGGCTGCCGTTGGCTGTCATATTCCTGTGACAAATGAAAAGTAACGTCGGCGTCAGTTTTCATCTGTCCCGCGGCGACGATGACGCGGTTGATTCACCGTAGGCTGCCGCTAATGGCAGCCGACCGCGCAACCCCCACCACCAGCCGGTTATCCGTCGACGACTGGATTCGGGCCGGCTACGCGGTGCTCGCCGAGGAGGGCATCAAAGCGCTGAAGATCGACCGGCTATGCAGCCGTCTGGGCGTGACCAAAGGCAGCTTTTACTGGCATTTCGCCGACATGGCGAGTTATCGCGCCATGCTGGTCGCGGCCTGGGGCGATTTGCGCGATGACGATCGCCGCCATTTCGGCGAGCTGGCCGGCACTCCGCCCAGGGAACGGCTCTCGCAAATGATGTCGTCGTTATTGAGCGCCCGGCATTGGACCCTGGAACGCGCGATGCGCGAGTGGGCCCGAACCGACGATGCCGTCGCCGCCAGCGTCCGAGCGGCCGATCAGCGGGTGCTGACCGCCGTCCGCCAGGCGTTCCTGGACTACGGCTTCGATTCGGACGAGGCGGACCTGCGGGCCAACGCCACGTTCGCGGCCGGAATCGGGTTCCTGCACCTGTCCGGACAGATGCCGAATGCCCGCGGCGCGGCCCGCCGGGAACGCTTCCTCGCCATCATGCTCGCGCGCTGATCGCCAACTCCATACCAAAAAGTATGGTAGGTTCGCCGGCATGGTCGTGGTCTCGGCGGCGTCGCCGACTATCAGCCCGGAGTTCGTCGCCCGACTGGCCGAACGCGCGCAGCAGGCAGAGGAACTGCGCCAGCTGCCCAGCGCCACGATCACCGAATTTGTCGCGTCCGGTTTCACCGAGCTGCTGGTACCGGCCCGCTACGGCGGCCGCCAGGCCGATTTCCCGTCGATCCTCGACCCGGTCCGGCGGAT
>NZ_JBOGDB010000056.1:0-6354 GCF_050701515.1 Mycobacterium sp. | reverse complement strand
ATTCAACGACCGGGAATGCTATTTCGCGGGAATCAGGGGCGGCGGGCACGCGGGCGGGGTTGGCACTTGTGGCAGTAAAACGACGAGCGGTTCATGAACCTTTCCCGCCGCATGACCGCGCCGCAGCGCCGGCACGGCTCGCCCTCGCGGCCGTAGGCGTCGAGTGACCGCTCGAAGTAACCCGACTCGCCGTTGACGTCGACATACATCGAGTCGAACGACGTGCCGCCCTCCCCGAGCGCCTCGGTCATCACCTGGGCGGCGGCATCCAGCAGCTCGCCCAGCCGCCGACGGGTCAATGACGATGCGAGCCGGGCGCCGTTGATCTTGGCCCGCCACAGCGCCTCATCGGCGTAGATGTTGCCGATGCCCGACACCACGGTCTGGTCCAGCAGCTGGCGTTTGATCTCGGAATCCTTGCGCCGCAATACCCTAACGACGGCGTCGCGGTCGAACCGGGGGTCCAGCGGGTCGCGGCCGAGGTGCGCGACCGGCACCGGCACGTCGGTGCCGTCGACGGTGACCACGTCGGCGAGCATCCACCCGCCGAACGTCCGCTGGTCGACAAAGCTGAGCGTGGTGCCGTCGTCGAAGAGCGCCGCGATGCGCAGATGATCCTCGCGCGTCGGCTCCCCGAGCAGCATCTGCCCGCTCATCCCCAGATGGACAACCAAAGCCGAGCCGTCGCCGAGCGTCAGCCACAGATACTTGCCGCGGCGGCCGGTACCGGTGATCCGCGTGTTGAGCAGCCGCCCGGCAAGGTCGGCGGGTCCGGCCTCGTGACGGCGCACTGCGCGGGGATGGTGCACCCGCACCGCCGTGATGGTCTTGCCCGCGATATGTGCCGCTAACCCCCGCCGAACGACCTCGACCTCGGGAAGCTCAGGCATCGATATCGGAGGCGGCAAGCGCGGTCCACGCCTGCGCGGCGGCCTTGAGTTCCGCTTCCTTCTTCGACCGACCCACTCCGCGCCCGTATTCCTTGTCCATCACCAGAACCACAGCGGTGAACTCCTTGTCGTGGTCGGGACCGTTGGCGGTCACCTCATATCTCGGCGCACCGAGGCCGCGCGACGTGGTGAGTTCCTGCAGGCTGCTCTTCCACTCCAAGCCAGCGCCCAGGGTCGGCGCGATGTCCAGCAGCTTCCCGAACAGCCGCAGCACCACTTCGCGCGTGGTGTCGATACCGTGCGCAACATAGATCGCACCGAGTAGTGATTCCACCCCGTCGGCGAGAATGCTGGCTTTATCGGCGCCGCCGGAGTTCTCCTCGCCCTTGCCCAGCAGCAGGTGAGCGCCGAGACCGTCATCGGACAGTTCGCGGCCGACACCAGCCAGCGCTTGGGTGTTGACGATGCTGTTGCGCAGCTTGGCCAGGTCGCCTTCCGGGCTATCCGGATGCCGGTGGAAAAGCTCGTCGACGATGAGCAGGTCGAGCACCGCATCGCCGAGGAACTCCAGTCGTTCGTTGGTCGGCAACCCGCCGTTCTCGTACGAGTAGCTGCGATGCGTCAGCGCGATGGTGAGCAGCTCGTCGGGCAGCTCCACCCCCAAGGCCTTGAGCAGTGCCCCGCGGTCAGCCGTCACTTGTCGTCCGTATCGAGCATGGCGGCCAGCTTTGCCCACCGCGGGTTCTTTGCTGTTGGCGTGTTTGTTGGTCGGTGTTGGTCGTGGCGGGTTTTGTCGGTGGTGTCTGGGATGGTCGTGTTGTGACGGTCGAGCGGTTGCGGGAGTGGCGTGGGGTGAAGCCGGTGGCGGATCCGTCCGGTGTGGCGATCACCACCAGGCTGCGTACCACGGCTTTGGACGAACAGGTGCTCGACGTGATTGCCGCCCAGCTGGGCAAGCTTCGCCGCGCGGACCTGGCCGCGGTTACCCGCCCGGTGCCGCTGGACGTGGCTTTGGACGGCGATGCGAGGCATCAGGCCCGTCGGGACCGGCTCAACGATCGCAAGGGCAGGCTCACGACGCAGTCGAGTGCCCGGTGGGCCAACGCAATCATCGGTGGCAACGACGCCCAGTACCGGCTGGCCCGTGACGCCCAGTACCGGCACCTCCTGGGGTTGCGCGCGGCGATTGCGACCATCGAGAAGCGGCTGGCCCAGCCCACAGGCGATACCCTCACACGCGAGAAACGCAACGCGGGGCGCAAGGCGAGGCTGCCGAAGGGCTACCCGACCCAGGCGGAGAGGTTTGCCAAGCAGCGCCGGTTGCAGCATCTGCGGACCGAACTCGGGCAAGTGTGCGCGGATCGGAGTAACAAGGTCGTGCACGTCACCGCAGGTGGCAAGCGCCTGGCCAGGGTCCGGCACAACCTCGATGCGGCGAAGCTGACCTTGCCCGAGTGGCGCGAGCGCTGGGACTGCGCCCGCTACCGCATCGAAGCCAACGGTTCCGGTGACGAGCCGTTCGGCAATCTCACCATCACCGTCACCCCAGGCGGCGAAGTCAGTTTGCGGCTGCCGAAACCGTTGGAGCATCTGGCCAACGCCAAACACGGCCGCTACATCCTGTCCGGTATCGCGGTGTTCTCCTACCGGGCCGACGAGTGGCTGGCCAGGATCACCGGCGGAAAATCCATGGCCTACACCATCACCCGTAAGCCCCGACGAGCGGGCCGTTACCTCACCGCCGCCTGGGCGAGCCCACCAGACACCTCCAACACCGGACCCGAACGCGACACAGCGCTGCGCGCCCGAGGCCCGATCGTCGGTGTGGATCTCAACGACGGTCACCTCGCGGTGCGGCGCCTCGACGCCCACGGCAACCCGGTTGGTCGACCTCACCACATCGACATCGACCTCTCCGGTACATCGGCGCGTAGGGATGCCCAAGTGCGGCACGCGATCACCCGCCTCATCCACTACACGCAGCGGCGCGGGCTCGACACCATCGCCGTGGAGGACCTGGACTTCGCTGACGCCCGCACCATGGGCCGAGAAACCATGGGCCGCGGCCAGCGAGGTAAACGCTTCCGCAAGACGGTGGCCGGGATCCCGACAGCAGTGTTCCGCAACCGCCTGTCCGCCCAAGCCCACCACCACGGCGTCCGCTTGTACGCAGTCAATGCCGCCTACACCAGCACATGGGGCACCCAGCACTGGCGCTCCCCCTATGAGAACGTCACCCGACACGAGGCAGCCGCCACCGTGATCGGCAGACGCGCCCAAGGATTTAAGGCGCGGCGACGGAAAGGTGTGACACGCACACGACCAGAGGATCGTTGCGTGAGAGCTACCGACCAGGCCGCGCCCGAACACCAGCGGGCGACCAGCAGCCGCCACCAGCCAGGGACACGGGGAACCGAATCCCGCGCACCCGACAGGGCAAGAACGCGGCCACAGGGCCGGGCAACCGTTACCCCGGCAATGGCCAACAACGGCCAACCACATCAGTAACGGTCGATCTGCTCGTGACGGTGTCCCGGCTCGGCGGTGGCCAACGGGATGCCGCACCGGGGGCACAGGCCGACACAGTCCGGTCCGCACAGCGGCGAGAACGGCAGCGCCAGGCCGACGGCGTCGACGATCGGCTGCTCGAGATCGATGGTGTTGTCGACGACATGACCGACCTCATCGGCCTCGGTCGTCGCCTCGGTGGCGCTGTCGGGGTAGGCGTAAAGCTCGGTGAGGTCGATCTCGACATGTCCGGTCATCGCTGTCAGGCAGCGTGCGCACTCGCCAGTCGTGGGGGCCGACACCGTTCCAGTCACCAGCGCGCCCTCCGACACCGACTCGACCCGGAGATCCAGCTCGAGCGGCGCGGCTTTATCGATCGCCACCAGGTCGCGGCCGATGCAGGACGGGCTGGGCACACACTCCTGAACGGTCAGCATGGACCCCGGGCGGCGGCCCAGCCGGGCGATGTTGATCACCAGCGGCGAACGTGAATCGCGTCGCGTCGCCATGACACCAATCCTACGGCGACCGTCCGGAGCGAAAGATGCGGTGGCTAGCGCTGCGCGTAGTCGTGCGTGCCGGCGGCGGTACGCAACTGGTGGCGGCCGCGACCCACCGATCGCAGCGTTCCGTTCAGGTAATCCTCGAACTCGGCCAGCTTGCTGTCGACGTAGATGTCACATTCGCCGCGCAGCCGGTCGGCCTCCGCATGGGCCGCGTCGATGAGCCGGGTGGCCTCGGCGGTTGCGGTCTCGACGATCTCGGTCTTCCCGATCAGGCGCTGCTGCTCCTTGATCCCCTCCTGAACCGCCTTCTCGTAGGAGAGGTTGCCGTTCTCGATCAGCCGATCGGCCTCGGCCTTGGCACGCCCGGCGCTGGCTTCGTACTCACGCTTTGCCGTCGCGCCGACGCGGGCGGCTTCCTCCCGGGCCTCCCCGACCATCCGCTCGCTGTGCTGGCGAGCCTCGGCGACCATCCGGTCGGCCTGGGACTTGGCGTCGGCCAGCAGCCGGTCGGCTTCGGTGCGGGAATGATTGAGCATCGAGTCGGCCTCCGCGCGGGCCGTCGCCACCATCGAGTCGGAGTGCTCCTTGGCCTCCTTCAGCAGCGAATCCCGTGCGTCCAGCACGTCCTGTGCGTCGTCGAGTTCGCCGGGGATGGCGTCCTTGATGTCGTCGATCAGCTCGAGGACGTCGCCGCGGGGCACCACACAACCCGCCGTCATCGGCACGCCGCGAGCTTCCTCAACGATCCCGCCCAACTCGTCGAGCGCTTCAAATACTCGGTACACGGCACACCCTCCAGGCGTAGTTGTTAGTTACCAGTGTGCCTGGTGTTACCCCTGTGACTACGCTAACACCGCCGGTGTGTCGCCCCTCGGCTTTCAGCAGCACCCCAGGCCCGCGCAACTCTCGGCTGAATCGCATCGGCATCCATTATGTCAATGCGGGAGCCAATCGCCAGTTCGGCTCCGCGCTGGGGCTCTCGGCCAGAACCATCCGCCGTCGAACCGGCAGACCAAATATATGGTCCGGGTAGCATGCGGGGCGGTCCACTCAAGTGGTTCATTGCGGAGGGGCACAACCGTGGCCAATATCAAGATCGGCCGATGCTGGGGACATCGGACACGTCACTGATGCGAGCCGACCGGGAATTCATCTTTGCTGCCGTGGCGGAGCAGCGACGTCAGATCGCCGGTTTGCTCGACAGCCTAGATGATTCACAGCTGGCAACCCCGAGCTTGTGCGAGGGCTGGGACGTGAAGACCGTGGCGGCCCATCTGGTCAGTGTGTTCGCCGACAGCTTCGGGGTGTTCATGCGGACGGCGGCCCGGCGTGGCAGCATGGCTCGCGCAATCGATGAGTTGGCGCGTCGTCGTGCCGAGCTACCGGCCGGCGAGATCGCTGACACGCTGTGCCGTTGTGCCGATCACCCGTTGAGTCCGCCGCTATTTGGACCGCTTGATCCGCTCGCCGACATTCTCGTGCATAGCGGGGATATCCGAATACCGCTGAATCTGCCCTATAAACCTGATCCCGAGCTGGTGGCCCTGGCGCTTGATTTTCTGACCGGCCCGTGGCCGTTTGGCTTTGTGCCTCTAGGCAGACTGCATGGGCTTTCGCTCTATGGCACCGATGTAGGGCTGTGTTGGGGCAAGGGTGCTGAGATCCGTGGGCCGGCAATGGCTCTGATGATGTGCGTGAGCGGCCGCACCGTCCTGCTCGACAAGCTCGACGGTCCAGGATTGCCGCTGTTGCGTCGGCGGCTGGGTTGCCGATGAATCGCACATGGCGGCCGGCTGTTCGCCCCCGACGCAGCCTTCGCGGCAACGGCGTGGGTCCGGCTGATGCTCGGGCGCTGGACTTACCGTTCATCTTGTTGCCGGTCGAGGGGCGCAGGGTCTGCGCGTGGCGGTTGCTGAGTATCGCCGATCGTCGTAGCCGACGAGATACTCGAAGATCCAGCGCCATAGCTATGGAGAACCCTTCGCGCCCTTCATCTTTTCCTGCAATCGCTCGTTTACCGGCCCGGGCAGCAGCTCCGAGACGTCCCCGCCCAGCGATGCCACCTCCTTGGCCAGCGACGAGGACACAAACGAATACTTCGGCGTGGTGGCGACGAAGAACGTGTCCACCCCGGCGATGCGCTTGTTCATCTGCGCCATCTGCAGCTCGTATTCGAAGTCGGTGCCGGTACGCAGCCCCTTCACGATCGCGGTCAGCCCGCGTGCCTTGACGAAATCGACGACGAGGCCCTCGCCCGGCTCGACGCGCAGGTTGGGCAGGTGCATGGTCGACTCGGTGATCATCGCGATGCGTTCGTCGAGGCTGAACATGCCCTCCTTGTTGGGGTTGATCAACACGGCCACCACGACCTCGTCGAACTGGGCGGCCGCACGCTCGAAGATGTCGATGTGGCCGAGGGTCACCGGGTCGAACGATCCGGGACATACCGC
>NZ_JBOGDB010000055.1:0-10491 GCF_050701515.1 Mycobacterium sp. | reverse complement strand
GGTGTGACCCGCGGCGTGCCGGCGTGACACGCGACCGTCGGCGCTTCTACTTCTTGGCGGCCAGCGGACTACCCATATGGTCCGCGGCCACCAAATGGCCCTGCCACAACGACATCACCCAGGTGCTGCCCTTGCGGTTGCGCGACTTGTCCGGACGCACACCTTCGCGCTCGCACCACCACGCGATCAGGTCGGGAATCACCTTTCCCTGCGTGCAGATCACCGGTGTGCCCCCTTCGGTGGCGATCTCGAGAACACGATGGCGGGCGGCCTTGCGGTCGTCCGTGTAGGCTTCCTCGGTCAACAGCGGCTCGTCGTGGATTGGAACGCCCAGTTCTTCGGCCAATGGTTCGAGGGTCTGGTGGCAGCGCAACCGGTCCGCGGCGTAGAGCTTGTTGGCGCCGAACGCCAGCAGTTGGCCGACCAGTGATTCGGCTTGGGCACGGCCCCGCGTGTCCAGCGGGCGCAACCGATCATCGCCCTGGTAGCGAGACTTGCTGCCTGCGGTGCCGTGCCGGACGATCAATGCGGTCTGGGTGTCGACCGGTAGTTTCGCGAACCGGCGCAACACCTTTCGATCGTGTCGATAGCCCAACCGCTTCATCGCCGCCGGCACCGGCAGCCACAACAACTGGTCGACCTCGGGATTCGGAATGAATTCGCCGTCGACCTTGTGGGCTGCCCAGTACCGGACTTTCTTGATGCCCTGTTCGACCGGATAGCTCACCGAGGTCAGCCGCCGACCCAAATGGGAGCAGTAGCCCGTTTCCTCGTGCACCTCCCGCACGGCGGCGATGGGTTCGGTCTCGCCGGGGTCGACCTTGCCCTTGGGCAGTGACCAGTCGTCGTAGCGCGGGCGGTGGATCACCGCCACTTCTGGGTCAGCGCCATTTGAGCGCCACAACACCGCACCGGCGGCCTGCACGGCCGTGTTCGCCGTGACCTCATCGGTCGCCGGGGTCTCCTTCGGCACCTCAACTCCTGCAGGTGGATATCAAGGATGCCGGTGACGTTCCATCAACGACACCTGATGGTCGCGCACGGTCTGGCCCTCCTGTGGCGATGCTGTCCAACTTGCATCGGCGCCCAGCTCCCAGCAGCGGGTCGCGGGGTGCATCGCGGACTCGAACACTTCGTCTAGTTGAGCCTTCAACCTCGGATCCTTCACTTCAGCCATCACTTCGACGCGTCGATCGAGATTACGGTGCATCATGTCGGCGCTGCCGATCCAGAACTCGTCGATGGCACGGAAGTGAATGATTCGGGAGTGCTCGAGGAAGCGGCCCAGAATGGAGCGCACCACGATGTTGTCGGAGTATCCCGGCGCGACGGGCCGCAGCGCGCAAATGCCCCGCACCACCACCTCGACCCGCACGCCGGCCTGCGATGCCCGATACAGCGCGTCGATCACCTGCTCGTCCACCAACGCGTTTGCCTTCAGCCGGATTCGGCCCTCGGCGCCCGCGCGGGTGGCCGCGGCTTCGTGCTCGATGCGCTCGATGATGCCCTTGCGCACGCCGTGCGGGGCGACCAGCAGGTTGCGGTATGAGTCCTTCCGCGAGTAACCCGTCAGGGAATTGAACAGGTCGGTGAGGTCGGCGCCGATGTCGGGTGCCGCGGTCAACAGCCCGACATCCTCGTACAACCGTGCGGTCTTGCTGTTGTAGTTGCCGGTGCCGATGTGGCAGTAGCGCCGGATCATCGACCCTTCCCGGCGTACCACCAGTGCCGTCTTGCAGTGCGTCTTCAGCCCGATCAACCCATAGACCACGTGTACGCCGGCCTTCTCCAGCTCCCTGGCCCACTTGATGTTGGCCTGCTCGTCGAACCGCGCCTTGATCTCCACCAGCGCGACAACCTGCTTGCCGGCCTCGGCGGCGTCGATCAACGCGTTGACGATCGGCGAATCGCCGGAAGTGCGATACAGCGTCTGCTTGATCGCCAGTACGTTGGGATCCGCGGCGGCTTGTTCGATGAACCGTTGCACCGTGGTGGAAAACGAATCGTACGGGTGGTGTACGAGTACATCCCCGTCGCGCAGCGTCGCGAAGATGCTCTTTGGTGTCTCGCGCTCGCCGAACGCCGGTGGTGTGGCGGGCACGAACGGCGGGTCCTTCAAGTCCGGGCGGTCGACACCGTAGATCTGCCACAGCGACGAAAGATCCAGCAACCCAGGCACCTGGATGACGTCACCGGTGTCGACTTCGAGTTCGCGCAGCAGCAGCTCCAGCATGCTCTCGGTCATGTCGTCGGCGACCTCGAGCCGCACCGGGGAGCCGAACCGCCGCCGCGCCAGCTCGCGTTCGAGCGATTGCAGCAGGTCTTCGTCGCGGTCCTCGTCGACCTCAAAATCCGCGTTGCGGGTGATGCGGAACGCGTGGTGCTCGACAATCTCCAAGCCGGGGAACAGCACCGGCAGAAACGCCGCGATCAGTTCCTCCATCGGCAGGAAACGCAACTCGCGGTCGCGGCTGTCCAATTCAACGAAGCGGTCGACGTTGTCGGGCACCTTGATTCGGGCGAAGTGCTGGCCGCCGTCGTCGGGCTGCCTCACGGTGACGGCCAGGTTCAGGCTCAGCCCGCTGACAAACGGGAACGGATGAGCGGGGTCGACCGCCAGCGGCGTCAACACCGGGAACACCTGCTCGTGGAAGTAGGCCGACAGTTGGCTGCGCTCGGCCTCGTCGAGCTCGGCCCACGTGACGATCACCATCCCCTCGTCGGCCAGCGCCGGACGCACCGAATCCAGGAACACTTGGGCGTGCCGGCTGGCGATCTGCTGGGTGCGCTCGCTGATCCGACGCAGCTGCTCGCGGGGTGACAGGCCGTCGGCAGAACGTACCGACAACCCCATTTCGTCGCGACGCTTCAGGCCGGCCACCCGCACCATGTAGAACTCGTCGAGATTGGACGCGAAGATCGCCAGGAACTTCGCCCTCTCCAGCAGTGGAAGTGACGTATCGGCGGCCAGCGCCAGCACCCGGGCGTTGAAATCCAACCAGCTCAGCTCGCGGTTGAGATACCGGTCATCGGGCAGCGCATCTTCCACCCTGGGCGCCGTCGCCGCAGGTGGTGCCTCCGGCGCCGAGTCACCCGACACCAGCACGGTGTCGTCGGGTCGAACTTCGGCTTCGGCTTCGGTCATCCCACCGATCATCCCTCATCGACCAGCAGAACTGCCACCGAGACCAAATATCCGTCGACTGCTGTTCATCTTTGCCGGCCGATGGCCTGCGTCGTCGCCGCACCGACACCGAGCCTCCGGGCCACCAGCAGGTCGTCGGGTGTGTCGATATCGCAGCGCAAGCCCGGCCACGCCCCGGTCAGTTCGATGGCCCCCGAATGCTGATGCCGCCGAGCCGAATCGGGGCCGAACTGAGGTTCCAACCCAACGCCGAACGCAAACAGCGCCGCGGTGCCCGTGCCGTGTCGATCGCCGACGAAGCTACGCGGGTAACCGCGCGCGGCGGTGATCGCCTCGGCAAGTTCCTGCGGTTGCAGCGCTGGTAAATCTCCCTGCAGCGCAACGATATTCGGCGTCGTCTCGCGGACAACCTCTTCGGCTTCGACGATCGCGTTGTTGAGCGGATTGCGGTGGCCGTCCGGAGTCGGGTCGGCCAGCACCTGCGCGCCCAGCTCCCGTGCGGCATCGGCGGCGATCTGGTCGGGTGTCACGACGGTAACCATCTGCAGCGCGGCCACCGACAACGCGGCGTTGATGGTATCCACCAACATGGCCAGCACCACGCCTTCGCGGGTAGCCGCCGAGAAGACCGGCGCCAGCCGGGTCTTGGCGGCGGTGAGCCGCTTGACGGCGATGACCAGTCCGACATCCGGGGGCCCGCCGGGCTGCGTGCCGCTCATGAGCTCTCATCCTGCCAGCCGCGTCCGCCGTCACAGTCGCGATATCACCGCGACGCGCCACGCTCGATTGGATGGCGGGCCTCCTCAACGCGGCTCGCGCCGCTTGATCGTCGCCCCGCTAGGGTTGAAGCCGTGGTCGAGGCGGCGGTAATGGGGGCCGGTGCGTGGGGGACGGCACTGGCCAAGGTCTTGGCGGATGCGGGCAACGACGTGACGTTGTGGACCCGCCGTCCCGAGCTGTCCGATGAGATCAACGACACCCGTCGCAACACCGCGTACCTCGGCGAGGTCGAACTACCGAAATCGATCCGCGCGACCAGCGATGCCGCCGCGGCGCTGGCCGGGGCGTGCACGGTGCTGCTTGCGGTGCCATCGCAGACTCTGCGGGACAACCTAACCTGCTGGACCGACTTGATCGGCGACGACGCCACGCTGGTCAGCGTGGCCAAGGGCATCGAGCTGGGCACGCTGATGCGGATGAGTCAGGTGGTGATCCAGCTGACCGGCGCCGACGCGTCGCGGGTAGCGGTCGTCTCCGGCCCGAACCTGGCCAGCGAAATCGCCGACGAACAGCCCGCGGCCACCGTTGTCGCCTGCAGCGACTCCGGCCGCGCGGTGTCCCTGCAGCGGGCCCTGTCCACCGGATACTTCCGGCCCTATACCAACGCCGATGTGATCGGCACCGAAGTCGGCGGTGCATGTAAGAACGTGATCGCACTGGCATGCGGGATGGCGGCCGGCGTCGGGCTGGGTGAGAACACTGCGGCGGCGATCATCACCCGCGGCCTGGCCGAGATCATGCGCCTGGGAATCGCGTTGGGTGCCACGCCCGCCACGTTGGCGGGCCTCGCCGGCCTGGGCGATCTCGTCGCGACGTGCACGTCGTCGCAGTCGCGCAACCGCTCGTTCGGTGAGCGGCTGGGCAGAGGTGAGACGTTGGAATCGGCGATGCTGGCGGCGGGTGGGCACATCGCCGAAGGCGTCAGCTCGTGCGAATCGGTATTGGCACTGGCGTCGAGCTACGACGTCGAAATGCCACTCACCGAAGCGGTGCACCGAGTGTGCCACAAGGGACTGTCGGTCTACGAGGCAGTCGCTCTGCTGCTGGGTCGTAGCACCAAGCCGGAATAGATTCCATGGACGGCCAGTACGGCGATTCTACCCGCAGCGTGAAAGCCGTTGCTTCGCAGGCGATCCCGGGTCATCCGGTGGCACCGCAGCCTGTGCCGGCGTCTACCTACTATCTGTCGTCCGACGAATCGGAGGGACTCGACAGCTATGGCCGCAGTTCTAATCCGACGTGGCGTCAGCTGGAATCGGCGCTTGCGGAGCTGGAAGGGGCTACGGACGCGTTGACGTTCGGTTCGGGAATGGCCGCGATCACGTCGGTGATGCGGGTCCTCACCAAACCGGGCTCGAAGCTGGTGATACCTGCGGATGGCTATTATCAAGTGCGCCGTTATGCCGTGGAATACCTTGCACTCCAAGACGTTACGGTAGTCGATGCGACGACAGCCAACATATATGACGTCGCGGCGGATGCCGATGTCGTGCTCGCCGAGTCGCCGGTCAACCCGGGTCTCGATGTCGTCGATCTACACCGGCTTGCCCTGATCTGCCGTGGTCGCGGCGCAACCTTGGTTGTCGACAACACCACGGCGACCCCGCTCGGCCAGCAACCGCTGTCGATGGGCGCCGACCTGGTCGTGGCCAGCGCCACAAAGGCACTTTCCGGCCACAGCGATCTCGTCGCGGGATACGTCGCCGGTAGTCACCCCGACCTGATGGCGGCGGTGGAGCGAGACCGCCTGCTGGCCGGGCCCATCCTGGGCGCGTTCGAGGCGTGGCTGGTGCTGCGCAGCCTCGGCAGCGCGGGCCTGCGGTTCGAACGCCAATGCCACAACGCCCAGGCGCTGGCCGTGATGCTGCGTGGCCACCCCGCCGTGCGCGCGGTGCGCTATCCCGGCCTGCCCGACGATCCGTCGCATCCCGTCGCCTGCGCGCAGATGAAGCGGTTCGGTGGCTTGGTCGCTGTCGAGCTGGCCGACGCGGCGGCGGTGCATGCCCTGGTGGAGCGCAGCGAGCTGTTGATCGCCTCCACCAGTTTCGGCGGCATCCACACATCGGTGGACCGCCGTGCGCGCTGGGGCGATGCAGTCGGCGCCGGATTCGCCCGCATCTCGGCCGGCATCGAAGACGCCGACGATCTGATCGCCGATATCGAGCGTGCGCTGGGGTGAAAGGCCACGTCGTCCCGCTGCAACGGGCGGCTTTCGGCGAGGGCGGTAGCCTCTCTAGGTTGTGACTGCCCGCCACCAGCCCGGCACCGCCGGGCGCGTCCGTGTTGCTGTCGTTTACGGCGGACGCAGTTCCGAGCACGCGATCTCATGCGTCTCCGCAGGTAGCATCCTGCGCCACCTCGACCCCGGGCGTTTCGAAGTGGTCGCGGTCGGTATCACGCCGGCCGGATCGTGGGTGCTCACCAATGCCCGGCCCGACACTCTGGCGATCACCGACGGCCGCCTGCCCGAGGTGAGCGGCACGTCGGGCACCGCGCTGGCCCTGCCGGCCGACCCAAGTCGCCGTGGCCAATTGCTGTCCCTCGGCCAGGGGGCCGGTGAGCTCCTGCAGGCTGTCGACGTGGTGTTCCCGGTGCTGCACGGCCCGTACGGGGAAGACGGCACCATCCAGGGTCTGCTCGAGCTGGCCGGCGTGCCGTATGTCGGCGCGGGTGTGCTGGCCAGCGCCGCCGGCATGGACAAGGAGTTCACCAAGAAGCTGCTCGCCGCCGAAGGTCTGCCGATCGGCGCTCAGGCCGTGCTGCGGCCACGGCAGGACACTTTGGACCTCGACGAGCGCGAGCGGGTCGGGCTTCCGGTATTCGTCAAGCCCGCGCGCGGCGGGTCGTCGATCGGGGTGAGCCGGGTGGCGAGCTGGGATCAGCTGCCCGAGGCGATCGCGCAGGCTCGCCGTCACGACCCGAAGGTGATCGTCGAGGCGGCGGTACCCGGGCGCGAATTGGAGTGCGGGGTATTGGAGTTCCCCGACGGACGGGTCGAAGCCAGCACCGTCGGCGAGATCCGGGTGGCCGGTGTGCGGGGTCGCGAGGACGCGTTCTACGACTTCGCCACCAAATACCTCGAGGACGCCGCCGAGCTCGACGTCCCCGCCAAGATCGACGACGACGTCAGCGACGAGGTGCGCCGGCTTGCCATCCGGGCGTTCCACGCGATCGACTGCCAGGGCCTGGCCCGCGTCGACTTCTTCCTCACCGAAGACGGGCCGGTCGTCAACGAGATCAACACGATGCCCGGGTTCACCACGATCTCGATGTACCCGAGGATGTGGGCGGCCAGCGGGGTGGACTATCCGACCTTGTTGGCGACGATGGTCGATACCGCGCTGGCGCGGGGCACCGGACTGCGCTAGCGCGCGGGCGCCGGGTCGATCGGTTTCGCCGGCATGGTCGCCGCGATGACCTCCGAAATCTGCTGAATCGGCGTCGGGCCCGACCCCTGCGGCAGCGTCAGGGCTATATATACCGGGCGATCCACCGCGAACCAGGTGCTGCGGTCCGAGCCGGTGTCGTCGGCGACCTCGAACCAACCCACCGCGTCGACGACCTGAATGGGTGCGCCGACGACGAACTCGGCGGGCCGGTCGAGCCCGCAGCGCAGGATGACCGGTTCGGAGTCGTCCGCGGCCCGCCAGGCCGCGGCGCCCGCCGGGGTGGGATCGGCCGTCGCGGCCCGTCGATAGTCGCCCAAGTCCTCGGGGAGCGCGCTGCGCACCGCCTCGCACTCGGGGCTGCCTGCCTGCGGTGCGGGCACCGACGCGATGACCACGGGTTGCTGCGGCGGCGATTGCCGGGTGGCCGCGATGACCAGCACCGCGGCGACGGCCACACCGGCCACCGCGATCGCCGCGATCAACAACGCCCGCGGCGGCCCGTCCCGGCTGCCGTCAGTCGAGGGTGCCACACCGGCAACTCTATGGGCTGCATAGACTCCGCCGCAGGAGGTGCCATGGCGAACGAGGAGCCCCCAGAAAGCTCGGAAAGCCTGGCCGGGCTGGGGGAGTTCGCCGTCATCGACCGGCTCGTGCGCGGGCGCGACCAGCCGGCCGCCGTCGAGCTCGGCCCCGGCGATGACGCCGCGATCGTCGTCGCCGGCGACGGCAGGACGGTGGTGTCCACCGACATGCTCGTCGAGGGTCGGCACTTCCGGCTGGACTGGTCGTCACCACATGACGTGGGCCGCAAGGCCATCGCGCAGAACGCCGCCGACGTCGAGGCGATGGGTGCCCGCGCCACGGCATTCGTGGTCGCGTTCGGCGCACCCGGTGACACCCCGGCTGCGCGGGCACAGGAACTTGCCGACGGCATGTG
Organism: Mycobacterium sp.; assembly: GCF_050701515.1. Lineage (GTDB taxonomy): Bacteria > Actinomycetota > Actinomycetes > Mycobacteriales > Mycobacteriaceae > Mycobacterium. The sequence goes on along the minus strand of NZ_JBOGDB010000055.1, from coordinate 2,240 downwards.
GGAGGAGGCCCGCCGGACAGCGGCCGGGATCGTCGGTGGTGACTTGGTCAGCGCGCCGCAATGGGTGATCTCGGTGACCGCGCTCGGCGATCTCGGCGGAGCGCCGCCGGTGCGCCGCGGTGGTGCCCGAGCGGGTGACACCCTGGCCGCGGTGGGCGAGCTGGGCCGGTCAGCGGCCGGATATACCCTCCACCGCCACGGCATCGACGGATTCGACGTGCTGCGCCGCCGGCACCTGACACCCGAGGTTCCCTACGGTCAGGGCCGCGCCGCCGCCGAGGCGGGTGCGACCGCGATGACGGACGTGTCCGACGGACTGCTGGCCGATCTGGGGCACATCGCCGAGGCGTCCGGTGTCGGGATCGACGTATCCACCGCCGCACTGGCCGCCGACCGCGACGCCCTGGCCGACGCCGCCAGCGCGGCGGGCGTCGACGGGTGGGACTGGGTGCTCGGCGGCGGGGAGGACCACGCCCTGGTCGCAGCGTTCCGCGGAGCGCCGCCGGACGGCTGGCGGGTCATCGGCCGGGTGATCGACGGACCGGCGAGGGTGCTGGTGGATGACGCCGCGTGGCACGGAAATCCGGGCTGGCAGTCATTCCGTGACGAAAGCCGCTAGGTTGTCATCTCGTGACGGCACGGCCGCTGCATGAACTGGTCGAGGAGGGCTGGGCGCGCGCACTGCAGCCTGTCGGCGGTCAGGTCGCGCAGATGGGGGAGTTCCTGCGAACCGAGCTCGCGGCCGGTCGTCGGTACCTGCCCGCCGGTCCGAACATCTTGCGTGCCTTCACTTTTCCATTCGAACAGGTGCGGGTGCTCATCGTCGGCCAGGACCCCTATCCCACCCCGGGTCATGCGGTCGGGCTGAGCTTCTCGGTGGGCGCCGACGTGTCGCCGCTGCCGCGCAGCCTGGCCAACATTTTCGCCGAGTACACCACCGACCTCGGGTATCCCGAACCGTCCAGCGGCGATCTCACGCCATGGGCGGAGCGCGGGGTGCTGTTGCTCAACAGGGTGCTGACCGTGCGGCCAGGGACTCCCGCGTCGCATCGGGGCAAGGGCTGGGAAGCGGTCACCGAGTCCGCGATCCGGGCGTTGGTGGCGCGGTCGCAGCCGATGGTGGCGGTGCTGTGGGGCCGCGACGCGTCGACGCTGCGGCCGATGCTGCAGGGTGACTGCATCGCGATCGAGTCGCCGCATCCCTCGCCGCTGTCGGCGTCGCGGGGATTCTTCGGATCGCGGCCGTTCAGCCGCGCCAATGACCTACTGGTCCAGATGGGCGCCGACCCGGTCGACTGGCGGCTGCCCTAAATGTTCTAGCCGCGGGCGACCTTGCCGGCCTTGATGCAGGACGTGCAGGCGTTGATGCGCTTTTTGTTGCCGCCGGGATGGGTCACGGCGCGCACGGTCTGAATGTTGGGATCCCACCGACGGCTGGTCCGGCGATGGGAATGCGACACCGACTTGCCGAAGCCGGGGCCCTTCCCGCAGATATCGCACACGGCAGCCATATCGAGAACTCCTCGGATCAGTACAGGGGGTCTGGGTTGATGTCGCCGGATACCGGCGACGGGTCGACCCGACAACCTGACCAGGATACCGGGCCGCAAAGCGAACGCCAAAACGATGTTCACCGGCTGCGGACCAGGCTGGTCGTTGTGACCGGCGGTGTCGTCGGCAATGGATAGGCTGGCGCCCACCGGGAGGTCCGTCACTGGAGGTGGGAGGTGGGTGACAGATGGGAGAGTCGTGTCGACGGCTCGATGCGTCAGCGCTGCGCGACTGGGCCCACACCTCGGTCGGTGACCTGATCGCCCACACCGACGAGATCAACCTGCTCAATGTCTTCCCGGTGGCCGACGCCGACACCGGAACGAACATGCTCTTCACCATGCGCTCGGCGTGGGCGCAGGCAGACTCGGCGGCCGGCGGTGCTGACGTCGCGCAGGTGGCCGCCGCGCTGGCCGACGGCGCGCTGCACGGCGCCCGGGGCAACTCCGGGGTGATCCTGTCGCAGATTCTGCGTGGCCTGGCCGACGTCACCGCCGCGGCCGCCGCCGACCGCGGTGGCGAGCTGAGCGACATCGACGGCGTCGTCCTGGGCGCCTCGCTGCGCCATGCGGTCGGTCGGGTCGTCGCGTCGATGGGCGAATCCGTGCCGGGCACCATCGTGTCGGTGTTGCAGGCCGCCGCAAGCGACGCCGAACACGCCGGCGCGGGCGGCGCCGACCTCGCCGGTG